>CALGTD010000213.1 GCA_937901895.1 uncultured Spartobacteria bacterium | reverse complement strand
AAGACCAACTTGAGTTTCGCGGCAACTATCTGTCGTGGGCCGAAGCAGTAGCCATGTGCAACGGCTATGCTGCACCTGTCATCCTCGAACGCACTCGAGCTGCCATCCTCAAAGTCCGAAATGGAGAGGCTGTTTTCGAGCGCGACTCTGTCATCTTCGATCAGCCGCAATATGCCTTGCCGATGTTGAGCGCGTTGGGTCGCGCCGCCCTGAACAACAGCGGCAAGCTCTCGGTCCTCGACTTCGGCGGCTCGCTCGGCAGCACATATTTCCAAACGAAATCATTCTTCGGCCGCGCTGTGTCAATCGACTGGGCAGTGGTAGAACAGCCTACGGTGGTGGAATGCGGGCAGCGGGAGTTCCAAACGTCGGAGCTTCGATTCTACCACTCTCTGGACGAAGCTGTGGCCCAGCAGTTTCCCGATGTGCTTCTCTTATCCGGCGTCTTGCAATACCTCCCCGCACCTCACGGGGTTCTCGCTTCGATGCTTCAACTCGGAATAAAGCATGTCATCGTCGATCGGACGCCTTTCCTTTATTCCGGTCGCGACCGGCTGACGATCCAACACGTGCCCGCAAACATATACTTGGCAGATTATCCCGCTTGGGTTTTTGACGAAAAAAAACTTACCACGGTGTTCGTCGCGGGCGGTTACAGATGTATCGCGGAGTTTCCCGGCTTTGACTCTATTTCCCTCCGGGATGAACCCGCTTATTTCAAGGGTTTCGTTCTCGAAAAAATCTAGTCTCTGCGCCACCGCGCTTCCTCTTTTTCTCCTCTGCCCTGAGCTTCAGTTCCATGCGGCACTACTGCACGTATTTCGACAGCCACTACGCCAGCCGCGCGCTTGCGTTGCACGCGTCGCTGCGGCGTCACGGTCATCCCTTCAAATTGTGGGCATTGTGCCTCGATGATGAAGTTCATGACTTCATCACCGGTTTGGAGCTGAACGATGTGGTGGCGTTCAAACTGGTGGACTTGGAGGCTCAGTTCCCGGCGCTATCGGTTGCGAAAACAACTCGTTCTCGAATCGAGTTCTACTTTACCTGCACTCCATTTCTGCCCGCCTTCGTTTTCCAACACGAGGCTAGCGCCGAACTCGTCACCTATCTCGACGCAGACCTTTTCTTCTATTCTTCGATCGAGCCCCTTTTTGCCGAGTTCGGTGACGCATCGGTGGGCATCATCGCCCATCGATGGCCGAAAGGAAGAGAGGGCATGGTGGTTTACGGCATCTACAACGTCGGACTGATCATCTTTCGCCGGGATGAGCATGCTTCGAAGTGTCTCGCTTGGTGGGGCGAGCGTTGCCTCGCCTCCTGCTGCACAGATCCGGCGAGAGGAGTCTACGGCGACCAGAAGTATCTGGACGAATGGCCCCAGCTTTTTCACGGCGTCAAGGTGCTGCAACACAAAGGAGGGAACGTCGGAGTATGGAATATCGGCAACCATCCGGTCGGCTACCAAGGGTCCACTCTCCTTATCGGCGACGAGCCACTCGTGTTTTTCCACTTTCACGGTCTGAAACGTGTCGGCTCTAAATATTTCGACCTTCATCTTGTCGAACACGAGCAGCAGCCGAGCGGGCCGATTTTCGAAGGTATTTTCGCGCCCTATATCATCGCTCTACTCGCAATTGAGCGTCGCTATCCGTGGCTCGCTGCAAAAGCTGTTCCCGAATCAGAACCCGGCAAGCTGGCACATCGGCTCGCTCGCTCGCTGCTGCGCAATCGAAGCCCTTTCCGTCTCTTTTTGAAAGGACATTACGCCCGCATGTTCGGCCATCGCCCGATGGTGGTGCCCCGATGCGTCGCTTCGCTGCTATCCGCAGCGTAATCGTATAGCCTCACCTATCGTAGATGCGCCTTCATAGATCGACGCCTCTCCCCTCCCGCAGAGATAGTGACGGGCATGCAAAAACCATTTCGGGCAACCCAATCTAGTTGAACTCGGCTCGCACCCTCCCTCGCCTGCTTTTTATCGCCCCGCGTCCGGCTTTGCCCACCACGTCGGGTCAACTGTTGATGCACCGTCATCTTGAGGCAGCACGCCGTCACTTCGAGATTGTATCCGCTCATTCGGAATACGCCGAGGCTTCCGATTTATATTTCGATCCCATTCCCAAACGCCCGCTTTTCCTTAAACTCCACCGGTCTCGCTGGCGCCGCTGGGCGCAGGGGCTCGATGCCCTCGCAGGTATTGCGGTGTCATACCGGAAAATCCTGACCGCAATAGCAGCACGCAAACCTGACCTGCTCGTCGCCGTAGCCGAATTTCCTGTATTCATTCCCGCGGTGCGCGCCGCTCGTAAAGCGGGAATACCGATCATCGCCATCGTGCATGATTGGTCGCCCGCTTGGCTAGATTTCCCTCGAAAACTCCGCCCCCTTGCGAATCGCCGTTTTCGTAGAACATGTCAGAATTGCACGATCACGCTCAGTGTGTCACCTGAGCTCGCCGCCGAGTTCGGCGGCGGCTGGCGCCATCGCGTCCTGTATCCAATTCCCGGAGGAGGCTTGGATGTTGCCCGAGCACCTGTGGCTTCACGAGCATTTCAGATCATTTACGCGGGAATCTTTCACTATTTTCACTCGCACGAGGTCGCCGATCTCTGCCGTGAACTCTTGAAGACAAACCGTTCGGACTTGCTTCGACTCTACGGTCCCGAACCCGACTGGAATGCGGAAACGGCCCGCCCCGTGCGAGACGGGAATTTCTATGGGGGAATGGTAGGTCAGTCCGAAATTCCCCCACTCCTCTCAAACGCGAGCGCTTTACTCGTGATCTGCCCGTTTGCCGATTCCCTCGCAGAATTCTCCCGCTTCAGTTTTCCTTCCAAGTTGACTGAATACTGCCGATTTGGCCGGCCTATCGTCCTCTGGGCTCCCCCCGAGTCAGCCGCAGTAAAGTGGGCTGAACATTCCAAAGCCGCTAGGATCGTCACCGATCGGGACGCCTCCTCCGTCGTCCAAGCCTTGATCGAGCTCGAACATGATTCCCAACTTTGCGAGAGATACAGCGCTGCGGCTCGGAACGAAGCAGCCACGACCTTTCAACCGGAGCGTTTGAACCGCATCTTTTTGAATGCACTCACCGAGGTGTTCGAAACTGCTTCGAAGCACTCGTTTCATCGGGATGTTCCGCTCGCGAATGCCATCTGATTCAAGTCGCCTGCACCCATTGAGCCTGGCCATGCGCAGAATTTATCAGCGGTGGTTCACGCCCCTTCCTTTCCGGTCGAAAGGCTTCGATGCGCTTTTTCCCGCCGGCTCGGACTATTCCCGCGGCGTCTACAACCAGCGACCGCGCTTCTCCGGTGTTCTTCATCGTGAAGCTGGCGCCCCCTTTTTCATCCGTGCAACTCATTACATCGGTTCAGCGGGCCCCTATCTTGGGACCGCTGACG
>CALGTD010000212.1 GCA_937901895.1 uncultured Spartobacteria bacterium | reverse complement strand
TGAGTAGGAGATTTACGGCTTCCGTTTGGAAGTCGCTGCCATAGTTGGGATGGGTCTTGGGCATGTTCGCAGTTCTTTCTCTGATGTCTGCGCCCTCCCTGTCCATCAAATCGGGGGAACTTCACTCCCGATCTCTTCGACGTTCGACACCGCCAAAGGAATCAATCTTTGGAACCCGAGCCTTGCAGGTGTAAAATAGGGATTCTGACACATGCCTACAGGCTCCACGGAAGTTCAGAGTTGACAAAACACTGGTCAGCGGAGATAGAACCTGCACCGATGCGGATTTGCCTCAAATATGCCCGTGTATTCTGGGCCATCGCCATTCTCTTGATGGCGGGGGGGCAAGCTGTCCACGCTTACGAGGATGTCTTTCATCCCTCAAAACATGCCTCGGAACGCCATACTTCCGAATCCGAACAGCCAGCATGTCCAACAGGACACACTACTTGCTGTCACGGTCATTCTCATGTGATCGGAGCCTTGGCAGAAGCGCCGAATTTTTCCATCGTCGCTTCGAGTTCGGATTACTATTTCGACCGCGTTGATTCGGTTGTCGAAGGTCCCATTCGGGAAATCGACTACCCACCTCGGTTGTCCTGACGATTCACGGGCGCGGTGCGTCCGTGAATAGCCGCCAAAGGGGCATTGCCCCTTTTTAACCTGACCCTACGGGTCGGATTCTTAGCTCCGCGCGCCGTCCTAGCGGTGCGCTCATCACAGGACAACTCAATGCACAAATCTATTATTTTACGACTCACCTGGGCAGCGGTCGCTCTCGCAATCGCCCCTCCAATCCTCTCTGCCTGCGCATCTCCTTCTGTATCCGGGCGTCAGAAGGTTCAATCAAAGATGGTCCCCGGAACCAACCAGCACCGAATCGTCCGAATTCCCGATTCAGGACCCAACGCAGGCCCGGAAAACATCGTGAATCCGCGCAAAGGCTACAGCCAGCAGATGGAGTCAAACCCAAACAATCAGCAATAACCTATGAAATTACCCTTTCTTTCTCAAAAAATTCCCAACCCTCTCCAGATCGGCTTTGCCGTGCTGGTCATTGCATCTCTTTCTGCTTGCGCATCCAATTCATGGACGAAACAAGCGGATTCCGGCCTTCCCATAGAGGCCATTCATTCCGGCTCTGGTGCCATCATGAGTTTCCGGGCACACGAGACATCCGACCGTCTCTATGTCGCCGGGAGCGCAAAACCCCATCAACTGATGCGGCCCACGCATGTCGATATTCAGCTAGTCGGCTCAGACGGCCGCGTCCTTGCTGAAAAGACCGACGATCTCGATTCGCCCATGCACCCACGGACCGCTCGCGGTCGCAATGGCAGCCAATCCTACGTTGCTAGCTTCCCCATAAGCGAAGCACGACAGGCAGCGAAAATCCGGGTCATTTATCACGGCAGCGCCCACAGCGAAGGCAACTCTTAAGCCCTTTCAAATCTCCGGTCTCTCTCGGTGAGGATCGGTCACAAACCCATTTATGTATCGAAAGCAACTGCTCTCGTGCTGCCTTAGTATAATCCTAGGTGGCACCCTTTCAGCCCAGGACAAGCCGCCTGCGCCGTCTTCGAGTTCCATCGAAGGACTCGTTAACCAAGCATTGGCAGAGAATGCCGAACTGCGAGTCTTTGAAGCGGAACTGGCTGCGGCCAAGGGCCAGCGCACGCAGGCGGGATTTTTCAAGAATCCTGAAATTTCCACCGAAATCGGTGGCCGCGAGGTGCGCGATTCCGAAAACATCCTGCAAGGCAACGGCACGACTTTCAGCGTTTCCGTGATGCAGACCTTCGAGTTTCCCGGCAAAGGAACGCTCCGCAAGGCTATCGCGAACAAAAACATCGAGATCGCCGAACTCGGGCTTGAGCAGTTTCGCCTGGCCCTCGCCGGTCAGGTGCGCGTGCTCGCTTACGAACATCTTGCCGCCGTGTCCGAGGCCGAAGCTGCCGAAGCCGTTTACAAGCAGAGCAGCGAACTTGCCTCACAACTGAACTCGCAATCGAACTTCGGAGCCCGTTTGCAAATCGAGATCCGTTTGGTTCAGGCGAGCCTCGTGGAATTGGGGGCCGCAATCAAAGAGGCATCTTTGCGGAGGGAGGAAACCCGCACACAGCTTAACGCGCTGCTCGGCAGACCGCAAAGCCTTCCGCTGCGGATTACCGACTCGCTGATTCCGCCAGCAAAGAAGCTGAACGAAAACGCACTCGTTTTCGCCGCGCAGCAGAACAATCCCCTGCTGAAAATCCGGCAGCGCGAGTTGGAGCGATCCAGCCGCGAACTGACAGCCGTGCGGCTCGACATCGCGCCTGATTTTGCCATCGGGCCGTTTTTCAGTCGCGATGTCGCCGGAGATACCGAGCAGAACATCGGAGGCGCGATTTCCGCGACGGTCCCACTATGGGATTGGAACATCGGGAACATCCACAGCGCCAAGGCACGCCTTGAAGCCGCCGCAGCCTTGCGGGTGAAAGCCGAGCGTGACACCGAAGCCCAAATCCTGAGCCGCCTGAAAGCCTACGAACTCACCCGGAGGCAGTTGGGCATGATTCCCTCCGGCCTGCTGAAAAACCTCCGAGAGGCATCGACGCTGGCCGACACGCAATTTCGCAACGGTTCCATCGGCGCACAACTCTACCTCGACACGCAATCCGCCTATTTGAACTCCCTGCGAGCTTACCAAAATGCCGTGCTCGACGCATGGCGCACCCTGCTCGACTTGAATCTCCTGACCGGCGGTCGGCTCGACGCATCCAAGGAGGCAAAGCCATGAAAAACAGCATCAGCAAACTTATGGCCCTCGCTCTGTTGGCCGTCATCGTCGGCTGCGGGCCGAAAGCCGCCGAACATGCCGAAGGCGATGGACACGATCACGCCAAGGAAGAAGGTGGAGGCCACGACGATCACGGCGAGGAAGCCGGAGGCGCGAAATTTGCCGAAGGAAAGGGAATTGCTCTCATGGAGGAGACCAAAAAGGCCATTGGCCTTGAGACGGTCGAGGCCGAGGAGCGCAAGCTGACCCCGGTCGTGTCCATTGAGGCGCAAGTTTATCGTGCCGCCAATGAGCCGTCCCGCGTGAATGGCGAGCGGGCAGGCTCCGCGTATGCAGCCGCGCTCCTGTCACCCGCCCTCGCGGAGAAGCTGAAACCCGGCGACACCGCCACGCTCAAGACGCACGAAACCGAATACCCGGCCACCGTGTGGAAAATTGATCCGGCGTCCAAGGATGCCGTCAACAATGAGGAGGTCATCATCGAAATTCCCGACTCGCAGAACACTCTGCATGTCGGCGATTTCGTTTCCGGCAGCGTCACGCAATCGGGCGGCACGGAGTCCGTCGTGGCAGTTCCGCGCTCCGCTGTTCTGGAAACCGCCACGGGCAAGTTTGCCTATGTGCAAAATGGCGACCATCTCCTCCGCACGCCCGTTTCCACCGGCGCGGAAAACGCTGACTTCATCGAAATCACGGACGGCCTGTATTCGGGCGATGTCGTCGCCAGCAAACCCGTCGAAACCCTCTATCTCATCGAACTGCGCGCCACCAAGGGCGGCGGACACTCTCACTAAGTTATGATCGAAAAAATTATCGAATTCTCAATGCGCCAGCGGGTTTTTGTCCTGCTGGGTGCCGTCGCATTGCTGGCAGCCGGACTTTGGTCGGCCACGCGCCTGCCCATTGATGCCGTCCCCGACATCACGAACATCCAAGTCCAGATCAACACCGAGGTCAAAGGTCTCGCCCCGGAAGAGATCGAAAAGCTCGTCACCTATCCGCTGGAGATGGAAATGTTCGGGATTCCCAACATGACCGAACTTCGCTCCCTCTCGAAGTTTGGACTTTCCCAGGTCACGCTTGTTTTCGAGGAAGGGACGGACATTTTCCGTGCCCGCCAACTTGTCAGCGAGCGTTTGCAAAACGCGGTGGACGATTTGCCCTCCGGTGTATCACCCAAGCTCGCGCCCATCACCACCGGCCTCGGCGAAATCTACTACTACGTGGTGGACTATGCGCCCGGTTACGAAGGGCCGGACAAGCCAAAGTCCCGAGCGGAGCAGTTGATGGAATTGAAGCTGATTCACGATTTCGTCGTGAAACCTCAGCTACGCAGCGTGCCCGGCATCGCGGAGGTCAACGCATCCGGTGGCTTCGAGAAGCAAATCGTCATTCTGCCCAAGCCTGAAAAGCTTTTGGCGAGCGGCGTCACGTTCAAGGAACTTTCCGACACCATCGGCGAAAACGTCGAGAATGCGGGCGGCAGCGTCATCCAACTTGGCGGCGAGCAGATCGCGATTCGCGCAAATGGCCGGGTTCAGTCTGCCGAGGAAATTGGCAACCTGCCGGTGAAATTCCGGGCCGGAGCGGAACCGCTTCGCGTCAAAAATCTGGCCGATGTCGAAATTGGAAAAAACATTCGCACCGGATCGGCGACCTATAACGGACAAGAAGCCGTGCTTGGCGCGGCGCTCATGCTTGCGGGCGAGAACAGTCGTATCATCGCCCAGCGCGTGGACGAGCGCATGAAGGAGATTCGCGCGAAACTTCCTCCCGGCGTGGAAATCACGACCGTCTATGACCGCACGACACTCGTGGATAGCACGATTGCCACGGTGGAAAAGAACCTGTTCGAGGGCGCGATTCTCGTTGTCGTCGTGCTTCTCTTTCTGCTGGGAAACTGGCGTGCCGCCCTCATTGTATCGGCGGCCATTCCGCTTTCGTTTCTCTTTGCCATTACCGGCATGGTCGAAACGAAACTCTCCGGCAACTTGATGAGTCTCGGGGCGGTCGATTTCGGCCTCATCATTGATGGCGCGGTTGTCATGGTGGAGAACATCGTGCGCCGTTTGGGCCTGCGGCAACACGAGTTGGGACGCACGTTGAGCACCGCGGAGAGGCTGCATACGGTGCAGGCCGCCGCAAAAGAGGTCGGTCG
>CALGTD010000211.1 GCA_937901895.1 uncultured Spartobacteria bacterium | reverse complement strand
GCCGCGGTTCGATGAGTGCGGCCGCCTTTTGCGGAGAATCCCTGTGGTTTTCGTGGAAACGTTTCATTTTTTCAGCCGCGCCATTTGTCTCACCCGTCTGCGCAGGTGCATGCGCTTTCTGATCGCACTGCCGGTGGTCGTTCTTTTCGCAGCGTGTTCGCGTCCGTCCGACGCGCCGCCGGTTCGCGAAAGCGTTCAAGCCCGGATCGAGAAGGCGCTTGCAGAGAGGAACCCGTCCGCTCGATTGAAGAATCTCTCCACACTCGGCGAGGAGCTCACCGAGGTTGAAATTGCCGAAGCCCTGGAGCGTGCTGGGACGCTGAAGGAGTTTCGCGAACGGGGTGTGTTCCAAACCTGTGCGATCCGCCGCTGGGCCGAGTTGAACCCCGAGGCTGCGTTCGACTACGTCGCCGGTTTGCCGGAGGGCCGCATGAAGGTGGAGACGATTGCGTTCGCGGCCGCGAAGCTCGCGGAGAAGGATCCAGTCACGGCGGCGACCCGGGCTGCAGCGCTGCCCGGCCGGGGCTCCCGTTCTCCCGCGATGGAGGCGGTCGCGGAAGTGTGGGCGGGCATGGATCCGCAGGCCACGTTGCAGTGGGTGCGATCCCTTCCGCCGGGATTTGATCGGCAGAATGCCAGGGATCGCCTTCTCTTTACCTGGTGTCACGAGGATCCGGTGGCGTGCTACGAGGAGGTGAAGGATCTGCCGGCGGGCAATATGAAGAACTCCCTCATCACGAACATCGCGACCGCATGGGCACAGGTGGATCCCGTGGCAGCGGACGAATGGGCGAGAGGTTTGCCGGAGGGGCCGGAACGCGAACTGGGACTGACCAACATCGCGGAGTCCTGGGCGAATACCGATCCGGCCGCTGCCGCCGAATACGCTGCCAGGCTTCCCTCGGGGATGATCCGGCATCATGGGCTGGTTTCCGTCGTGGGACCTTGGGCGAGTCAGGATCCGGAGGCCGCCGCGGAATTTGCGCGGAATATCGAGGATCCGGAAACGCAGCGAATGGCGATGGCCGAGCTGATGGATTTCTGGGCGATCCTCGATCCCGCAGCGGCCGGAAAGTGGCTCGCGACCTTGCCGCCGGGAGTGCCGCTTCAAAGCGCGGCAGCCGCCTACGTCGATGCCGTGCAATTCTGGGCTCCCGATCTCGCCGCGGAGCAGGCCCTGCGTCTGGATCCCGGTCTTCGCGAGGAGAAACTCGTTCAATGCTTCGAGCGGTGGATGCAGATCGATGCCGCCGGTGCCAGAGCATGGCTTGCGAATCAGGACCTGACCGGGGAGGTGAAGTAGCGATGCCTCGCGTTCGAATCGACGGCGGCCGGACAGCCATGATGCGTCATGCTCCGTCCTGGATCGTCGCGGCGGCGGGCGCCGGGGTGATGGTTTTCGGAGGCATCCTCTGGATGAGCGGACCGGCGGAGGAAGTCCGAAAGGGGACTTCGGCACGACCTGCACCGCCAACGGGAACGGAGAACGTCCGTCCCGATACGATGGCCTCCTTGCCGTTTGCGAGTTCGATCACAAGCGAATCTCCTGTCGTGACGGACCCGACGGCAGTCGATGAAACGACCGACGAGGACACGCTTGTAGCATCCCTTACGGAACTCGCGCGTGCGAATCCCGTTGCTGCCGCCGGCACGATCGAAACCCTGCCGCCTGGGGAACTTCGCGTTGCGGCAATGCGAACGGTGTTTCGCGAATGGGCGGCGGTTGCGCCGCGCGAGGCGCTGGAGTGGATCGAATCGACGAGCTCGGAGGACGGTCGCGACGTTGCGCGCGAGTTCGTTTACCACCGGGTCGCCGAGGATGATCCGAAAGCCGCCCTCGATGCCGCGCAGGAATTCGGGGCGGATCTTTCGATGCCCATGGTCCACGACCTCGCACAACAATGGGCGGAGCGGAACACGCCGGCAGCGCAGGAATGGGCGCTCTCGCTGCCTGAAGGCTCCGACCGTGACCGCATTCTTTCACGGGTCGCATTCGTGCTCTCCCAAAAGGATCCCGCTGCGGCGGGCAGTATGGTGGCTGGCAGGATTTCGCCCGGCCCCGAGCAGGAGGAGGCGGCGATGAGCGTGCTGCATCAGTGGGCGATCCGCGATCTCGAAGGCGCTTCCCGATGGGTGGCGAATTTCCCCCCCGGTGCGATGCGAAAGCGCGCGGAGGAGGAACTGGACGGGATTCGCCGGCATATGCAGCAGCCATGATTGCTTGTTTGCGCGGAAACGTCGCCGCAGCATGAGTGCGATTTTTCCCCTGGCGCGAGGCGAACTTTTGAGTCCTGTTTACGGGGATGTTCGTTTTTCCTCCCCCCGGAATTTCGTCTGCCACCCGCGAAGGCCGTCGCGCACCTGTTTGCTGGTCGTTGCGACTCGCGGTCGGCTCGATCGTGGCACTTGTTCTGTGCATCGCAACGGAATCGGCGCCGGCGTTCACGTCGCGCAACGCCGACACCATGCTGAAGGACTTCCTGTCCGCATTTCTCATTGAGAACGGCAATCTCGCGCACTGGCGGAGAAAGACCGGGCAGCCCGAGCAGGAGTGGTTCTGGACCACGGCCGAGATGATCGAGATGGTCGAGGATGCCCACGATCGCACGGGCAGCAGCGCAACCGCCGATACGATCCGGAAGCTCGTGGATGGCTTCATTGCCAAGCATGGATCGGACTGGGCATGGAACGAATACAACGACGACATCATGTGGGCGGTCTCGGCATTCGTCCGCGCGTATCACATCACGGGGAATCAGAACTACCTCACGATTGCGCGATCGAATTTCGACATGTGCTACGCGAGGGCTTGGAACACGGATGGCAACGGCGGCATGCGGTGGAAGCAAACCGGCACTTCGAAGAATGCCATCGCGCAATCGACGGCGGCGATCGCGGCTTATCGGCTTTTTCTCGCGACCGGTGAGCGGTCCTATCGAGCAACCGCCTCGCGAATCTACAACTGGCAGAAGGCAAACCAGGTCTATGCCAACGGCCATGTCCGGGACAACCCGCCGGGCAACAACGATCCCACGACCTACAACCAGGGAATGTTCATCGGCATCGCGAACTACCTGAATGACGTGGAGTGGGCGACGAAGGCGATGGATTATCTCCGGACGATGGGATCTCCCACCCCGACATCGGAGGGCGAAAACATCCTGCTCGACTATCCCGTGGACAACGACCTAGCGGGGTTCAATGGCATTGCCTACCGCTGGGCGGCGAAGTTCATGCTCGATCGAGGGCTCGAGGAAAAATATCTCGCGTGGCTTCGCGCCAATGCGAACCAGGCTCTCCGGGTGAGAAACTCCGCCGGGTTGACGTGGAGCAGGATGCACCAGCAAACGCCCGATGAACCGATGATTTCGTGGGCCTGCAGCAATGCGGTTGTCGCACTGAATGTCGTTCCTCCGGAGGATCCCGATCGGAAGGCCGTCAAGGTGAAGTCGCCGAAGACCGTTCGCATCGAGACGCGGAAGGCGAAATACCTCGTCAAAGGCACCGCGCGAAAGACGGTCTCGACCGTGTATCTGCAGAACAAGAGCGCTGCGAAGAAGAAGCTAATCGAGGCAAAGGGCGTCGCCACCTGGAAGGCGAAGGTTCCCCTCCGGATGGGATTGAACCGGATCAATGTCCTTGCCGACACCGGTGGCAAAAAGCCGGGGCGTATCACGACGATCCGCATCGTGCGTGTGCGCTGATTCGCGGACGCATCGACACATCGACGTTTCGGCACGAATCGTGTTTGCTGGATCCGGCATGAGTCTGGATCCCCGCCGCACCGTCGCCGAGTTGAAGGAATTGCGCGCCTTTTCGGCGGATGCCGACGGCGCGCAGCGCGTCGCGTTCACGCCGATGTGGCGCAAGGTTCGCCAGTGGTTGCTTGGGAAACTCGCGGAGCTTCCCGTGGAGACGGCCGTCGACGAGGCGGGAAATCTGTGGGCGACACTCCGCGGGGAGTCGGACCGCGCCCTGCTCATTGGCGGTCACATGGATTCCGTGCCGAATGGCGGCTGGCTCGACGGGTGCCTGAACGTGCTGGCCGGACTCGAGGTGCTTCGGCGAATCTGCGCGCAATATGATGGCAGACCGCCGGTCACGGTGCGGCTGGTGGATTGGGCGGACGAGGAAGGTGCGCGTTTTGGGAAAAGCCTGTTCGGATCCTCGGCGTGTTCGGGCAATCTCGATATGGACGAAGCGCGTCGGCTCGTGGACAAGGACGGCGTTGCGCTGCCGGACGCGCTCCGTGACTGCGGGATCGATCTCGAAAACGTGAAGGCTAGCCACGCGCAGCTCGGAAATGCCACCGCGTATCTGGAACTTCACATCGAGCAGGGGCCGGTGCTGCTGGACATGGACCTTCCGCTGGGAGCGGTGCTTGGGACCGTCGGCGTCGAGCGGCATGCGATCACGTTTCGTGGCCAGGCCGCGCACTCGGGAAGCACCCCGATGAACCGCCGTAAGGATGCGTTTCTCGCCGCGGCCCGGATGAGTCCGGAGATCTATGCCATCGCGGAAAAGCATGGGGGAGTCTGCACGATCGGCTCCTGCACGACGAAGCCGGGCATCGTCACGAGCGTCGTCGCGGAATGCCGCATCACACTCGATCAACGACATCTCGATGCCACAGCGCTGGCGGCGATGCACGCGGATGCGGTGGCGGCAAGCGAGCGCTTCGCGGCGGAGACCGGCGTGACGGTCGAGTGGGAGCGACTCTGGCACATCGAGCCGATTCCGTTTCATCCGCAGTTGATCGACCTGTGCGACGAAGCGATCCGCGAGACATGCGGCGTCTCGCACCGGCTGCCGTCCGGTCCGCTCCACGACGCGGCGGAGGTTGCGCGCGCCGGAGTGCCGACGGTCATGATGTTTGTGCAGAGCCTGCACGGGATCAGCCACAACAAGATCGAGGACACGAAGGAGGAGCACCTCGAAATGTCCGTCGTCGCGCTCGACAGACTGGCGGACAAGGCGATGGCCTGGATTTCCTCGTCCGGTTGAAATCCGGTCCACCCTGCCGGACGGATGAAGGGCGATCCTCTCGATTTGCCGGCTGCCCGGTGTTTGGCCTCGAAATTGCTCTGAGGTTCCTCTTCACTCAACTCGAACCCCGCTGGACGTATGGCCA
Source organism: uncultured Spartobacteria bacterium (assembly GCA_937901895.1). Lineage (GTDB taxonomy): Bacteria > Verrucomicrobiota > Verrucomicrobiia > Chthoniobacterales > JAATET01 > JAATET01. The sequence continues at coordinate 17,904 of CALGTD010000211.1, read as the reverse complement.
CACTCGCGACGATCGTTGACGGTCTCAAGCTTCCCAATCCCTTCATCATCGGCTCCGGGCCTCCCGGGACGAACATGAACGTCATCAACCGTGCCTTCCGCGAGGGATGGGGCGCTGTCATTGCAAAGACGATCAGTCTCGATGCGTCGAAGGTGGTCAACGTCAGCCCGCGCTACGGGAAGCTGAAGGCGAATGACGGCGAGGTCATCGGCTGGGAGAATATCGAGTTGATCAGTGACCGCCCGATCGAGATCTGGGAGGAGGAGTTCAAGAAGATCAAGGACGCGCATCCCGAGGGGGTCCTCATTGCCTCGATCATGGAGGAATACAACAAGGACGCGTGGACGGAGCTCGTGCAGCGTTGCGAGGCGACGGGAGTGGATGGGTTCGAGTTGAATTTCTCGTGCCCGCACGGCCTGCCCGAACGGAAGATGGGCGCCGCGATGGGGCAGAATCCCGAAATTCTCGCCGAGGTTTGCGAGTGGGTGATGGCCGCGGCGACCAAGCCGGTGTGGGCGAAGATGACGCCAAACGTCACGCACATCGAGGACCCGACCCGCGCCGCGCTCAGGGCAGGCTGCCACGGCGTGAGTGCGATCAACACGATTCGCAGCGTCATTGGCGTGAACCTCGACACACTGCGCCCGGAACCGACGGTCGAAGGTTACACGACGCCCGGCGGTTATTCGTCGAAGGCGGTGAAACCGATCGCGCTTCGCATGTGCATGGAAATCGCAAAGCTCATCGAGGCGGAATTTCCGGGGCGCACGTTGTCAGGCCTTGGCGGCATCGAGTCCGGCGAGGACGCCGCGCAGTTCATTCTGCTCGGGTCGGACACCGTGCAGGTCTGCACGGGCGTCATGAAATTCGGCTACGGCTGCGTAAAGCAGTATTGCGAGGAATTGCTCGCGTTCATGGAGAAGCACGGCTTCCAGACGCTTGCCGATTTCAAAGGGAAATCGCTGCCCTATTTCACGACGCACGCGGAGCTGGTCCGCATGCAGCGCGAACGCAAGGAGGCCCAGGCCGAGGCAAGGAAAATGGTCAAGGCGGACGGAGAATGGAGCGGCGATGAATTTGTCGCGCAATCCGACGCGCTTGCGCGGGGCTAGGGAGGAGTGACGGATGATGAGTGACGAGAAGCCTCCAACGCCGAATCGTCACCCGCGCGCGTCCCTCATCACGACTCATGAAAATCTGTAAAAGTTTCATCGGCGGAGAGTGGGTGACGCCGGAGGCGGCGGAGTCGTCGCAGGTGTTCAATCCCGCGCTCGGAGAGGTGATCGCGGAGGTGCCGCTAGCTGGTCCGGATCTGGTCGAACAGGCCGCACAGGCTGCGGCGGATGCCTTCCCCGGCTGGTGGGAGACTCCCGCAGTCGATCGGGCGAACATCCTGTTTCGCTACAAGGCGCTGCTCGAGCAGGAGTTCGAGTCGATTGCGCTGCTGATCTCGACCGAGCATGGCAAGACGCTTGGCGAGGCACGCGGAGACCTGCGCCGGGGGATTCAGATGGTCGAGTATGCCTGCGGCGCGCCATCGCTGTTGCAAGGCGAGTCGCTGGAGAACATCGCACGCGGCATCGATTGCGACGCGATCCGACAGCCGCTCGGTGTGTGCGCGGGCATCACGCCATTCAATTTTCCCGCGATGGTCCCGCTCTGGATGTTTCCGCTCGCGATCGCCTGCGGAAACACGTTCCTGCTCAAGCCCAGTGAGAAGGTTCCGCTGACCGCAACGCGACTCGTCGAGCTGGCGACGGAAGCCGGACTTCCGGACGGCGTTCTGAATCTGGTGAACGGCGGGCGCGAAGTCGTCGACGCGCTGCTCGTGCATCCTGCCATTCGTGGGATCTCGTTCGTTGGATCGACGCCCGTCGCGAAGCATATCTTCGAGGTGGGGACCCGCCACGGCAAACGCGTGCAGGCGGCCGGCGGCGCGAAGAATTTCATCCTCGTGATGCCCGATGCGACGGTGAGTGAGTCCGTTCGCGGACTTGTCGAAGCGGCCTTTGGATGTGCGGGCGAGCGTTGCATGGCAGGCTCGACGGCGATTGCCGTGGGCAAGGCCCGGGACCTCGTGATTCCCGAGCTCGTATCCGCCGCGAGAAGCATCAAGGTGGGGGCTGCGTTTCGGGATGCAAACGCGCAGATGGGCCCGGTCATCACCGCGCCGCATCGCGATCGGGTGCTTTCCTTGATCGACGCCGGTGAGCGGGATGGGGCGAAAGTCGCAGCGGACGGCCGCTCGGTGAAGGTCGATGGCGCGCCCAATGGGTTCTATGTCGGAGCCACCGTGCTCGATGGCGTGCTGCCCGGGACCACCGTGATGAACGAGGAGATTTTCGGCCCGGTGCTCAGCGTGATGCACATGGAGGACCTCGACGCGGCGATTGCGATTGCGAATCAAAGCGCCTACGGCAACGGTGCGGCGATCTTCACGAACTCCGGCCGCGCGGCGCGCGAATTCAAGCACCGCATCCGGGCTGGAATGGTCGGGATCAACGTGGCAGTGCCGGCGCCGATGGCGTTCTTTCCATTCAGCGGGTGGAACGAATCGTTTTTTGGTGACCTTCATCTTCAAGGCCGCGAGGGCGTCGCCTTTTACACCCAGCAGAAGGTCACGACCTCGCGATGGTTTGCGCCGGGTGAAGGCGATGTGTGGGCACGGTGATTAATCGAGTTTTATGAGTCTTCTGATCAGGAACGGGGAAATCGTCACCCCCGATTCGCGTTACGTGGCGGACATCCTCTGCGAGGGAGAGACGATCACTCGCATCGATCGAGGGATTGAAGCGGCTGCGGGCACAGAGGTGATCGACGCCAGCGGGAAGTATGTGTTTCCCGGGTTCATCGACCCCCACACGCACATTTACCTGCCGTTCATGGGAACCTATTCCCGGGACACCTACGAGACGGCGAGCAAGGCGGCGCTCGTGGGGGGCACGACGACGATCTTCGACATGTGCTGTCCTTCGCGGGCCGAGGAGCCGATGGCCGGCTTCGAGACGTGGAACGCGAAGAGCGAGGGCAAGTCGGCGTGCGACTTCTCGTATCACATGGGTGTTACGAAATTCGACGACGCCAGCGAGTCGCAGCTCCGCGAGATTGTCGCTCGCGGCGTGCAGTCGTTCAAAATCTTCCTCGCCTACAAGGGGGCGTTCGGAATCGATGACACGGAGTTGTATCGCACGCTCAAACTCGCGAAGGAACTGGGTGCCGTCGTCTGCGCGCATTGCGAGAACGAAACGCTCGTCGCGGAGCGGCAGAGGGAGCTGATTGCCGCAGGCGTGACCGGGCCGGAGGGCCACTATTTGAGCCGGCCGCCGGAGGTCGAGGCCGAGGGCGTGCATCACCTGATGACGTTTGCGGAACTCACCGGAGCGAGTGTTTACATCGTGCACCTCAGCTGCGAGGAGGCGTTGAGGGAAGCGGTCGCCGCACGGCTGCGGGGTGTGAACGTCGCGGTGGAAACGTTGATCCAGTATCTGTTGCTCGACCGGGCGTATGCGGAGCGGGGTGGATTCGAGGCGGCAAAATACGTGATGTCCCCGCCGTTGCGCGATGCGGCAAACCAGAACGTGTTGTGGGCCGCGCTGCGCAACGGTCTCGTGCAGACGGTCGCAACGGATCATGCGCCGTTCGACTTCGAGAGCCAGAAGCCGATGGGCTCGGATGACTTCACGAAGATCCCGAACGGAATTCCGGCACTCGAGGAACGCGTGAACCTGCTCTACACGCACGGAGTTTGCACCGGGCGGATCGACTTGCAGACCTTCGTCGAGGTTGCGAGCACGAACGCCGCGAAGCAATTCGGGCTGTTTCCGCGAAAGGGCGCCATTCAGCCCGGTGCGGATGCGGACCTGGTCGTTTACGATCCGACCTATCGCGGCACGCTCTCGAAGGCGACGCAGACGCACGCGGTCGATTACAATGCCTTCGAAGGCTGGGAAATTCAGGGACGACCGGCCGTTGTCACGTTGCGCGGAGCGGTGGCGGTGCGTGACGGAGAGTTTGTCGGCTCGGTGGGGCGCGGGAAATTCCTGGAGCGTCCGACCGGGCGGACGTGATGGAGGGGGCTGCAGCGAACGTTCCGGCGATCGGGCACGGATACCGATTCGATCCAACGCACGGGTATTCGTTCGACGATCTTCTGCAGATCGAGCCGCCGGAACCGCCTGCGGATTTTGAGGCCTTCTGGCGGGCGCGGTATGCGAAGGCCATCCGGATCGTTCCGAAACCCAAGCTCCGCGACACAGGCGCGGACTGGAAGAGCTGGCGTGTGTTTGGTCTGTCGTATTCCTCGACGGACCGCGTGCGTGTGAAGGGCTGGATTCTACTGCCGGTCTCGGGCGTGGTGCGACGCGGATTTGTGATCGGACATGGATATTCGGGCAGAACTGAACCGGATGTGCACCTGCCGTTCGAGGATTCGGCGCTGGTGTTTCCGTGCTTTCGCGGGCTCGGACTCACGCGGCATGGCACGATTTCCAGCGATCCGCAGTGGCACGTGCTGCATGACATCCAGGAGCGGGACCGTTACGTGCTCGGTGGTTGCGTTGAAGATCTTTGGTGCGGGGTGAGCGCATTGCTGCGGATGTGTCCCGCAGTCGCCGGGCATATTGGTTACGTGGGCATCAGCTTTGGCGGAGGAATTGGCGCGCTGGCGTTGCCCTGGGACGACCGCATTCAGCGCGCGCACTTCAACGTGCCGACGTTTGGCCATCAGCCGCTGAGGTTGAAGCTTGGCTCGACCGGCAGTGCTGCGAGTGTGCAGCGGTTCGTGAAAAAGCATCCGCGCGCTGTCGGAACGCTGCGGTATTTCGACGCGGCGACGGCGGCACGATTTGTCCGGCAGCCGGTCCTCTGCGCGTGTGCGAAATTCGATTCATCGGTGGCTCCCGCGGGCCAGTTTGCGGTGTTCAATGGACTTGCGGGACCGAAGACGCTGTTTCCCCTGACGGCCGGACACCACGCGTTCGAAAATCAGGCGGAGGAGGAACGCGAATTGCTACGGGAAATTGACAGATTTTTCCGGGACCTCTGACGCGTCGTCTTGCGAAGGGCATTTCCCGGAGCGACGCGATGAACCGGGAATATCACAAATGGTGGAGTCCGAGTCTCGGGCGGGAGATGGAGCTGCTCGTCTTCGGGCACGCAGGCGCGCGGGTGCTCGTGTTTCCGACGCGCGGCGGACGATTTTACGAATACGAAAACCTGGGCATGACGGAGGTTCTGCGGAGCAAGGCCGAGGCGGGCCATCTCCAGCTCTGGTGTGTGGACAGCATCGATACGGAGAGCTTCTACTGTTTCTGGGCGCATCCGGCCGGCCGCATCGGCCGGCACCAGCAATACGAAAATTACATCCTGCGGGAGGTGCTTCCGTTCATGGATGCGCGGAATCCGCACCCCTGCACGATTGCGCATGGATGCAGCCTCGGAGCGTTCCATGCGGCGAACATCGCGTTCCGGCATCCGCATCGTTTCCAGAAACTCGCCGCGTTCTCAGGCCGCTACGATCTGACGTGGAGCGTGGAGCATTTTCGAGATCTGTTCGATGGCTACTACAGCGAGGACATCTACTTCCACACGCCGACGCACTTTTTACCGAACCTCGGTTGTGAGGAACGGCTGCGGCATCTGCGTCGCATGGATATTGTGATGACCGTGGGGCGGGAGGATCCGTTTCGCGCAAACAACGAAGCGCTCAGCGACATTCTGCGCAGCAAGGGCGTGGCGCACTCGATGTTTGTGTGGGACGAGCGCGCGCACCAGGGGAGATACTGGCGGCGGATGGCGCACCTCTATGTCTGAATGGGTCGTGGGCGCGGCGTTTGAGTTTTGCCTTTTGCAGCCGATCCTATAAGTAACGGAAAAGGGTGGCGGTTCGCACCGGGCCGGAGCCCGGAGGCTACCCCTCGAGGCAATGTATCGGATCATTCTTCTTCCGGGAAACTCGGACTACGAGCGGGTCATTGACCGGCTCCTGGTTGATCGCTTTCGCGGCCGGTATTTGATGCGGGTCGAAGCCTCGGTGACAGGCACGCTGCCGGAGATCAACGGAGCCAGACCGGATATCGTGCTCGCCGTTGTCGGACAGGACGAGGATCCCGAGGAGAGGATGCGGAAACTCGTCGACTACGCCGATGGCACTCCGGTGATTGCGCTCATTGGGAACCAGGCGGAGGAATTCGAAATCCAGCTCCTCCAGCATGGTGCACAGGAATGCCTCGTCGTTTGCGAACTCACGTCGCGTGCCCTCGCCCGGGCGATTCGAAATTCCGTCGAGCGCGCAAAGGTGGAGCGCAAGCTCGAGCAGGAGGAGGAGATGTTGCGCAACCTCCTCGCGAAGCTGCCCGACCGGATCTATTTCAAGGATCTCAACAGCCGCTTCGTGCGTGTGAACCAGGCGATGGCCGAGTTGTTCAAGCTGCGTCGCCCGGAGGATGCGATCGGAAAAAGCGATCACAATTTTTTTACGGCCGAGCATGCGCTGCCTGCGCTGAGGGACGAGCAGCGGATCATCCAGACGGGCGAACCAATCATCGACAAACTCGAAAAGGAGACGCTGCCTGACGGACGGATTGGCTGGGCGCTCACGTCGAAGCTGCCGCTGCGCAACAAGGCGGGGGAGATCGTCGGCACATTTGGCATCTCGCATGACGTGACGGCGATGAAACGGCTCGAGGAGACGATCGACGCCGAACGCAAGCGGCTGCAGGCGCTCAGCGAGGAGCTGCACGCGAAGAACCTCCAGCTCGAGCAGGACCTCGTGATGGCCAAGGGTATCCAGGAAGCGCTGCTTCCCGGGAGGCGGTTCGTGTTTTCGCCGGAAACCGAGGGCGCAGCGATCGAGTGCTGCTCTGTTTACCGGCCCGCCGCGGCGGTGGGGGGCGACTTTTTCACGGTGATCCCGGTGTCGAAAACCGAGGTCGGCGTGCTGATTTGCGACATCATGGGCCACGGTCTGCGCGCCGCGCTTGGCACCGCGATCATGCGTGGCCTCGTGGAACAGCTGAAAGCCGAGGCGAAACGGCCGGACCGTTTCCTGACTGCGTTGAACCGCGGATTGCGCGCAATCCTGCGCAATATCGACGAGCCGCTGCTCGTGACGGCGTGCTACCTCATCGCCCGCTCGGACAGCGACGAGGTGCAGGTATCGAGTGCGGGACATCCGCTGCCATTGCGAATCGATCGGGCGAGACGCGAGGTGAATACGCTGGGCACGCGGAGATCGGTCCACGGTCCGGCGCTGGCGCTCTTCGACGACGCGAAGTTCACGATGGAAAGTTTCCGCCTCTCAGAGGAGGAATTTGTTCTTTTGTTCACGGATGGGGCGATCGAGATGAGCGCTCCGGACGGACGGGAGATCGGCATCGACCGCTTCATGGCCGCCGCCCGGAAACATCTGGATCTGGAGCCGGGACGGATGTGCGAAAAGGTGCTCGAGGAGATCCAGTTTGAGGCCGGTGGGGCGGCGTTCGAGGATGACGTATGTCTTTTGACCGTGGCCCGGCACAGTGGAGCGGACGGAGCCGTGACCTCCGGAACGGTGACGGAAGTGCAGGTCGCAGGTTGAGGGCTACTTCAGCGGCCAGAACAGAGGGATGAGCAACGTCACTTCGAAGAGGAAGAGGACGTTCAAAGGAATGCCCACGCGAAGGAAGTCGCGGAATTTGTAGCCGCCGGCACCGTAGACGAAGGTGTTCGTCTGGTAGCCGATCGGAGTCGCGAAGCTGGCGGAGGCGGCGAACATGATCGCGACGAAGAACGGCACGGGATTCAGTTCCAGCGCGACCGAAGTCTGGTAGGCGATGGGGGTGAGCAGGACGGCCACGGCGTTGTTCGAGATGAATTCCGTGAGGACGGTGGCGATCAGATAAAACACGCCAAGAACCAGGATGGGATTGGCAGTGCCGATTTCGGAAACAGCCCGGTCCACGAGCCATTGCGCGGCGCCGGTGTTTTCCATGGCCGTGCCTAGGGAGATCATCCCGACGATCATGGCGACAATACGCCAGTCGATGGCGTCGTAGACCTCGCTCATGCGCAGACAGCGTGTGGCGACCATTGCGACAACCCCTGCAAGGGCGAGAATCGAAATGGGATAGAGGCCGGTGGTGGCGAGCACGATGACCAGCGCCAGAATTGCAAGGACGATGGGTCGCTTCTCGCGACGGGCGGTGGGAACAACGGTGTCCGTGAGCAGGAGGAGGTCGGGATTGCCGTTCAGGCGGGCGAGGCCGTCGGTCGAGATGCGGAGGAGGAGGGTGTCGCCGAACTGGAGGGGAACGGTCCCGACGTTGCGGGTGATGTTCTCGCCATGGCGGTGAATTGCGACGACGAGCGCGTGGAAGTTTTCGCGGAGGCGGGATTCGCGCAGGGTTCGGCCGGCGAAGTGGGAATTGTTCGTGACGACCGCCTCGACAACGACCGCATTCTCCGTCCGAACGCGTTCGAGACCGAGACCTTCCTCATCCACGAGGTCGATGCCTTCGATGGCGTGAACCTCGAGCATCGCAGTGCGCGGTGCGCCCAGCACGAGACGATCCCCGGCATGCAGGACGACGTCGTGGAGCGGGTTCGGGAGGAGTTCGTCATTGCGGAGGATGCCCTGGACCCGAACATTGGCGATCTTGTGCAGTTCGGTGTCTTCCAGCCGCTGACCGCGCAAAGGAGAATTTTCGGCGACGAGCATCTCCGCGATGTATTCCCGCATGGGCGAGGAATTCACGAGGCTGGCGAGAGACTCACGATCAGGCAGGAGGCGACGGCCGATCAGAGCCATGTATCCGATGCCCGAGACGGCGACGAGAAGTCCCAGCTTCGCGATGTCGAAAATTCCAAAGTCGATGTTGTAGCGGTCGCGAGCCAGGGAGCTCACGACAAGGTTCGTGGAGGTGCCAATGAGCGTGCAGGTCCCGCCGAGGATGGCGGCAAAGGAGAGCGGAATGAGGAGCTTGCTGGCGCTCACGTGGTAGTGACGGGCAACGCCAAGAACGAGCGGAAGAAAGGCAACGACGACCGGCGTGTTGTTGATGAACGCCGAGCAGGCAGCGACGCTCGCCATGAGCACGACGATCAGTTTCGTCTCGGTCATGTGCGGCATGCGTCGCAGCATGCGACCGATGTCCTCGATCGCACCGCATCGCTGAAGGCCGGCGCTAAGAATGAACATCGCTGCCACCGTAATGGGCGCCTCGTTGGAAAATGACAGAAACGCCTCCGCCGGAGTGATCCAGCCGACAAGGGTAACCACGACGAGCACGCCGATCGCCACAAGATCGGGCGGAACGGCTTCCCACAGAAAAAGCAGGAAAACGATCAGGATCAGGAGGAAAACGAGGGCGATGCTCAGGGTCATGGCAGCCAAAGCTGACCGCGGAGATAAGCAAATCGCCGCCGAGACGACTAGCGTCGTCTATCAAAGAAATTTCGAAGTAATTCCCGGGCCTCCAGAAGGTTGCGCCTTCCGGCGGTCCGCATTGATCCGTTGAGACGGCGGAAATTCCGCCCCCCCTGTGCCTTCGCGAGCGCGTGTCAGAACTCGCCAAAGGCCGTGTCGAGGACCTCTAGCAGGAAGTCGGCGTCGGCCTTTGTGATGCACATCGGAGGGGCGAAGCGGATGGTCTGGCCGCGGAGGCCGCCCTTGCCAATGAGAAGTCCGAGCTCCTTGGACCGTTCGACGACCTGCGCGCATTCGGCGGTTGCAGGTTCCTTGGTTTCGCGGTCCTTGACGAGTTCGATGCCGAGCATGAGGCCCCTGCCGCGCACGTCGCCAATGATCGGATGCTTCTCCTTCAGTCGCGCGAGGCCTTCGAGGATGTGCGTGCCAAGGGTGGCGCAGTTTTGCTGAAGGTTTTCCTCGTCGATGATTTCGAGCACGGCCTTGCCGACGGCGCTGACGACCGGGTTGCCGCCAAACGTGTTGAAGTGAATTCGCTTCGAGAGGCTGGCGGCGATTTCCGGAGTGGTGACCACCGCTGCGAGCGGCACTCCGTTTCCGATGCCCTTGGCCATCGTGACGATGTCGGGAATGACGCCCTGAGTCTCGAATCCCCAGTAGTCCGAGCCGGTGCGGCCGAATCCGGTCTGCACCTCGTCGGCGATGCAAACGCCGCCCGCCGCGCGCACATGTTCGTAGACGTGTTTGAGGTAACCGTCGGGGAAGACGACAAATCCGCCGACGCCCTGAATCGACTCGGCGATGAAGCCGGCGATTTGTCCGGACGTCGCGAAATCAATGACCGACTTCACGTCATCGGCGTATTTGCGGCCGGCGTCGGGGTCTTCGTAACCGTAGGGCCCGCGATACGGATACGGGGCTTGCGCATGGTGGACGCCGAAGCTGTGCGGAATGTTGAACTTCCACGTGCTGTGCGCAGTCAGCGAGAGCGCGGCCGCGTTGCCTCCATGGTAGGCGTTGCGCAGCGCGACGATGTCGTAGTTGCCCGTGTAGGCGCGGGCCATGAGAAGCGCGAGGTCGTTGGCCTCCGACCCGGAATTCACGAAGTAGCAGACCTTCAGGTCGCCGGGCATCTTTGCGGCAAGCGCCGCCGCGTATTCCGCGACGTTCGGCTGGAGGTAGATGGTCGTCGAGTGCTGGAGCGTTTCGTTCTGCCGGTTGGCCGCGGCGACGGCCTTGGGATGGCAATGCCCGACACTCACGGTGACGATGCCACCGAGACCGTCGAGGTATCGCTTGCCGGTCTCGTCCCACACATACTGCATGTGGCCTTCGACGAGCATGATCGGCTGCTTGTAGTAGAGGAAGATGCCCGGGTTGAGGAACTGGGCGCGCAGCCTGCGAACTTCGTCGATGGATGGGCCGGTGTAGGGCTTGGGAGCGTGATTGGTGGGCGGGAGCGTCGGCATGGCGGATCAGCGGTTGAGCGGTGCGGGGGAGATGCGGCGAAGAAGAAGGTAAACGACGAAGGCGACGGCGAAACCGACAAACCACGCGCCGTCGTAGAGCCAGCCCAGCACGGGTGGCAACGAGGCCTTCGGGATGGCGCCAACCGTGGCGAGAAAGCCGGGCAGGCTGGGCAGGATGCCGAGTGCGAGGGCGCCGAGAGCCGCGAGTCCGAATCCACGATGATAGCTGTAGATGCCGACGGGATCGTAGAGTTGGCCGACCTCGAGCCGGCGGCGGCGGATCAGGAAATAGTCGGCGATCATGACACCGGCGATCGGGCCGAGGAGCGCGCTGTAACCGATGAGCCAGATGAAGATGTAGCCCTTCGGATCGGCGTAGAGTTTCCAGGGGAACATCAGGATTCCGATAAATGAGGTGATCAATCCGCCCGTGCGAAAGCTGATGAAGCGCGGGGCGAGGTTCGCGAAGTCGTTGGCGGGTGAGACGACGTTGGCGGCGATGTTTGTCGAGAGCGTGGCGACCGCGAGAGCGAGCAGGGCAATGGCGGAGAGCGCCGGATTTTGGAAGAGGGCGATGAGTTGGACGGGATCCCAGATCGCCTCGCCGAAGACGACGACCGTCGCGCTGGTGACGGCGATTCCGATGAAAGAATAGAACACCATGGTCGGCGGAAGGCCGATGGCCTGACCGGCGATCTGTGCGCGCTGGCTTTTCGCGTAGCGGGAAAAATCGGGAATATTCAGCGAGAGCGTCGCCCAGAACCCGACCTGCGCGGTGAGACCCGCGATGAAGACCGGCCAGAACGCTCCGGGAGTCGTGAGCCGGGACGGTTCGCTGAACAAGGGTCCGAAGCCGTCCGCAGCATTCCATGCCCATACCATCAGCGCCAGACCGATGAGCAGGAGGAACGGCGCGGAGAAGGACTCGAGCCATTTGATCGATTCCATGCCGCGCACGATGAACCACACATTCACCGCCCAGAACGCGAGGAAACAGGCGAACTGGCCGGCGGAGATGCCGAGCACCGGCAGCACGTCGGCGGCGGTCGCCGGTTGAAAGCCGATGATGAGCGCGAGCGTCCCGTAGATTGCGGATCCGCCGATCCACGTCTGAATGCCAAACCATCCACACGCCACGACGCCTCTCATGAGCGCCGCGATGTTTGCCCCACGCGTGCCGAAGCTCGCCCGCAGCAGCACGGGAAACGGGATGCCATATGCCGTGCCGGGATGGGCGTTCAGGAGCATGGGCACGAGCACGATCACGTTTCCCAGAAAGATGACGAGAAGCGCCTGCCACCAGCTCATGCCGGTGGCAATGAGGTTGCTCGCCATCGTGTAGGTGGGAATGCAGACCGCCATGCCGACCCACAGAGCGGCAATGTGCCAGGCGCTCCACGTCCGACGACCGGACGGGACGGGAGCAAGGTCGGGATTCCACAAGCTCGAGGATATCTGCGGCTCTGCGGCGGGGGCGTGCATGGACTCTTCCTGTGGATTAGCGGGCAAAGCGTATCTTGCCAAGCCGCCTGCCAATCGAAGCAGCTTCGATACCAACGTCTCCGTTCGAGCGTTCGATTGACATCGAACATGGTTGAGTGCGCCGCAGCTCTCGTGAAATGGCGACCTCGACGCCACATCGTGCTATGCTCGCTTGCGATGGAGACTGGCGAATTTCGTGGCACGCTTTCCTGCGGGACGACTGTTTCCGCGCGGCCGATCCGGCCCGGGGACGGCCCCTCCCTGCAGTGCGGATTGAAGCGGCTTTCCCCGCAGGGAAACGTCTATCGCTTCCTCCAGCATCGAAAGACCTTCACGGAGCAGGAACTCCACTACCTGACCCATTGTGACAACATCGACCACTTCGCGAGGATCCTCGCGGTGGTTGATGCGGACGGCCGGGAGGTCGATGCAATCGGGGTTGCGCGTTTTGTTCGTGATCAGAGCGACCCCGAGCTCGCCGAGGTGGCCATCGTGCTCGTGGACGAATGGCAGGGCCGCGGTGGTGGAACGATTCTGCTGGGTGCCCTTGCGGCGGACGCCTGGAAGGCCGGTATCCGCCGCTGGCACGGACCGATCTTTGCGGAGAACACGGTGTCGCGAAAACTGCTCTCGAAGTTCGGTCGGTTGCTGGAGGCGCGTGGGCGGGAGATTCGGGACGAGACCTACGAGCTGCGCCCGCCGCGCATCGACCTGGGGACGGGTGTGGCCGAGGAATTGCATCGGGGCGCCTGAACACCGAGCCCCACTCACCGGGAATTCCGGCGGGTCGAGCGGATCGGGCGCAGGAATCGTGGAAGAGTTTGATTTTCGAACATCGCCCCGTCAGAACAGGCCAAGCGGCCGACATCGTTTCCGCCTCCACGTATGCGATTGTTTGATTTCCCTCCCTGCACCGACGTTTCCCCGAATCCCTTTCCAGCTTGCACTTCCCTGACCTATCGGGACACGGCCGGCAGAGTTTATCTGGGGCGGACGATGGAGCTGACGGCAGACTTTCCCTACCAGCTCCTTTATCTTCCGTCCGGCAGGGAGTTTTCCTCACAGCCTCTCCCGGGCGCGGAGTTGCGCTATTCCTCGCGGCTGGCCTCGCTCGGCGTGGCGATTCCCGGTCGCGTGCCCACCGCGCAGGCTCCGCTCACAGCAGCCGACTTGAAGGTCGTGGAAGGGGTCAACGAGGCGGGATTGACCTTCAGCCTGCTGGCGTTTCCCGAGGTGGGCGAGGTGCCTGTGCCGGAGGAGAACACGCCGGTCCTTGCCGCGACTGATCTCGGAACCTGGACGTTGGGACAGTTTCGGACCGTCGACGAAGTAAAGGCGGCTTTGGCCGGGCAACGGGTCATTCCCGAGGCCATCGCCCTGCTGGGAGGAACACCCGCTCCGTTTCATTACGTGCTCCACGATCGCGGAGGGAAATCCATCGTGCTGGAGTTTCACGCCGGGCAATTTCATGTCCACGACAACCCGGTCGGCGTGCTCACGAACGGACCGGAGTTTCCCTGGCACCTCACCAACCTGAACAACTACTCCTTCCTGAGCAATGTGGACCGCTCGAAGGCGACGTTTGGATCGCTGGCGGTGCGCCAGCCGGATTCCGGGATTGCCACCGCCGGTCTTCCCGCTTCGAACACCTCGGTGGGGCGCTTTGTCCGGGCGGTGTTTTACCGGGAGTTTGCCGAGAAGGTGTCGGATCCCGACCGGGCGGTGCAAACGCTCGCTCATATCATGAACAACTTCGACCGCCCGAAAGGCATCAGCATCTCTCCTCCGGGAGAGACCGATCACCTCGAAGTCCGAGGTTTGAGTGACGCGTCGGGAACCGTTCCCACGGAATACACCTCGTGGACCAACCTGACCGATCTCGAGCGCCTGCGAATCTTTCTGCGGAGCTACAACAGCCTGAACTACACCCAGTTCGATCTGACTAAACTGGTCGGGTGCACGGTGCCGAAAATTTTTCCGTTGAGTTCCCTGGATTCCGCGGCACCGGATGCCACGGAACACATGGCCGCGTTCGAATAAAGCGTTCGGAATCTTCGGGAGGAAATTCGTCGAATCTTCCGCGGGAGAGGCGACAGGGCGGACAAAGCTGCATCACTGGCGATGTATCGTCCGTGACGCCTGAAAATTTCCGCGAGAATGATCGGGAGGATTTTGCGGGTGTGCAACGGCGTGGCTGTCCTTTCTTGCGCCGGGCCGTTGGAAGTCGCTGACTTCCAAATGGCTGCCTCGCATGGATTCGAACCATGACAAAGTGATCCAGAGTCACTTGTGCTACCGTTACACCACGAGGCAATCGGGATGCCGCCATGCGGCGGGCTGGGAACTATCGGAAAGCGGAGGCGGGAACTCAAACACTTTCTTGAGGCTTTCCACGGCGATGGAAAAAAGAAACCCCGGCGGAATGGCCCGCCGGGGTCTTCGGAAGGTTGGGAGGCCGGTTATTCGACCTTGCCGCCCTCGGCCTTCCAGCCGGAGATGCCGGGCTTGAAGTGCTTCACGTTCGTGTAGCCGAGTTCCTTTGCGGCGGTGGCGGCCTGTGCCCAGGCTCCGCACTGAGGGCTGCCACAATAGGCGACGATCAGCGCGTCTTTTTCGGCGGGCAGCTTGCTCGCGAAATCCTCCTTCACGGCGACGAAGTCGATCGCGCCGGGGATGTGGCCCGCTTTGTAGCTTTCGGTTCCGTTGACGTCGACGACGGTGACGGTGCCCTTGTCGATGTGTTCCTGAAGTTCCGCCATGCTGATTTCCTCAAAGTCAGCGGCGAACAGATTTCCGGCCACGAGCGCGGCCGCGAGAGTAAGAAGTAGTTTTTTCATGGTGTGATTTATGGGGAAGGAAGACCTTCATTTTATTAAACGTTTGCCGGACCGCAAAGGTTCGGAAAACTTTTTGCACAATCAGTCCGCGTAGAGGGCGTTCAGCAGTGCGGCGAGCCTGTATCCGGCGAGGGCGAGGCGTTTGCGTGCGATCGATCGGGCCTCGGTAACGTAGGCTTCGTCAAGGGCGATGGGCGTTTCGTCCGTTATTTCGGGCAGTCTGCCGTAGCCGAAGTCATACCCGATGGCGTGGCTTTCCAATGCCCACGCCTCGGGATTCCCGAGCGGCGATTCCAGCAGCGAAGGTGGAAATTCCTTTTGAATCGCATCGGCGTCCTTGCGCACGAGTTCGAGCGCGGCCTTGTGGCCCACGAGAGGCTTGTTGCGGGGGTAGAGTGCGTTCGCGTAAAGGACGCCGGCCTTGCCATCCTGAAAAACCCGGCGGTAGGCGCTGTCCCAGAAAAAGTGGAGATTGCCGCCGCGCGTGAAAATGAGATCGGATTCGGGATCCTCGAGATTGGACACGAGGACGCGATTGCCGCCGGCGTCCTCGTTGCGATTGGTCGTGTGGAGCGGCTGGTGCATGTCGCCGACGAGATGGGCGAGGATGGCGACGGCGTGGGTCGGCGGCGCGAGGTCGTGGGACTTTTCCCCGGCAAGGACGCCGAGAGCGAGATCGGCGCCCCATACGACATTGGGTCCGGCGCTTTCGTCCGGAAGCGGGAGGCCGTCGGGAGTGAACGGAAGATTCACGTAATGCCAGGTGTTGTAGTCGCGGGTGCGGGCGCGGACGTCGTCCAACCACGGACCCACCATCACGAACGTGTAGTCGGCTTTTTCGCTGGAGTTGAACGCCTTCATCCCGGCTTCGATCTTCTCCTTTGCGGATGGCTCGAGGTGGTCCCACGCAATTTGCGTAACGATCATGTGCCCGATCGGATCCCACGCGCGGGCGGAGGCGCAGGTCAGGAAGAGGAGCAGGAGGATCGAGTGTTTCATGTGGAAGGAATTGGAAGGAACTCGTGCAAGTATCGCGCCAGCCGGGGAACGTTCGAGAGAATCACGGAGCGGGTTTCTCCGACCTCCGGGAGGCGAGGCGAAACCATCCGTCCTCCATTCGCAGCCATCCACCGGGGAAGAGTTCGATGTCGTCGCCTTTGATATGGGCGGAGGTTTCCGCGTAAAGCACCCGCGGATGGCGGCCCTGCAGGATTGCGGAGAGCATCGAAGAGCCCCAGTGGTCGAGGGGGCGGTGTTTCATCCACGGTTCGCTCTCGAGGGTGATGAATGGCGAGTTTGACGCGGCGAGCGTGGATTCGAACCGCCGAACGTCGGCGCGCCAGCTGAGGCACTGCACGGTGTAGATGGCAGCGAAGATCGCGGCCACGAGGGCGGGCGTGGCTCCGGAGAGTGGCCCAGCTCCCTCCGAGTGAATCCTGCTCCAGTGGACCATTGCCATGCCGACGAGTGGAAGGGTGCAGATGAGCACGAACCTTCGGTAACCGATGGCACCGGCCCAGAGTGTGGAATCCGAGGCCCACCAGAGCCCGGAGGCAAGGAATGCGACGACGGCGACGAGACCGGCCCGGCGGGCGTTTGCGGCGATGGACGGTTTCATGACCGCGAGCAGGCAGAGGGCCCCGAAGAGATAGAGAAACACGAGCAGCCAGGTTGGCCAGCCCCAGATCGAGCCTTGAAACGCGTCCCAGTTGGGTTTGAACCCGAACTCGGCACGCTCGTAGGGCGTGATGGTGGCGGCGGAAAATCCAAAACGCGCAACGGCAAGCGCCGCAAACACGACGCCCCATTTCCATGATCGCCGGTTCCGGGACTTCCAGCCCGCTCCGGCGCAAAGAAACGCGGCGGTCGCGAACATCACTGCTGTGGTCGGATGCAGGAAAAACAACCACGCCGAAATGGGGAGCATCCATTTCGTTCCTTGCGATGGAGTCCCTGCTGCGACGAACGCGAGAACGACCCAGAACACCTGCACGGCAAGCGAGGCCTCGGACATCAGGCAGATTTCCCCGGGCAGTGCGCTCCAGAGGATGCCGAGTGCGAGCCACACCCGGAGCGGGCGGAGCCTTGGTTCGCGAAGGAAATGCAGGCCGAACGCAAGGGAGAGAATGGGAGTCAGCGAGACAAGGACGCCGTAGAGAACTCCGAGGGCCCGTGCGTTCCCGGCGAGGTTTCCGGCGAGCACGACGATGGCGAGCGACGGCCAGTTTGTGTAGCGATGGTGGGAGATGACCGGTGCGCCGGCCTGCAGGCTGTTGAACACGTAGCCGGCGCCGTCCCAGGTCAGGGCCGCGAGGCACCATGCGGCGACAGCGTAGGCGAAAATCGTGGGTGCAAGAACCGCCAGCGTTTCGCCCGGGAGCCGTTTCATGGGGACGTGGTCCGGACGGCCGTGTAGATCGCAGCGATCCCCCCGCAAAGCGGATGCTCCTCTGCGAGCGCGAATCCGCACGATTCGAGCAGCGCAAGCATCGCGGTGCCGCGGGGGAAGCCCTCGATGGATTCGCCGAGGTATTCGTAGGCCTCGCGCCGGCCGGTGAGCGCGCCGGCGAGCCGCGGCAGGCCGTGGTGAAGATACAGGCGGTAGGGCGCGCGCAGGCAGGCGGAACGCGGGAGCGAAAAATCCATCACCAGCACGTGCCCGCCGGGGCGCAGCACCCGCGCCATTTCGCGCACGGCCGCCTCCCACGAGGCC
>CALGTD010000210.1 GCA_937901895.1 uncultured Spartobacteria bacterium | reverse complement strand
ATCTTGAAGCACGCTATTTGGCGCGCTGCTTGAACCCCTCGGCCAGGACCGGACGGCTCTATGCCGCGACAGAGCACGGTAGGGTGCGACTTGCTCGCCTGTTCCCCGAAGCGGTGCATACCTGCCCCGGCGTTCCGCTCGATGCGGACTTGATCGGCTTCGTGCTGCGTGGCCGCGTGCGGCACGCCGTCTTTTGCGCGCTCGCAGCCGAATCGCCATTTCGCGCGCCTCTCGATTCAGCGACAGCGATCAAGCGGTATTTGCGAGATTCGCATCCGGTGACACTTAATCAGACGATTCGCGCGTTACATGAGCTGCGAAGGGCCGGACTGATCGCCCACGCGGAATTGAGAGGACAGACCCGAACTTATTCGGTGACGGAGGAGGGCCGGAAGATCGTCAGATTCCTATCCCACCCATGATTGCATCCCACAGAAAGGATAACTAGTCGAACACCCATGCCCAACACTTCCCCAGATTTCGACTTGGCCCTCTCGTTCGCAGGCGAAGACCGCACCTACGTCGAGATGGTTGCGCGATTTCTAAACGCCCACGGAGTTTCGTTTTTCTACGACGATTACCAATCGACCGATCTGTGGGGAAAGGACCTCTACTCGCACCTCACCTCAGTTTACTCGAAAGCTAGACGTCACGTCGTGATGTTTATCTCGCAGCATTACGCGAACAAGGTCTGGACTAGTCACGAGAGGCGTGCTGCGCAGTCGAGGGCACTTAGGGAAAAGGGGGAATACATTCTCCCAGTGAGGTTTGATGATACGGAGATCGAGGGTCTTTTGCCCACCGTTGGGTATGTAGATGCTCGTCGCTTATCTCCTGAAATGCTCGCAAGCAAAATTCTGGAAAAGCTGGGTCGTCCTATTATTCTCGCTAAAGCGAATACCCTACCTGCTCCCAACAACCCAGCATTTACCGGGGACGCGCGTTTCAAGTTTCGCTCCCATGACGGGCGTTTTGAAATCGGAACCGGTGACCTGTCTTTTGAGACTCGCTGGACTTCCGCGGGCTCTAGCTCAATTCACTGCTACAATGATGCGCCTTCAGTTCGCGGCATTGCTCTTGTTCCGCTGGGGTGGAGAATCGAGGATATCCACGATGTATCTGCTTTGGATTTCACATCGAGGGTGCGCACACCATCTATCGGGCAATTTGTCGCGTTGCAAAATGTGAAGGGTTTTTACGCGCTCTTGCATATCGAAGGTATTCACACAACTGCCCACGGTGGTGATGACGATGAGCTGAGGTTTCGATACTGGATTCAGCCGGACGGCAGTTCGGACTTCTCGACGTGCTCCTAAACAAAGACTGCTGCAGTGCAATCGAGCCACCACTGAAGGACCCCGTCGTGGCAACGAATGGCGCGTGCAGGACCATCTTGCGACAACACCAACGCGATCGAACCAGGCACAGCTGCTACGAACGCCGCCGCTGAATTGTGACGCATGCCGAAATTGGCGAGTTTGATCTGAGACCGGTCGGTGCGCGACATGTTTTGGACCGGTCCGTCCCAACGTTGCGTGTTGATGATTTCGGCGGAATAGCCGATCGGCTTTAGGTAGTCATCGAGCACCAGCGCTCCGTCAACGTTGGTGAAATTTGCCAGCATTCCCACATACTGGCGGAGTCGGTTCTGCATCTGCCGCTCGGAGCCGTCGGCGTCTAGCGACCGCGCGATATGGTCGACGCCAAGGTGTGAAGCCACGGAAATTTTGCGCCGGATATTCAGGAATTTCTCAGCCTGCGCCAAACCGGATCGCGGAACCCACAGGACACAACCGCCATGTCCACGGGCAGCCATGTCATGCAAGAGTTCCTCGATGGATAGAAGATAGGTTAAGGCATATGCCTTGGCATCGAGGCCGTGCCATGTATGCGCTCTCGCAGCGCCGATGAAAATCCTCCCGAGTGATCCTTCAGTCCAAAGTTCACCGTATTCTGGTGCGCTAAAGTGACCATCTTCGAACCGGCCCAGTAAAAAAGAGCCAAGAGTGACCATGACGCGGCCAGGACCCCGTGTTAGCAGTCCGAAGCCC
>CALGTD010000209.1 GCA_937901895.1 uncultured Spartobacteria bacterium | reverse complement strand
GTCTGACCGGCTGCGCCTCGGTGCCACTGCCGCCCGAGGCGGCGTCGATCACGCTTGAGCGCACGCCGTCGAAGTCGGTGGCGGTATATCAACCAAAGCTCGTCGTGAAAGACGGACAACTGCTCCTGGACGGCTGGGTTTATCGCCAGTTCGGCGCCCGGACCACGACGCAGACTCACATCGACGTCTCATTTCTGGACGCATCGGGTCGCGAGGTGCGCACTGAACTGACCCACTTCAAACCCCGTGATCTGCGGCGGGGAAGCCACAAGATGGCTCACCGCGGGCACTACACGTTGCCCATTCCCGCGATGCCGATGGGCACCGCGACGATCAAGGTGCGTGCTCATGACGAGCCGCATGCGAACGACTGATTTTCCGAACTGCGCATTTCCTGTGCCTGAAATTGTGGACTCCATTAACAAAGAAATCCCCCCTGTGCCCAGCATTGCGGGCGAGTTCGCAGCGCCGAATTTCGGACGGTTTGCGCAACTGAGGAAACCGGTGAGTTGGCTGGTAGTGGTCGTTCTTGCGGGATTCGTCTGCTTGAGCGGCGTGGCCGGTGACGAACGATGGTTGCTCGGCATCGAATTGTTCGGTCAAGCCTTCGTGGCATTAGCCGTGATCGGACGTATATGGTGCGCCATATTTATCAGCGGTCGCAAGAATCGAGAGCTCTGCCGTGATGGCCCGTATTCTCTCTGCCGTAATCCGCTGTATGGCTTTTCTTTTCTCGGATTGGTGGGCTTGCTCATGGCTGCTCGATTGTTCGCGTTGGCCTTACTGGTGGGCGGCCTGTTTTGGATTTATCACTTCTTTGTCGTTCGGAATGAAGAGCGGCAGTTGAGAGAGATTTTCGGCAAGGACTATTCCGACTACTGCGCCCGCGTGCCGCGATTCTGGCCGAATTTCAGCGGCTATCATTGTCCCGTAGCGGTGACAATCAACGTTCGCGTCCTTCAGCGCGCGCTGAGGGAGGTCGTTTGGTTCCTCTTGGTCTTGATCGCATTCGAGGCGCTCGAGCACTGGAAACACGGGCTACATACAGTCGCTTCAGCAGCGTATTTTCTTTGGCCGATTTAGATACGATTTTCCCATGCATAACATACATAAAATCCTACTCGCGATCATCGCGCTGATGGCCTCGGCCATCGCGCTTGTTGCCAAGCCGATTCCCGGCCCGAAAGGCGGCCGGATTCTTACGACCGACGCGCCGCACGCTGAATTCTTTGTCGAAAAGGACCGCAGCGTCGTCGTCTCGTTTTACGACAAGGATATGAAACCTCTGTCCATTTCCGGACAGGTCGTTTCCGCGACGGCAGAAGCAAAAGCCGGCAAGGTGAAGCTCGATTTGGTCGAGAAAAACGGCGCGCTTGTCTCCACGGCTCCGTTGCCGGAGGGCGATGACTACAACGTCGTCGTTCAGATTCGCGAGAACGCGACGGCGCGTCCGAAAAACTATCGCGTGCTCTTCCACGATGAAGTCTGCGACGAATGCAAACGCGCCGAATACGCGTGCGTGTGCGACGACGCCGGCAAGGAGCACGATCACGACAAGAAGTGAAACCATGAAGACGATAGTCGCCTTCATTCGTCCCTCAAAGGAGGAGGCCGTTCGCAGTGCCTTGCACAATGTGTCGGGTTTGACCGGCGCGTCGGTGAGCGACGTGCGTGGATTTGGCCGTGGTGGACGCCACGGCCATTCCCCCGACGAGGAAGCAGAAGCCCTGCTCGGGACTGCGCGTAAGGTGCGCCTTGAAGTGATGGTGCCGGATGACCGCGTTGATGCGCTGACGAAGGCCATCTCCGCCGCCGCGCACACGGGCAACCGTGGCGATGGCAAAGTGTATATCATGCCGCTCGAATCCGCCTTGCGGGTGAGCAGCGGTGAAACCGGAGGAATCGCCGTGTAAGCCGTAACAAGCTGCGCGGTAAAGCGAAGGAAGGGTCATGAATTCGCCACGCTTAGTTGGTATTGTCATATTAGCATTCACTGGATGCGCTTCGGTGCCACTGCCGCCCGAAGCGGCATCTATCGCCTTGGTGCCTGGCTCATCCGCTGCGATTAGGGTTCATCGCCCGCGGCTACTCACGAGTAAGGGCAATCTCGAACTGGAAGCCTACGTATTCCGCCAGTTCAATGCAGACACGACAGTGGACAGCCATGTCGATCTCGTCTTCTTGGATGGCTCCGGTCGCACGCTGAGGGTCGAGACGGTAAGCTTCTGGCCGCGAAGCTTGCGGAGGGCCGCGCGCATGCCGGAACCGCACGCGTATGTGCGCACGGCAGTCAACATTCCCAACGGGACGACGACGATCGAAGTGCGCGGTCATGACGGGCCACATCGAGATTCGTGATCCGAATCGTTCCCATGAGATCGCTACGACCAATCATCATTGCCACCGTGGCTGCCGTGTCGATTGCGGCCGCGCAGTCCAAATCTTCCGTCGAGAAGAAAACCCATGAGCTGCCGACGAACGGGACGAACCTTGAGCGCTCAAACGGCGGCTGGATCAATGTCCAGACCTCCGGGGCGCAGATAATCGTGGAGTTCTTCGATGCGGAGAAGAAGCCCGTCGCGCCGGATGTAGCGCGCGGCACGGCCCGGTTTCGATACGCGGCTAAATCCGACGTCACCCGCACGGTGCTGAATCGCAAAGGCGACCGACTGGTGTCCCCGAGGAATGTGCGCCCACCGCACAACTTCTTTGTGACGCTCACGCTGCTGGGCGGCGGCGATGAGGCGGCAGCGACTGAGGTGTTCAATTTTAAGTTTCCCTAGTCGTGTCGGACCAACACCAGCGTTTGGCCAAGCCATCATTGTCATGAACATTCGCTTTCCTGTGGCATTCATTGCGGCGGCTTCCGTTGCCTCAATCTCCACGGCTGCGGTGGCCCCGCCGCAATCCGTTCCAGACCGGTTCGATTTGCCGACCGCGATTTCGTTCGCGCTCGAAAACAATTTTTCGATCCGTCAGGCACGGGAGCGAATTCGTGCGCAAGAGGGCGTCGTCACGACTCTGACCGCCGCCGCGCTGCCGAGCTTATCCGCCGCTGGCAGTTATCAACGCAGCAACGTGCAGAGTATTATCCCTGGCTCTTCAGGTGTTCCCCTTTTCGTGCCGGCGGGACCGTCGTGGCGGATGACTTTGACCGCGAGCCAAACACTTTTTGCCGGTGGCGGAATCCGCGCGTCCATTCGCAGCGCCGATCTTACGCGCGAGGCTGCGATTCTCGATCTTCAGGCCACAATCAACGATACGTTGCTGGAAGTTCGCACGCGATTCTACAATATCCTGCTCGCGCGCGAGCAGGTCAACGTGCAGGAGCAAAACCTCGATCTGCTTCAGAATCAATTGCACTACGCAACTGTGCAGGCGCAGGTCGGCACGACGTCTGATTTCGAGCGGCTTCGTGCGGAGGTTGCGGTTGCGAATGCCAAGGTGCCGCTCATTAGAGCGCGCAATGACCTGCGCCTCGCGATTGAGGAGGTGCGCCGCGTGCTCGGCCTCACGGATCGTGAATCCGAAACGCTGCGCAAAGTCCCGGAGTTCGACGGTTCGCTTGAATTTCTCCCCGAGACCTTTGATCTCGAAGCGGCGTTTTCAGCCGCACAAGAAAACCGCCCCGAAATCAAACGGCTCGCGAAGCTCATCGCGGCAGGCGAAGAAGGCGTCACCGTCGCTCGCTCGCGCTATTATCCCACCCTCGGATTATCCGCTGGCGGTGAATTGCGCAAAGGCGCGACAAGCAGCTTTGGCGACTCTCTCAAAGGGTTGCGGGGCGGAGTGCAGTCGCAGCTCCAGATCAGCCGCTCGACCAGTGGCGCCGTGGCACAAGCCATCTCGCAAGCCGAACAACTCAAGCTCACCGCCAGCGAAACCAAACTGGCTATAGAGGTGGAAGTCCGTCGAGCGTTTTCTGCCCTGCAACAGGCCGCCGAACTCGCCGGCGCAATGCAGAAAGCCGTTGGTCAAGCGGAGGAGGCGGTGCGTCTCGCGACGGCGCGTTTTGAAGCCGGAACCGCAACCCAGCTCGATGTTTTGCAGGCACAGGTCGAGCTGACGAATGCGCGGACGAGCCAGCTTCGCGCCAATCACGGCTACAATGTCGCCCTCGCTCAATTGCGGAGAGCAACGGGCGCATCTGGGATCGAATATGCCGCAGCGACGGTTTCCACAAAGTCACCCTCCCCTTGACCCGCTCTGCTGCCATGTTCGACCGCGTTATCGCGCCCTCGCTGCTCGCCGCTGATTTTTCTCAGTTGCGTGAAGAGGTGCAGCGCGTCGAACGAAGCGGCGCCGACTGGCTGCATCTCGGCATCATGGATGGGGAGTTCGTGCCGAACATTTCGTTTGGGCCGGCAGTCGTGTCGGCCGTGCGCAAGCACACGCGGTTGCCCTTCGACGTGCAACTGATGGTTCGTCGGCCGGCGGCATTCGTTGCACGATTTGCCGAGGCGGGGGCGGACTCGGTTACGGTTCACGTGGAATCTCAGCATGTGGGTGGCGTGCGGAGCACGTTGGCCCTTGTGCGCGGCCATCGGTGCAAGGTCGGCCTCGCTCTCAACCCCGATACTCCGCTCGCCGCAGTCGAGCCCTTCCTCGATGCGATCGATCTCCTGCTCATCATGACGGTGCAGCCTGGATTCGGCGGACAGGCGTTTCTCTCCAAGACTGTAGAGAAAATCGAAGCCGCCTATGTCCGTCGGGCGGCCTTGGGGCTGGACTTTCGCATCGAGATAGACGGCGGGATAACATCCGAGACGGCGACGGCAGGATTGCTCGCCGGTGCGGACGTTCTCGTGGCTGGCACGTCATTATTTGGTGCGCCTGACATGGCAAAAACTATCCGTGAGTTGCGGGCTCTAGCCGGCCGCGAGCGCGCCGCGACCAGTCGGTGATCTGCCAGAGATGACGGCCATGAACCGAGAACACGAAATCAACGGGCATCGGGTTTCACGCGACCACCACAAGGAGGATTAACAATGAGTCGGCGTGCGAAAACAATGAACGTCTCGCGACACAAGCGCGTGCGTCTGCCGCCGAAACCTAAGTTCGCGATAGGCGCGATAGTGATCGGGATATTTGCAGGCGAAACACTCGCCGTGGGAGTGGAAGTTGCCATCCAGCGCGTGAGCATGTGGATCATGATGGCCGGCGGATTCGTGGGACTCGTGCTGGGTTCGGGCATTGAGTGCGGTCGCTTCTGGTGGCGCAGACGGATCTGGCATAAAGCCCGCCGCACGAGAGCGGCAAAGGGAGCGGGTTGGGTGTCGTCATGACGAGCCGTGCAAAAATCGTGAATATATCGAAGGGGGCGCGCTTGAGCCGGCCTCTGAAGCCGGAGTATTCCTGGACCGGCATGTGGGTTGGGATCTTCGTCGGGAACTTTATCGGCTTCATTGCCGAAGTGATCTCCGGCCGCGGCATGCTCGTAATGGCCGTCGGTATTTTTTCCGGGATGTTCGCCGGAGGAGTCTTTGAACTGATCCGACTCTGGGTGCGGCGGCGCAGATTCTGCCAAACCCGAAAACACTAAATCACGCTCTGCAATTTCCCCCTCAACCCCATCAATTCCCATGAATGGAGAACATAGCCATAGCACCTCTTCCGCAAAGCACGCCGAAGCTCCCGACGATCGCGAAAATCACCAGCAAGGCGGCAACGACCACTGCGAGCATTGTGGACATGGGGATGGCACCGGCGCGAGTCGCGCGGAGACAATCACCCTGGCATTGTCTGGAGTCCTGATTGGAGCGAGCCTGCTCGGCAACTGGCTGGCGCTTTGGCCGCAGCGGGCAACGGCTGTGCTTGCAGCCGCCGCAATAGCGGCGGGCGGATGGTTCATTCTGCCGAAAGCGTGGCGGGCGCTGCGACGGCTGCGAGCCGACATCAATCTTCTCATGGTCATCGCGGTCGTCGGAGCTTCGTTCATCGGCGAATGGGTCGAAGCTGCCACGGTGGTCTTCCTTTTTGGCGTCGCTGAGTGGCTCGAAGGCTGGGCCGAGCGTCGCGCGCGGAGAGCGGTCGAAGCGCTGCTCGAAATTGCGCCGAAGGTCGCGGCGGTGAATCGCGAAGGACGTTTCGTCGAGGTGTCGGTTGAAGAGGTGAAGGTTGGCGAAATCGTCGCGGTTAAGTCCGGCATGAGCATTCCGCTCGACGGAGAAATCATCGCTGGCGAATCCGCGGTGAACCAGGCGCCGATCACCGGCGAATCGGTGCCGGTGGACAAGAAGAAGGGTGACACGGTTTTTGCCGGCACGGTGAATGGTGAGGGCTCGCTGGAA
>CALGTD010000208.1 GCA_937901895.1 uncultured Spartobacteria bacterium | reverse complement strand
CGCGCACCACGTTTTCCGTCGTCAACACCAAGGCCGAAGCGCCGTCGTTGAGCGTGGACGCATTGGCGGCAGTGATCGTGCCGTCCTTTTCGAAGGCCGGCCTAAGGGTCGGAATCTTTTCGTATTTCACCTTCGCCGGACCTTCATCGTGCTCGACCCACGTGGTGAGTCCCCTCGCACCGGCAACGTCGACCGGCGTGATCTCGTCGGCGAAGCGGCCGGCCGCCTGCGCTTCGTTGGCGCGCTTGAATGACTCGATGGCAAACGCGTCCTGCTGTTCGCGGGTGAAGGAGTAGCGCGAAGCGCATTTCTCCGCGCAGCTCCCCATATGAAGATTGTTATAGGGATCCCACAGACCGTCCGTGATCAGCGAATCGATCACCTGCTGATGGCCCGCGCGATAACCGCTGCGTGCCTTCGGCAGAAGATAGGGCGCGAGCGACATGTTCTCCATGCCACCGGCAACATATACCGTGCCCATGCCCGCCTGTAGCGCGTGTCCGGCCTGCATCACCGCCTGCAAACCTGAACCGCAGACTTTGTGAATGGTCGCGGTGCGCACCGACGAAGGCAGACCAGCCTGCAAGGCCGCTTGGCGAGCGGGAGCCTGCCCCTGCCCGGCTTGCAGCACGTTGCCCATCAGCACGTCACTCACGTCCCCGGGCTCCAAACCTGCGCGATCGAGAGATCCTTTGATGGCGATCGCTCCCAATTTCGACGCCGGGACGGAAGCGAGTGCGCCTTGGAATGCGCCGATGGGTGTGCGGACTGCGGAGAGGACAACGAGATTGCTCAAGACAGCGAGGGGTTACGGCGTCGCTAATGTCACACGAACACCCTCTTCATTGCTACGTCTGCTTGCTCAAACACTAGCACTTTTAGCTCATCCCCGTTCTTGATTTTCTATATACCATGCTCCAACGAGGTTACATGCCATCGGAGCGCGAAGAGATCCAGTTCGGCCGAGAAAACTCCTTCCGACTTTTGCGCTGGAACCGTGGAGTGAGCCGCGTGGAAGTCGTCCACGGGCCCGGCCGCGCCACTCCGCTGCGAGGTCAGGGGGATCACTGGCACTATCATAGCGCCATGGAGTTGACGCTCGTGCAGCGCGGTTCAGGCACACGCTTCGTCGCCGACCACATCGAGCTCTTCGAACCGGGCGACTTGGTCCTCATCGGTTCGAATGTGCCGCACTATTGGCATCAACGCGGCGCCTCGAGCGGCTTGTCCATCCAGTGGGATTTCCCGTTGGAGCACGGCATCTGGGCGTTCGGTGAATCCGCTTCTCTGCGCACGTTGTCGGAGTCGGCGCGCCGCGGCCTGCACATTCAGCGAAAAGCCGCCGAAGTGACGCGCCGTCGCATCGAAGCCCTGCCCGAACTCACCGGACTTGGTCGCCTCGCTCTCTTTTTCGAAATCCTCCATGGACTGAGCGTCGCGCCGTCACAGGATATCCGGCCGCTGTCCGCCCGATCTTTCTCCCTCGCGGGCAGCGCGCGCCAACAGGAAGCAGTCAGTCAGGCGGTCAGCTATATTCTCGCACACTACCGCGGCACCGTGAGCCTGCCCGAACTGCTTCGATTGACGAGTATGAGCCGGGCGACTTTCGCCCGGCAATTTCGCCGTCACGCCGGCAAATCATTCTCGACCTTTCTCAATCAGGTCCGACTTCAAGCCGTGTGCCGCGCCTTGCGCGATACTCCCGATCTGGTGGGCAATATCGCCCTCGACCACGGCTTCAACCAGCTCTCGTTTTTCAATCGGCTTTTCCGTCGCGAATTTGGGGTGAGCCCCAGCGAATATCGCACGCGACATCTGAACGGTTCCAACGACGGCCGCTAGACACTCCGCCGTCGGTCGTCATCTGCTTGGCGCCGCGGAGCGTTCCGCTTCCGCACACTAGCTACACGTGCGGCCGTAAAACTCACGGTCCGTTCCGAACCCGTGGGCTTCATGATACGACAATGCCAGTCTTTGAGCGGATAGGCGTAGCAGCTTTCGAAGTATCCCGGATAAGGTGAAAGCGACGATTATCCCTCCCATTTTTCATGAGCAAAACATCCACCTATCGATTCTCCTTCGGGCCTTGGAACATCAGCGAAGGAGCGGACCCTTTTGGTCCTACAACGCGCGCGGCCTACGATCACGAATCGAAATACGCTCTCTACCGCCCACTCGGCTTCGAAGGCGTTCAATTTCACGATGACGACGTGGTTCCCAACCTCGACGGGTTGAGCGGACCTCAAGCGCTGGCCAAGGCCGCGAAGGTCAAAAAAGTTCTCGATGACGAAGGCCTCGTCGCCGAATTCGTCGCACCCCGGCTGTGGTTTGCGCCGCAAACGACCGATGGCGGCTTCACCTCCAACTCCGCCTCGGATCGCCAATATGCTCTCGACCGCACCCTCCGGACCGTCGACATCGCGCGCGCCGTGGGAACCAAGGCCGTCGTGCTCTGGCTCGCTCGCGAAGGCACTTACATCCGCGAGGCGAAGAACGTCGTCGTCGCGTATCAGCGCATTCTCGAATTGATCAATCGCGTCCTCGACTACGACAAGGAGATCGAAATCTGGATCGAACCGAAACCGAACGAGCCGACCGACATGGCGTTTGTGCCGACGACCGGCCACGCCGTCGCCCTCGCGTATGCCTCCTCCGATCATACCCGCGTGAAGGCTCTCATCGAGAGCGCGCACGCGCTTCTCGCGAACCTCGATCCGAGCGACGAAATGGCGTTCGCCCTCGCGCACGGCAAACTCGGCAGCGTTCACCTCAACGACCAGAACGGCCTGAAATACGACCAGGACAAAAATTTCGGCGGCGCCAATCTCCGCGCAGCGTTCAACCAAGTCCTCGTCCTCGAGGAAAACGGCTACGGCAGCCGCGGTGAATTCATCGGTCTCGACGTGAAAGCCATGCGCACGCAGCAGGGCGCCCCTGTCACCGAACACCTCAAGGTTTCGCGTCAGATCTTCCTCGATCTCGTCGAAAAGGCCCGCACCTACGATCGCAAGCTGGTCGAGAGTTATCGTGAGGCTCGCGACTACGAGGCGCTCGAGCTCTACACCATTCGCCATCTCCTCGGAATGCGTTGATCGTTTCTGATGATGAATCGAAAACTTCGATACGGCATGATCGGCGGCGGACAGGGCGCGTTCATCGGCTCTGTCCATCGCATCGCC
>CALGTD010000207.1 GCA_937901895.1 uncultured Spartobacteria bacterium | reverse complement strand
TGGAAAATTTCGCCGAAAACTCGGCACAACACCGCTTCTGGCGGAGAGAGGGGGAAACCGAGAGAGAGCTCATTCATCAATAATTTCAATTAGTTACGCAAATCAAGCACCATTGCTTTGTAGCAAGATGTGGCGGACATTTTGTAGCACAGAGCATAGGAGCAACGCCAAGATCGCGGCAATTCGCGCGGAAGCCCAAGCACCAGCAAGGCGCTCCGACCAGACAACCATAAGTGGCCGACAACCCAAAGCATTACTGTCATCGTTTGTGGACATCGCAACCTTTTGACCCACCGACGTCATTAATCATCATATTAACGATTTGCTCATATGAGGTTTGAACTGTCGTCGGTTAGACTATTTTCAAGGGAGGGGGTCAAATGGCGGAGAAAGTTGTATTTCATTTTGAAGGCGGCATCGCCAACGAACATAGACTTAATTTCTATGAGGCCGCACGCTTCCAATATGCAGCCGCTCGCCTTGTCGTTAAGTTAGCACAATTTCGCGCCAAGGGCAGATTTGCACAAAAGATAACGAATACATCAAATCAAGATATCGTTCTCGAAACACACAGCGACGGCTCGTTTGACATAAGTATAATAATCCCATCCGTGCTGATAGCTCATGAAGCCTTTGTAAATACTAGTGTTTCGACCCTGATGTCATATATATTTGAGCGTGTCGTGGGAAAAACGTCAAACTCCGATGTCGCAACAGCACTGAACGCACACACACAGGTTGTAGACAAAATTGGACATATAAACGACAACAACACCGCATTGATCAACAAGGCTTTAGATATCATCCAGAACGACCAAGAAATAAAAAAACAGCTTCACGCGCAACAGACGGAAATATTAGAGCGTCGTATTGCCGAACTAACTCGCGAGAAGGAAATGCAGTCTTCTGCCATTCAGCTCGGAAAAATCGATTCAGCAAGGGAGCAGAAACTGATCTCCATGTCCAGCCCGCTGGTGGGCGAGATGGCAACTGCACTTCGCCGAAGTGCAGACACCCTAGAAATCATATCCACTTCAGGCCAAGCTCACCCAAAGCGAATTTTATTTCTCAACCGGAGGATGGCGGAAGAGATTGAGACAGCAAAGGTCGACGATGAAATAACTACAATACTTGGTAATATTATACAATACAACAAAGAGACAGGATGGGGAAAAGTCCGCCTTGAAATTAGCGAGCAACCTTTGAGTTTCAGCGTTCCATCAGACGCGAAGGCAAAGATTCAAACCACATTGCTGACAGCAATGGGTAAGGATGCAGTTTATCTTCAGATGTATATTGTAAGAAACAAGGTGGGGGAGCCCTTAAGAACTATCATTGTCGGGATAATTCCACTTCCTGTATAGTAACGGCTTGCCGGCATTAACGATTTGAAGCACGCCGGCTACCCGGCGCGCTTCTGGTGCTTCGGTAGGATCGGCGATCAGGAACGACGCTGCCGCTGGCGCCGTTCAATCATGATCCGCTGTATGTATGACTCCTTATTAGCATCCAGCATCAGCGTAGCCCAAGTCTTTGGCCAAGTCCGCTCTGGTCCAAGCATCGTCTCCGTGACGAACTCGTCAAGGCACTCGCGCTCATAGCCCATGTTGGGATTGGCGTTGGCCAAGGCCGCATCAACCAGCGCGTGGAATTCGTGATCCGGGATGTAGGTAATCTTCATCACGCGGCCTCCTGCTGCTCGGACCCGAGCGACTCAACCTGAATGTCCTCGTGAAGGTATTCGATATCCAAGATGATTTCGGATTCCTGCCGATCGCTCAGGTAGGCAAGAGCGACTGACTTGTGCACGTTGACGGTAGCAACGATACCGGGGCCGCGATGCGTCGCGCGGCGCGCAAACCATTCGGCTCTGCCGCGATCGAGGGTCCATGAATACCCTTCGACCTCATCCTCGTCGGCGCATCCGCGATACGCGGTAATTACCTCGGGCAGGTTATCATACGTCCGGCGATCGACCGGCCGCATGAAGTTGCGAAAACACCTGCGGAAGTTACCGTTGCGGGTGTAGGCGTGGCTCCATATTTCCGACCACTCAAACCACGATTGCATGTTGCTTTCGGAGTTGGTCCATACGTGGCGGACAAGCGGCCATAGTCGCGATGCACCTCGCCGCCTGATCACATTAAGCAGCGCATCGACACGATACGGCCGGTGATGAATGAAGACATACGATCCCCAGTCACCTTTTGCT
This sequence comes from uncultured Spartobacteria bacterium, assembly GCA_937901895.1. Lineage (GTDB taxonomy): Bacteria > Verrucomicrobiota > Verrucomicrobiia > Chthoniobacterales > JAATET01 > JAATET01. Next base: position 1,113 of record CALGTD010000207.1, on the reverse strand, counting down.
TCTGCGTCAGACAGTTCCTTCTTTTTCCGGCGAATTATTTCATTTATGCGCGCCAGGCCGGCCGGCGCCCATGACAGATCCGAGTATTGCTCCGCCGGCATATTCGCGGTGAAGAGTATGTGGATGTCCCGATACAACGGGTGGTCAAACGACAACCCGAAGGCCCCGTCGACCACATAAGCACGGAGTTCTTCGTCTAGGTCATTGATCGGAAATGAAGCGCGATCGACCGGTATGACGGTATAGGAACGCCTCATGTCGATCGGTATCCGGTCGACTTTGGACAACACCGCCAAGTTTGCGAGTGCGTCAGGGAAGGTGCTAGAATTCTCCATAGGAATCTCCGGATTGAACATTGGGGAATTTCTGGATGGCGGGATCAAGCGTCCCGCCGTGGGCTACTCTCCCGGTCACGTCACGACGCCAATCAAGCCGTAACCGGGAGAATTCCCTCTATAGGGCTGTCACCCTCCATTGCGGCAGCGTCCGACGATGCCCCTTGTTCAGTTGTTCGCGCATCTTCGTCAGCCGGACGATCTCGGCTAGGGCCTGCTTTCTGGTAGCAGGGTCCGAAAGGCCGCTGGCCTCAAGATCGGCAATCGCCCGATCGATCTCCTGCTTCTTGTAGTCGTTGATGTAGGCCGCCAGTTGTGTCGCCGCGTCGAGCAGGAAGCTTACGGCCTTCTCAGCATGACCAATTGAGCCGCGACCTAGATCCTTCTCATCGTCCAGGTTCTGGTCGCGCGACAGGTCTTCGTCCGTCTTGAACAGGCTTTGCCAATCGCAATCGATCCCGACCCAGTCGAGAAACGTCCAAATCTGAATACGATCGTCGTCGGTCAGGAACTCATTGAACCTGCGCTTGGCGATCAGGTCGGTCGGATCAGCCGCTCGCCTGCGCTCCTCCTTCCGCTTCCAGTAGAATCTCCGCTGGCGCTCGGCGTTTGCCATCCGCCTGCGTCTCTCAGGTGACATTCGCTTCTTTTGCTTGTCGTCAGCGTTCGACATACGCGCCTCCGTTGAAGTTCCGGAGGGGTAACCGAAGTGGCCGTTAGGAATCAAGTTAGAATCTGAACATAACGCCTAACATGCCGGCATCGGGTGTTCGTTAGC
>CALGTD010000206.1 GCA_937901895.1 uncultured Spartobacteria bacterium | reverse complement strand
AAGCCCTTCGGCTCAAGCTGCACATGGCCGCAGTGCGGACAACTTGTCGGGACTTTTTTCGGGCCGCCGGGCATCGGGCGGGCGCCGTCGGCTTAGGCTGCGACGGGCTGCTTGCGGGGTTCCGAAGGGGGGGGCGTCGAGGGACGGGAGTCGGGCTTGATCGCGGACTTGTTCGGCGTGACCTCGGACTTGCCGATGAAGGTGGCACCTTCCTCGATGATGATGCGGGTGGCCTTCAGGTCGCCGGTGAGCTGCGAGCTGGACTTGAGCTCGGCCTTCTCGGTGACGGTGATATTTCCGAAAACGGTGCCGTGAACAGTGACGGCCTTCGTCTTTACTTCGCCGCGGACTTCCGCGTTTTTGCCGATGACGAGCACGCCATCGGAGATGATTTCGCCCTCGATCTTTCCGTCGAAAATCAGCTCATTTCCAAATTTGATGGTGCCTTCGACAGTCACGTCGTTGGCAAGGACGTTCTTGGCGGCGCCGCCGGGAGTGGGCTCGGGCATAAGACTGGAGGTCAAATTGTTGAGGTTCATGTGCGTTCGCGCAACGTAGTCCTGCCCCTAGGACTGTCAATCATTCTTAGTCCGGATTGGCAGACTCTGTTAATGCGTCCGCCAGCTCCTCAGCGGGATAGGTCCAGATTTCGCTCAGGGTGGGGTGATAATGGGGCACGGCTGCGAGTTGGGGGGCGGTGGCGCGGAAATGCATGGCGACGACGATTTCGTGGATCAAATCCGCGGCATGCGGACCGACCACCGCCCCGCCGAGAATTTCTCCGGTTCGTGCGTGCGCGAGGAGTTTCACGAAGCCCTCGGTTTCGCTCATGACCATGGATTTTCCGTGATCGTTGAAGGGGTAGGTCGCCACGCGATACTCGACACCCGCCGTGCGGGCCTCCGCCTCACTCATGCCGACCATGGCGACCTCGGGTTCGGTGAAGACGACGAACAGCTTGAGCCGGTAGTCGATCGTTTCGAGCGAGGGATCTCCGGCAAGAAGACGCGCGGCATTGCGCGCGGCGATCTCACCCTGCTGGATCGCGATGTGGACGATCTCGTGCGGACCGGAGCAGTCGCCGGCGGCGAAGATGTGTGGAATGCCCGACTGCTGGTGGTGATTTGTCGCGACGCGGTCCGAGAGAAGCGGAACACCGATGTCCTCGAGACCGATGCCGCGGGTGTGCGGTCGGCGGCCAAGCGCATTCAGGATCTGCTCCGCTTCGATGGTGTGTTTTGAACCGTTGTGCTGGAACTCGACGCGGCAGCAGTTCCCGCAGCGCTCGATGGATTGAATCGCCGTGCCCGTGAAGATCTCGATGCCGTGCTTGCGCAGTGCGTGCTCGAGCGATTCGGCGATGTCGGAGTCGGAGCCGGTGAGCAGTTGTTTCCCGCGCTGGATGACGGTGACCTTCACGCCGAGCGCGGCGAAGTAGTGGGCCATCTCGAGCGCGACGGGCCCGGCGCCGAGGACAATGAGCGACGCGGGAAGATCCGTCAGATTCAGCGCATCGTCACTGGTGAATGCGCCGCACCCATCGAGTCCGGGAATGTCCGGGACGTTGACTACGGAGCCGGTCGCGACGAGGAAGCTGCGTGCGGAGATTTTGCGGGCGGACGTGCCCGGCCACTCGACCTCGATGGTGTGCGGATCGATGAAGCGCGCGAAGCCGCGGACGAAGTCGAATTTTCCACTCTCGAGCTGCCCGCGGCGGTAATCCGCGAACTCGCCGATGAGTCGCTGCTTGCGGGCGATGATCTCGTCGGGATGCACCTCGAGCCCCGAGGCGCGCAGCCCAAATTCGGAGGCGCGGCGAAGGGTGAGCATGCGATTCGCCGATTCGATGAGCGTCTTGCTCGGCATGCAGCCGCGGAGGATGCACAGGCCGCCGACCTGCTCGCCGCCCTCGACCACGGCGGTTTTCAATCCAAGGCCCGTCGCAGTGCGCGCGGCGGCGTATCCGGCGCTGCCGCCGCCGATGACGACGAAATCATAGTCCACGCAAGAATGTTGGGATGTCCCGCGCGTCCCGGCAATGAAAGACGTTGCAAAATCATTCGCGTCCAGATATCCCATCGCCGGCCTCGTTTCCCTCGAGCGGAGAACGGTTTAAGTTTTATGAGCACGCGCAGTAACCCCACGCCGGCAGCCTTTGATTTCGGCGGAATCACCCGGAAAACACCGTTCCTTCCCCTTGTCTTTGCTCTGGCACTCGGGGCGGTTCATTCCCACGCGTCCCAGCTTCAAGTCCCGACGGGGTCTGCATACGACGAATTCGGTCGCACGTTGGGCCGGTCGGGATCAATGTCCCTCGTGGGAGCGCCGCCTGTGGCTTCGTGGACGGGAGCGGCTTATCTCTTTCGAAACATCGATGAACCAGGGGTGCTTGCCCCCAGCGCCTCCCTCGTTGCAGGCGATGGCATCAGCGGCGATCGCTTCGGCGACTCCGTGGCCATTTCCGGAGGTCTTGGCATTGTTGCTGCGCCTTTGGATGACGACCAGGGCACTGACTCCGGATCGGTTTACGTGTTTCATGGTCTCGAGACCGCCACTGGAATCGTTTCCCACAGTGCAAAACTGCTCCCGATCGACGGCGACAAGAATGCGAGGTTTGGTGCTGCCACCAGCCTGTCCGGGACCACGGCGCTGATCGGGGCTCCGGAGCGAAGCGAAGGGGCGGCCAATAGCGGCGGTGCGTATGTGTTTCGGAATCTTGATACGGCAAGCGGAATTGTCGGACAGAGCGTGAAACTGCGGGAGTCCAGTGCACCTCGGAACGGTCAGTATTTCGGCCACGCGGTCGCTCTTTCCGGATCGCTCGGAGTGGTCGGCGCCTATGGGGATGACACCGCGGAAGTGAACGCCGGCGCAGCGTATGTGTTTCGGAATCTCGACACGGCGTCGGGGGAGATGACGGAACATGCGAAGCTCGTGGCAAGTGATGCCATCATCGATCAACGGTTTGGCTATTCCGTCGGTGTGAGCGGAACGACCGCGGTGGTGGGCGCTCCCCGCTCTGATCCGAAAGGCGCGAGATCCGGTGCTGTGTATGTCTACCGCGGCCTCGATACGGCGACCGGTTTGGTCACGGAGCACGCAAAGCTGGTGGCGAGCGATGATTTTCAGGCGGGGCACCTGCTTGGCCAGGCCGTAAGCGTATCCGGGAATGTCGCGCTGGTGGGCGCTTTCTCCGATGATTCGAAAGGCAGCGACAGCGGGTCCGCGTATCTGTATCGGAATCTCGACACGGTGACGGGCACGGTGACCGAAGACGTCAAGCTGACTGCAAGCGATCCCCATGTGAATGACTATTTCGGATGGTCGGTGAGCTTGTCCGGAGATGGATTCGTGATTGGTGCCTATGAGGCGGATGGTGCCGTGGTGGACTCGGGGAAGGCCTATACCGGAACGGTCTCCTCGGTAACCACGCTCGATGTGGGGCATGCCGCGCGCACGATCGACGGAATCAGCTTCCGGTCTCAACGGGACTGGGTGACTGGAGCGGCGAGTGATTTCAATTCCGTGACCTTGACCGAGGGCGATGCCGCGCAAGTCACTGCGGACGGTCGAGCGGTGCGGGTGGGACGGGAAGCGGGTGCGGATTTCAATTCCCTGATCGTTCGTGGTTCTCTCACTGCGACCGCCGTCTTTGTGGGGTCCGTCGACGGCAATGTCGGAAATGTCTTTCAGCTCGATTCCAGCGCGGAGTTTGCGATCGAGAGCATCTCGCTGGCGATGGACAACAGCCTTTCCGTGGAAGGAGATTACCAGACTCCTGCGGACCTTCTGGATTTTCTGGGCGATACCGAATTGCGCGTGTGGACGGGCGGGGCTTGGGAAACGGTCTCTCTTGAGAATTTCCACGATCTTGTCCAAACGGACTTCGTGGGAGCCCACACGGTCGTCACTGCGGTGCCGGAGCCGGGTGTTCTTGCGCTCCTTGGCGGAGGACTCGCAGTGGCTCTCGCGCGCTTGCGCCGGAGGCGCTGAGTTTTGCGGAAAAGGCTCTCCCGGTTGGGCGAACGCCGTTGAACAGGGTTGCGAAGGACGGGCGCGAATGCCGGTTGCAGAGACGGCAGGACTGAGGATGGCGAGCGCGCCCGTGGAGCAAGTCTTAGTTTGCCGGAGCCGGGTCTTCGATCACGCGGAATTCACCCTTCCTGTCCCGGTAAAAGCCGCGCAGCAGAACCGGAGCGTCGTCATCCTCCACCCGTTCCGACATGGCGACTTCCTGCGGTGTCCACCTCGCGCGGACACGGCCCTTCGGGTCGATGACCTCCTCCAGGGGTTTTGTGAGTCGCGCGTATTCGGCTTCGCTCAGGCGCGCCTCGTCGAGCGCCTTTTCGTGGTAAAGCGAGATCCACCAGGCGCCGTAGGCGTCGGGTGCATCCTTCGGAGTGATCTCGAGGGTGAGATTGCCGGCGCGGGCGATGCCTCCGTTTAGATCGAGCGAGTAGAGGGCCGCGACTTCCTTGCGGGTGGAGAGAAATCCGGCGAGGTAGCCGCGGAGCATCCTGCGGAGTTTGGTGTTGCCGGAGTTGGTGCCGTAGATTCCGAGTTCGATGCCGGCGGGGTCGTTCGGGTCGCCGTAGATGTTCAGCTCGATGTCGCGATTCACCCGAAACGACTTGTAGGGCACACGCTGGAAGACGCCCGTGTCGATCATCGTGGCGGGAATCTCGAGCACGGACTTGATGTTGTCGTGGGTGCGAAGGTCGTTCGCAATCACGCGCCACGACGGCAGGTCGCCGCGCCGCGGCACGTCGGTGTAGAGGATGTCCGGGTGGTCATCGATACGCAGGATGTCGCTCTTCGGAATGATGTGCTCGTGAAACTCGTGCTGCAGGATGACCTCGGATGCGGTGTTCTTCACGATGAGACCACGGAGCTTTGTGCCGTCTTTCAGGATGACCGTGTCGGGTTCGCGGTGGGAGTCGTCGCCGGCGCGAAGCGTGGAAATTGCGACAAGGACAAGGAGCGCGGAGAGGAACTTCATGATTGAAGAATCGGCCTTCAGTCCGTAACCCAGCTTCCTCGCCCGATGCGATAGAAATATGAATCTCCGTTTCCTCCTTGGCATCGTCCTCTGCGGTCAACTGCTCAGTGGCTGCGTCATGCCGCCCAAACCTTACAACAAACCGGCGGCCACGACCAAGCCGGCGAAGACGGGAAAGTTCTGGTGGGGCACTTCGACGGCGAGCTTCCAGAATGAGGACCGCGGCGTGAAGCCGGGCGAGCCGGGATATTTCAAGACGGACTGGGATGTCTTTGCGGAGGAAGGGCACATCCCGCCGCGCGGCGAGGACGCGACGTTTTCGTGGACGAAGTTCGATCGTGACGTCGCGATGCTGAAACGGATCGGCGTGACGCATTATCGCTTCGGCATCGAGTGGGCGCGCGTGGAGCCCGAGCCCGGGAAGTTCAACGAAAAGGCGATCGCGCAGTATGTCTCGATGGCGCGCAAGCTGAAGGCGGCGGGTATCGAGCCGATCGTCACGCTCTGGCACTTCACGTTCCCCGACTGGCTTTACAACTCGAAGGACAAGGCGCACTCGAATTTCCTGAATCCGGACGTCGAGCCGGCGTGGCGCGAATACGTGACGCGGATGGTCGACGCGCTCTCGCCGTATGTGCGCATTTACGTGCCGCAAAACGAGCCGAACGGCGCGCTCTACATCGGCTACTTCGGCGGGCACTGGCCGCCGGGATTACTGCTCACGCCGGGTGCGTTGAAAAAGGCGAACAAGGTCGCGGTGTCGATGTTCCGCGAGGCGTCGGCGATCATTCACGCAAAGCGGAAGGACGCGATCGTGATGGGCATCTACTCGATTCCCAACTGGCGGCGGAACCGCCTGCAGGACCCCACGCAGTTCGTTTACAACATGATGATGCGCCAGAATTTCGACCACCTCGACGCGGTGGCCGACACGATGGATGTGATCGGCGTGAACTACTACTACTCGCAGGACGCGTCGGCCGCGCGGTTCATCTGGCGCCCCGTTGGCGAGCAGAACTCGAATTACACGCAGAATGGCTGGGAGATCGATCCCGAGGGGCTCTACGCGGTGCTGAAGCAGGTTTACGGGCGCTACGGAAAACCGATCGTGATTTCCGAGAACGGCATTGGCACGCAGAGCGAGCAGAAGAAGATCCGGTATTTCCGCGAGCATGTGAACCAGATGCGCCGTGCGCTGGAGGATGGAGTGGATGTGCGCGGCTACATGCCGTGGACGCTCGTCGACAACTACGAGTGGGCCGAGGGCTACGCGGCCAATTTCGGGCTTACGAGCCTGGATCCGAAAACGAAGGAGCTGGTGCTCGAGCCCTCGGGCCAGTGGTTCTCGAAGTTCATCAAGGCAAACCCCGAGCCTTAGGCCGGGCGATTTGCGGACGGAGGGCTGCAGGGGTTTCGTCGCCGCTGCGTGGCCCGCGCTACTGGTCGGTTCGCGACGCGTCCGGACGGAACTCGTAGACGCGGAAAAACGAATTCGCGAAGACGAGCTTCAGGAAGTTGGGAGCGAGTGTTGGCGCGGAGTAGAGGATGTCCGCCATCGATCGCGGGCGGGGATTTTCGCCGAGCAGCGGAGCGGAGGTGCCGAGCACGCGCGACGGTTCGTAGGCAACGACGTAGCGGACGCCGCGGCGTTCGAGAATCCCGTGCGCCACTGTGGAATCCGTCGTCATGTAGAACCGGGCGGTATCGACGGTGCCGGGCAGGCTTTGGTGCGAGCTGCCGGCGATGCAGGGCTGGCCGGACCAGTAGGCGATTGGCGGGGAGAGCCACCATGGCGCGAGGATCGGAGTCGATTCGTTTGAGACGAGCGCGTCGGAAAGCTGGCGGAGGAGCTGGTAATCGGTGCGGATTTCCTCGAGGGCGGCGCGCCGTGATTCGTTGGGAAAGAGGGCTGCGTCACATGCCGGAGCGATCGGGAGCAGGCTGATGACGAACGCGGTCCATGCGACGCCCGTGCGTGGGATTGCTGCGAGTCCCAAGGGCATCGCCATGGCAACCGTGAGTGCGAAATAGGATCCCCACCGGAGCTGCCAGCAGGTGAGAGCATAGGTTGCGACGACGAGCGCGAGCGGCAGCGCGGCGGACACATCCCGTTTCCGCAGCCACCGCCAGCCGATCAGGGCGGGAAGCGGCAGAACGAGCCAACCGGCCCATGTGAAGAATTGCGCCGAAAGCGGCGGAACGGAGGCGAGCTCGCCAATCGATTTTGCCCAGCGGGCGAAATATTCGCCGACGATGGGATCCTGCGGGCCAACGCGCCATCCGTCGAAGAGAATGGCGACCGCGAGAACTCCCAAGAGCGTGACATGGGCGATGGCCCACGCTTTGGTGAAGGCGGATTTTCGAAGGACCGCCAGACGGGTGACGGTCGTGAGTGCGAGCAGGACGAGGGGTTCGTAGAGACTGGTCCAGAGCGCCACGCCCCAGGCGAGCCCCCAGAGGATTGCGGTGCGTTGGCGGCCCGGTTTCCACATCGAGTGTTCCGCGGCGAGTGCGGCGGCGAGAAGGAACAGCAGGAGGGATTGGTGATCGGGACGTCCCAGCTTGAATCCCTGCACGATCATTGGCGACACCGCGAAGAGAAGAAGCATCGCCTCGCGAAACGGCATGCGCGCCCCCCACACCGCGAGCAATGCCAGCGTGACGAGGCCAAGCAGAGGGGAAATCCAGGCGCCGGCAAGGTCGAGAGGCTGGGTGGTGAATGGCGACAGCGCCGCAGCCAGTGCCGCGATCGCCCAGTCCATCGGGGCGGTGGTGTGGGGACTCGTGCCCTCCGGGAAGTTCTCGAATTGGTGATGGGCGATCCGTGTGAACGGCGATTTCAGGACCTGCGCGACACGCGTCATGCGCGAGTAGCAGTCGGCGTCCACGAAATACACCCGCCCGTCGACGAAGACCTGACCCCGGTTCGACGTCGAGAGTCCCAGGAAGAGCCCGCCGATCAGCAGCAGCAGGATCGTGCGCGCGACCGGAGCCAGCCACCTCGGCGCATTCATTTCGAGAGGGGCGTGTTCAGCGTTTGGGCCTCCATCATGATTTCCCGGGGGATCGATTCCTGGATTGCCCAGTCGATCGCCCCCTTGTGCTGAAACCAAATCAGCGCGGCGAGGCGCCACTCCGCTGCGGTGCGGACGGCATCGAGCACCCAGTCGGATTTTTTGCCGCCGGTTGACGCGGTCGCGGTGATCGCGACGATCGGTTTGTCCGGGGCGCGCTCCTGCCATTCCGCACGGACGGGCTCGAAGAGGTCGCGGAACGACTGCCAGTCGCTGTCCCGGTCGGAAACCGGGCGCCGCTGCGTGTCGCCCCAGTTCAGGGCGCGGAGACCGATGACGTCCACCACATCGTTTCCGGGAAAGGCGTCCGCATCCAGCGCGGCTTCCGGGGCGTCCGACCGCCCGAGGTCGACGACAAACATCCAGCCGACGTTGTCCGCACCGGCGTCGCGGAAAATCCCGGCCACCCTGCGAAAGGTGTCACGGTAGCTCGCGGCGTGCGACGGTTCCTCCCGACGGGGCAATGCAAGGCGCATCCAGATTTTGCCGCCATCGGCACGGACGGCTTGCGCGAGTTCGCGAAGCGGGGTGGTCCATGCATCGTCGAGGAGGGAGACCGGGAGCATCCACGTGATCAGCGGAAGCGCGCCGATCTCCCGGATCGCCTGGATTTCCGTGTCCGGAAGCGAAATGGTCGAAGGCTCCGGAGGGAAGTTCGCGGAAATCTCCACCAGGCGCGGGGTGATGTCGGTGTTCTTCGTGAAGCGGGCGAAGTCGAGGGCGTTCGCCTTTGCGGGAGGAATGGAAATCCCCAGGGGAATCCCTGCGAAGGCGGAGGTCGCGAGCATGATGGAAGTGATGGCGGCGAGGAATGCGGGCATGCCCGACAGACGGTCGATCATGGAGTCTGCGAGGGTTGCAGGAGGGGCATGGCGCGCGGCTTCATCGGTAACGGCAAATCCGGCGGTGCGGAAGCCTATTTCCACCGCGCTTTGGAAGGGGATTGTCCCGGAAATTCGCTCAAAACTCCCCCAGATATTGTGTTGGGCTACGGAGACGATCCTGTATTCTGTGGCTCCGAAGCGGGGAATGCCGAAAAAAGCCATTGTCCCCCTGCGACCTCGCCCGATAGACTTTTCGGCCTCACCCCTGTCCTCGTTTTTCGAACCTAATGCCCGACGAATCCGAACTCCCAAAGTCCGAGACCGCCTCGAAAAAGACCGACTACACCGCCGATGACCTGAGTTCGTTGAAGGGCCTCGAGGCCGTGCGCAAGAAGCCGGGCATGTATATCGGCGGCACGGACGAGCGGGCGCTTCACCACTGCGTCTCCGAGGTGCTCGACAACTCGGTGGACGAATTCCTCGCCGGCTACTGCACGCACATCGACGTCACGATCCATGTCGACGGTTCGATCTCCATCCGAGACAACGGCCGCGGCATTCCGGTCGACATCAACAAGGAGGAGGGCATTCCCGGCGTCGAGCTCGTCCTGACGCGCCTCCACTCGGGCGGCAAATACGGGCAGGGCAACTACGAATACTCCGGCGGCACGCACGGTGTCGGCGCGAAGTGCGTCAACGCGGTGTCGGAGTGGTTCAAGGTCGAGGTCACCCGCGAGGGCAAGATCCACGCGATGGCCTTCGAGCGCGGCGAGACGAAGACGAAGCTGCACGTCATTGCCGAGGTCAAAAACAAGAAACAGAGCGGCACGCTCATCACGTTCCAGCCCGACCCGGAGATCTTCCAGGAGACGACCGAGTTCAAGGCCGATCGCATTCTCACGAGGCTCAACGACCTCGCATACATCAATGCGCCGCTCAGCTTCACCTTCCTCGACGAGCGCGTCGAGAATCCGAAGCCGATTCACGTTCAGCATCCGAAGGGCGTCGAGGATTTCGTCTCCCGTCTCGTCGAGAACAAGTCGCTCGTTCATCCGAAGCCGATCCTCATCAAGGGCACGCGCGACCGCGTGATCGTCGAGATCGGCCTGCACTACACCGACACCTACAACGAGCAGCTTCTCTGCTACACGAACGCCGTGCCGAACCCCGACGGCGGCACGCACAGCAGCGGCTTCCGCGGATCGCTCACGCGCGCGATCAACCAATACGCGAAGAACAACAGCCTGCTGAAGGACAAGGACCCCGCCATCACCGGCAACGACGTCCTCGAGGGCCTGGCGGCCGTGGTCAGCGTGAAGCACCCGGATCCGCGGTTCGAGTCGCAGACGAAGGTCAAGCTCATCACGCCCGAGGTCGAGAGCATCGTCGGCTCGATCACCTACGAGGGCCTGATGCTGCATTTCGATCAGAATCCCGGTGTCGGGAAGAAGATCATCGACAAATGTCTCACCGCGGCCCGCGCCCGCGAAGCCGCGCGCAAGGCCCGCGAGACCGTCCGCAAAGGTGCGCTCACCGGCGGCGGCCTGCCCGGCAAGCTCGCCGATTGCTCCGAGCGCGACCCGAACCTCACCGAGCTCTACGTCGTCGAGGGTGACTCGGCGGGCGGCTCCGCCAAGCAGGGCCGCGACCGGCGTTACCAGGCGATCCTCCCGATCAAGGGCAAGATCATCAACGTCGAGAAGGCGCGCCTCGACAAGGTGCTGCAGAACACGGAAATCCAGACGCTCATCACCGCGATCGGCACCGGCATCGGCTCGGGCGAACAGGAGGGTGCGTTCAACATCGAGAAACTCCGCTACGGCCGGATCATCATCATGACCGACGCCGACGTGGACGGCTCGCACATCCGCACGCTGCTGCTCACGTTCTTCTACCGGCAAATGCCCGAGCTCGTGCGGCAGGGCAAGATCTACATCGCGCAGCCGCCGCTCTACCTTATCAAGCGCAAGAAGCGCGAGGAATACGTCGACGACGACGCGCAGCTCAACAAGATCCTCATTTCCCTCGGCGCCGAGGAGGTGAAGCTCAGGAACCTCGCCGACGGCAAGGTCTTCACCGCCGCGCAGCTCAAGGAAATGCTCGAGTCGCTGGAGCGGCTCGCGAAGTTCAGCGACGCAATCCGCCGGCACGGGGGCGATTTCGAGACATATCTTGGCGAGCGCGATCCGAAGACCGGCGCCCTGCCGACGTTCATGGTCAAGGTGCGAGAGGGCAACACCGAGTGGGCCACGTATTTCCCCGGCGAGGAAGAGGTGCGCGCCTTCCACGAGGAGAATCGCGATCTCGGCATCTTCGACGATCCCGCGCCGGAGACCAATGGCGAGGCGGAGCCGGCCGAATCCGCACCGGCCTCGAAGTCGAAGAAGGGCGATGCCCCGCGCCGCCGTGCGAAGTTGATCGAACTGCACGAGTCCGCCGCGCTTCAGAAGCTCATCGACGAGCTCGCGAAGAAGGGCCTGAAGGTCGAGCACTACTCGAGCAGCGACACCCCGATCTTCGAGCTCATCGAAGGCGAGGGCGACAAGGCCGTGACCAAGCCGATCTTCGCGGTTCCGGAGATCCTCGAGAGCGTGCTCGAGATCGGCAAGCGCGGCCTGCAGATCCAGCGCTTCAAGGGCCTTGGAGAAATGAATCCCAAGCAGCTCTACGAGACCACGATGAACCCCGAGAAGCGCAAGATGCTCCGGGTGGAGCTGAACGAGGACAACGCCATGGAGGCCGACCGGATGTTCACGATCCTCATGGGCGACGTCGTCGAGCCCCGCCGCCAGTTCATCGAAGACAACGCGCTCAACGCGCGACTGGATGTCTGAGTTTTGACGGAATTAACGGAATTCACGGGAATTGGAAGGGAAGAGATACGACCTTGCCGGCGAGGTGATCGGTGCGGCGATGAAGGTTCATCGCGCGCCGGGGCCTGGCTTTCTCGAGTCCGTTTCCGTCAATGCACGCACGCACGAGCAGGCGAAAGCCGGCCTCTCCGCAGCCCGGGAAACCCCTCTTCAAGTCCGCTACAACGGAGTCATCGTGGACAATTACATCGCCGATCTGGTGATCGGGGATTCACTGATCGTCGAGGTGAAGGCGGTGCAGGCCCTTGCGAAGGCACACGAGACGCAGCTCGTGAATTACCTGGCAGCCACGGGCATCGATACCGGCCTGCTTCGACTTTCGTCGAAAGACCCGGCTCCACACGCCGTCCAATTCCGCTAATTCCGTAAATTCCGTCCAATAGTCCCGTGTATACGCAGAACGAAAAAGTCGAGAAGGTCAACGTGGCCGAGGAGATGTCGAAGTCGTTTCTCGACTACTCGATGTCGGTCATCATTTCCCGCGCGCTTCCCGACGCGCGCGACGGGCTGAAGCCTTCGCAGCGCCGCATCCTCTACGCCATGAACGAGCTCGGCGTGATGCCGAATCGCAAGCACCTCAAGTGCGCGAAGATCGTCGGTGAGACGATGGGTAACTACCACCCGCACGGCGACCAGGCGATCTATCCCACGCTCGTTCACATGGCACAGCCGTGGGCCATGGGCGAAACGCTCGTCGACGGTCAGGGCAACTTCGGCTCGCTCGAAGGCGACCCGCCGGCATCCATGCGTTACACCGAGGCCCGCCTGCAGCAGCTCGGCGCCGCGTTGATGACGGACATGGACAAGGGCACCGTCGACTTCACGCCGAACTACGACGAGACGCGCGAGGAGCCCACCGTCTTCCCCGCCGCCTTCCCGAATCTGCTCGTCAACGGCGGCACGGGCATCGCCGTCGGCATGGCGACGAACATCCCGCCGCACAACCTCAGCGAGTGCATCGACGGCATCTGCGCCCAGATCGACAACCCCGACATCACGATCGAGGAGCTCATGCAGCACGTGAAGGGGCCCGACTTCCCGACCGGCTGTCTGCTGCAGGGCGTCTCGGGCATCCGGCAATACTTCGAGACCGGTCGCGGGCAGGTGCGCTGCCGCGGTCGCGTCGGCGTGCAGGAGGTCAAGGGCGGCCGCGAGCAGCTCGTCATCAGCGAGATTCCCTTCAACGTGAATCGCGCGGATCTCGTGAAGCGGATCGCCGACCTCGTGAACGAGAAGGTGATCACCGGCATCAGCGACGTCCGCGACGAGAGCGCCGAGGACACCCGCGTCGTCATCGACCTCAAGCGCGACGCGAATCCGAAGGTCATCATCAACAACCTCTACAAGCACACCGCGCTCGAGTCGTCGTTCAGCGTGAACATGCTGGCGATCGACCACGGCCGCCCGCGCCTGCTCTCGCTCAAGGACGCGATCGGTTGCTACATCGAGCACCGCCGCGAGGTCGTCCTGCGCCGCACGCGCTTCCTGCTCAACGAGGCCGAGGTCGAGGCGGAGAAGCTCGAGGGCTATCTCATCGCGCTCGCGAACCTCGACGACTTCATCAAGATCATCCGCGATTCGAAGGATCGCGACGACGCGAAGCAGAAGCTCCTCGCCCTCTCGTGGGCGCGCAAGGCGGTCGAACAGATCGGCATTCTCATCCGCAGCGAGGCCCGCCTCACCGAGGACGGCCATTACAAATTCACCGAGAAGCAGGTCGGGCACATCCTCGACCTCCGCCTCTACCAGCTCACCGGCCTTGAGCGCGACAGCATCAAGAGCGAATACGACGAGCTTCTCGAGACGATCAAGGACCTCCTCGACATCCTCGCGAAGGAGTCGCGCGTGCTCTCGATCATCAAGCGCGAACTTCGGGAACTCCAGCAGAAGCACGGCCGTCCGCGCCGCACGCAGATCGTGCCCGACGAGGGCGAGATCAACATGGAGGACCTCATCGCGAACGAGGGCTGCATCATCACAATCACCCACAAGGGCTTCATGAAGCGCACCGCCGTCTCCGCCTACCGCTCGCAGCGCCGCGGCGGCAAGGGCGTGATCGGCATGACCACGCGCGAGGCCGCCAGCGAGGACGACATCGACGACTTCGTCGAGCACCTCTTCACCGCCAGCACGCACGACTACCTCATGTTCTTCACGAAGGGTGGCCGCGTGTATGTCGAGAAGGTCTACGAAATTCCCGAGATGAGCCGCGCCTCGAAGGGCCGCTCCATCGCGAACTTCCTGCAGCTCCAGTCCGGCGAGCAGATCGCCGCCACCCTGCGCATCCAGGGCCGCCGCTCCGGCGCCGGCGCCGCCGCGAAGGACGAGACGTGGGACAAGAACCTCCACGTCCTCTTCGCCACCCGCAGCGGTATCGTGAAGAAGTCGAACCTCTCGGACTTCGCGAACATCCGCAAGGGCGGCATCATCGCGATCAACATCGAGCCCGGCGACGAGCTCATCGACGCGAAGCTCACCGGCGGTCACGACGAGATCGTCCTCGTCACCCGCAACGGCATCAGCATCCGCTTCAGTGAGGAGGAACTCCGCGACCAGGGCCGCAACACCGTCGGCGTCTGGGGCATCCGTCCCGAGAAGGACGACCACGTCATTGGCGCCGCCCTCGTGCGCAACGACGCCACCCTCCTCGTCGCCGGCGAGAACGGCATCGGCAAGCGCACGCCGTTCGACGACTACCGCAAGCAGTCCCGCGGCGGAAAGGGCATCATCACGATGAAGACCACCGACAAGACCGGCCGGGTCGTCGGCGCGCTCACCGTCACCGATGCCGACGAGATCATGCTCATCACCAGCGGCGGCCAGATGGTCCGCACCCGCGTGAAGGAGATCCGCGAGACCGGGCGCAATACGATGGGCGTGAAACTCATGGGCCTCGCCTCCGGCGAGAAGCTCCAGGCGATCGCCCCCGTCGTCAGCCTCGAGGCCGAGGACAACGCCGGCGAGAGCTGACGCCCCGGCGGAATCCCCGCCCCGCGTCTCCACCAAAACCGTTTCTGGAAGGCAATGGAGGGGACGGAGCCCGGCCACGCGCCGTCTCCGTTCCCTCCGTTTTCCTTTCCGTAATACGACAAGAGCTGCAATCCGCTTCCCGCGTGCACCTGCTCCGGGACGATGTCGATTGGAACCAGAACTCCTTCGGTCTCCACTTTTGAGGATGGCAGTCGCGAATGATGAGACCGGCCTTCTCGTTGATGGAGTCGGGGGTTGTCGAGCCGTCCTGAAGCAGTCGGAACCCGAGACGGATTCGCCGGGCATGGAGGCTTCTCCGGCACGCCTTCACAACAGCTCGAACCTCCCCGATTGCGGGACGACGCGGAATTTCCACGCGGGCATCATTCCCCGGTCGCGCGGGGGTTGCCGGTTTGGTAAGGAATGCGGATGCTCCCGTGCCGCATCGCGACCGTCTGCGCCCTCGTCTTTCTTCCGCTTGCCCTCCTTCTGCCGGCCCGCACCGCCGCCGCCTTCACGGTGCACCTCACCGGTGGCGACGGCTCCGTGCTCGCGCCGGGCTGGCCCGCTGCCATCCCGTTCACCACGTCGCCCGAGGCGTTCACCTACGAGGGCGTCACGTGGCACGGGGATGCCAGCCTCACGTGGGAGTTCACCGATCTCGCCATGCCCGGTGCGCTGGATTCCCAAATCAACCTCCTCTCGCCGCCGCTGGCCGAGCCGCCGTATCTCGCCACGCTCCTCCTGCCGGGCGCGAACTTCGTGGGCGGGGCCGGCGCCACCCCTCCGATCTTCTTCACCGGCATCACGACGTTGACCGGAATCACCCTTCGGCCCGACGGCGCGACGATCACGCGGCTCAACGGCGGTTCCTCCGGCGACGTCCCCGAGGGCGGAACCTTCGAGCTGACTTTCCTTGGACTTCTCGACAGCACGGACGGCTCGGTCATCCTCAACACGACGCTCCGCCTTTACGATGTGGACCCCGCGATCTACGGCGCCGACGAGCTCCGCATCAGCACCCTCTACCACGGCACCTTCACGCCCGTGCCCGAGCCTCACGAATACGGCCTCCTCATGGCGCTCGCCCTCGGCGCGGTCGTCCTCGTCCGCCGGCACCGGGCGCGGAGGCAACTTTGCTGATCCCGGCCGCGGTCTCTTTCGCTCGCCGCAAGATCCCCTTTTCAACGGCCATTTCGCTCGGCATGCTTGGGCTCCATGGCCGCCCCCGGAAGCCGATGGACGCGCGACGAATTGCTCGTCGTGCTGAATCTCTACCACAAGCTGAACTTCGGGCAGTTCCATGAGCGGCAACCGGTAGTCATCGATGTGGCAATGCGGCTCGGCCGCACGCCGGGCAGCGTCGCGATGAAGCTAGGTAATCTCGCGTCGCTCGACCCCGCGTTGAAGATGCGGGGTATTCGTGGGCTTTCGGGAGCAAGTGAACTCGACAAGCGGATGTGGCGGGAATTTCACGAGAGCTTGGACGAGGCAGCGCCTGCCAGTGAAGAGTTGTTTCGGAAGCTCTTCTCGGCTCCAAAGAATGCGAAAGTGGAGGTCCTTCCAAAGGTCGGCGTCCGCGTGAGACGAAAACCACCCACGGGGCCGACCGAGGTCGTGGTGAACGTAAAGCAGCGGCGTGGGCAGGAGTATTTTCGCAACGCCGTGCTCAACAACTTCGGCGGACGATGTGGCGTCACGGCACTGGCTGTTCGCGAATTGCTCGTCGCCTCGCACATCCTGCCGTGGGGCGTCGAGGAGAAGGAGCGACTGAACGTGCGCAACGGCCTTTGCCTCTCGCGATTGCACGACGCGGCGTTCGACACCGGCCTCATTACGTTCGACGAGAATCTGCGGCTCATCCTCTCGCCGCGATTGAAGTCGGAGCTGTCGCAGCGCGTCGTGAAGGAGAGCTTCGGTGCCTATGTCGGCGAGCCGCTTTCCTTACCGGACGACGCCGTGCTGCCCGACCCGAAGTTCCTCGCCGCGCACTACGCGACGATTTTCAAAAAGTCGTAACCCAGGTAGTCGCGGGACCTCTGGGCCCGCGAACCCTACGACGGCGAGGCCCGGAGGTCCTCGCCCTACCTTTTGAAATAGCGCGTGAGTTCGCGGCCAATCCATTCGCCGACGGGGATGGAGACGCCGTTGCCGATCATGCGGTAGGCGTCGCGTGGGGTGCCTGCGAATTGGAAGTTGTCCGGCACGCCTTGGAGTCGGGCGTATTCGCGGACGCTGTAGGGTCGGACTCCGCGAGGAAATCGACGGTCCAGGACGAGGCGCGTGGAGACGTCCTTGGCGTAGTGCGCGACGCAGGTCGGCGCGATGTCACCGCGTGCGGGATCGCTGATGATTGGTCGGTCGCGATAGGCGCCGTCGAGTCGCTTGGCGACGTAAGCGGGGATTTCGACGTCGGGTTCGTCCTCCAAGATCTCCGCGAGGGAGACGCGTCGGCCCTCGGTTGGTGGTCGCCATGCGAACGGGCGACGGGTGCCGAGAATGATGAGGCGGTCGCGACGCTGTGGCAGCCAAGTCTGGGTGGAGACGGGGCAGAAGACGTTCACGAAGTAGTCGGGCAACGCGGTCATGGCCTCCATCACTACGGGGAATTTTCGCATGCCGGGGACGTTTTCGACGACGTAGGCCTCGGGTCGGCGGATCGCGACGTGCCGGAAGAAGTGGAGAAACAAATCCTCGCCGGTGCGGGTGCCGTGGATGTCGGCGATCGCGGAGTATTTCGTGCAGGGGTAGGTGGCGACCATTACATCGCACGACTTTTCGGCGGCGACGAGCTTTTGGCGGATGTCGCCTTCGATGACCTCGTGGTGGAAGTTTTGGCGCTGCGTGGCGCAGCAAATCGGGTCGATCTCGAAGCTTTGCTGGATCTCGATGCCGCCGAGACGCAGGCCGATGTCCATGAGACCGGCGCCCGAGAAGTAGCTATTGGCGAGGATGCGGGGCATGCGGGACTTTGCCTGTCGGCGGGGCACGTGTCTGTGGACGATCGGCTACAATCTGCAGGTCAGTGCGGAGGGGGCGGCGATGGGGCGCGGGGACGGGAAAGGAAAAACGCCGCCCGGGTGGGGGCGGCGTTTTTCGGGGTTCAGCCGGGGTGTGGGTGGCCGGCTAAAATCGCAGACGTTTGATGGTGTCGTATTCAGGACTGGTCGGGCCGTATTGGGCGAGGACGGCGGCTTTGATGCCCCGGGCTTTTTCGCGCAGGGACTCATAGAGGGAGGCGCGGTTGCGGACGAGCAGGGCGACCTCGGGGGCGAGGTCGGCGATGGCTTTGTTGATGGTCTCGAAGGCGGTGTCGGTGGCCTGGAGCTGGGTGATCGTGAGTTCGGGGGCGGGCGGCGCGTAGCCGGGGACTTTGTCGAGCGCGGTGATGAACCGGGTGAACAGGTCGTCGAGCTCGGCGAAGCTGCGCTGGGTGACCTTGAACTTGCGGACCTCGGCCTCGTCGCCCTGCGTGGGGGCCTTCGCGCGGCCGGGACGGTAGCCGCGGAGGCGCGTGTAGGTGAGCTTGATGGTGGAGGCGTGCTTGGACCAGGCGGGGTTGCTCGTGACGTAGGTCATCGCGCGCTGGCAGAGCGTCTTGATCGTCTTCGCCATGGCTTGCCGTTCGGCAACGGCGTTGGAGAGGTCCTCGCGGCGGTCGGCGAGGGTGCGGTTGGCGGCTTCGATGGACTCCAGGAAGGCCGCGAAGTTCGTTGGGGTGAGCGAGGTGTCCGGCGGGGCAAAGGCAGGGGTGAATTCCGCAATCGATCCCGCGAGAGTGAGTGCGCGGCCATAACGGTCGGCGAAGGAAGATTCCGTATTTGCCATAGGCCCACGTATTGCATTGAGAAATGATGATATGTCAATGGCATTGTTTGTCTGCGCGCAATTCGACCGGAAAACAGCGGGTGTATGGGGAGCGGGATTTTGGGAAATCACTCTGAAAAAGAGAATCGCAAGTGTCGATCGGACAGAGGGTTGGTGCGTGTTGCAAAAACATTATGTGCTACCGATCTATTCGTGAAGAAATCAGGAGATTCGGGATACAGCGCAGGGGTGCAGCAGCGGCATGCAGGCGTTTCGAGGGCGTGCGTGGCGCTGCGGGAATGAAGTGCAGATCTGCGGAGGCATCGTGCATCCGTGCTGGAGGGTCGTGTAGGTGCTCAGTTGCCTCGCGTAACCGCGAAGTTGGGGTGCGTAACCGTGCGGCAGGGCAGCGTAACGGTGAAGTTTGGGTGCGTAACCGT
>CALGTD010000205.1 GCA_937901895.1 uncultured Spartobacteria bacterium | reverse complement strand
CGTCGCCGCGCCCGACGGCATCGGCGCGGTGATGATGCGCGCCCGCCGTCTCGTCCGCATGGACATCATCATGGCCGGCATCCTCACGATCGGCGCACTCGGATTTCTCTGCGACGGCCTCCTTCGTTCCATCCGCTGGTGGGCCTTTCCCTACCTGCGATTAACCCGATAACCACATGAAACACCTCGCTCTCGTCCTCGCGCTGCTGCTCGCCACCTCCGGCCTGCACGCGGCGGAAAAAGTCCGCGTCTCCCTCTTCTCCTGGCCCGGATACGCGTTCTGGTTCATCGCGAAGGAGAAGAACCTCGCACCGGATCTCGATCTCGACATCCAGATCATCGAGGATCCCTACGAAAGTTTCGGCCAGATGGCGGCCGGGAACCTGGACATCACCTCGAGCACCGTCGAATACGCCCCCATCGCCGCAGACACCGGCGTGCCCGTCAAACTCGTCGCCTACACGAATCCCTCGACCGGAACGGACAAGATCATCCTCTCGCCGGCGATCAAGGATCCGAAGGAATTGAAGGGCAAATCCGTCGCCGTCCTTGAAGGCGGACTCACCCAGATCTTCATGGGCATCTGGCTTGAGAACAACGGGCTGAAATTCGACGACGTGAAATACACGAACGTTGTGATGGACGACGCCGTCGCAGCGATGATGAGCGGCAATGTGGCCGCCGGTGAGTTCTGGGAGCCGTTTGGCGGCAAGGTGCTCGAAACATTGGAAGGCTCGCGCGTCGCGGCCACCTCCCTCGATCCCTACTGGCTCGGCACCGCGCTGCTCGGTGACGGCATGTATATGTCGGGTTCGTTTCTCAGCGAAAAACCCGAACTCGCCGCGAAAGCTCTGAAAGCCTACTTCGACGCGGTCGAGTGGTGGAAAAAGAACCCCGCTGAAGGCAACAAGATCATCGCCGACGCGATTCAGTTCGACGTGAAGGACGTCGTCGATGTCATTGGCGACACTGGCAGCGGCAAGGAGGGCGGCATCTACGTGTTCGATCTTGCCGAGGCGGCCCGATTCATGGGCGCGATGCCCGGCAATCCTCCGCTGGGACTGGGGAATGGCCAGATCAAGAATCACTGGGCGCTGACCACCGAATGGTGGAAAAAATTTCGGCCTCGTAAAGGGCGATCCTTCCATCGAGGAAGGCATCGCCTTCGCGCCCATCGAAGCCATCTCGAAGGAGTGAGCGCATGTCGTCCGTTGTCTGCGCAGCCGTTGCGATGCCCGTTCTCCGCTTGATCCCGGGTGGAACGTTCGCAATGGGCGAAAGCGACGGCGACAAGTTCGCCAATGACACCGAACGCCCTCGGCACCTCGTGACGGTTGCGCCGTTCCATCTCGCCGATTTTCCAGTGACGGTCGGGGAGTTCCGCCGCTTGTTTCCAGACCACGCACCACTGGATGCGGCGGAACTTCCGGCCACCTCCGTGACATGGACGCAGGCTGTGAAATACTGCGAGTGGCTGGCCGCGGAGACCGGTGCCCCAATCCGGCTGCCCAGCGAGGCGGAATGGGAATACGCCTGCCGCGCAGGCGCGATGACGCCCTTCTCCTGCGGCCTGGACCTCCCGCCCGACCGCGCCAATTACCTCTACTCGGAACATGGCGAGCGGATTGGTCCGGCGCAGCGCACTCCGCGCGAAACCTTCCCGCCAAACCCGTGGGGACTGGAGGACATGCACGGCAACGTCTGCGAATGGTGCGCCGATCTCTGGCATCCCGCCTACCACAGCGCGCCGGTCGACGGCTCTGCGTGGACCGTGGACGGCACGCACGGACGCCGGGTCGTGCGCGGCGGAGCGTGGGATTACCTTCCCCGCCTCCTCCGCAGCTCGTGGCGCGACGCGCTGCCCGAGAATGCCCGGCGCGACAATGTCGGCTTCCGCATCGCCTGCTCGATTTCATGAACGCAAAATTCTTCAAAACCCTGTGGGGACACACCGGACCGATCAGCGACGCGGCACGCGAAGCCGTCGCGGACGGGTTCGACGGCCTCGAAGGTCCGGTTCCCGTCGATGCGGAGGCTCGGCAGGCATTGCTCGATGCGCTCGCGGAATACGACCTCTCATTCATCGCCGAGATTTCCACCACCGGCTACGCCACGCCCGAGCCGGGGGCAACCGTCGCGCAGCATCTGGACGCCTTCGAGCGAATCCTCGATCGATCGCTCGATACCCGTCCCCTGTTTTTCAGCACCATGGCGGGCAGCGATCTTTGGACGTTTGCGGACAGCGCGGAATTTCTAACCCGAGCCTGGGAAATTGCCCAGGATCGCGGCGTGCGTGTCGGTTTCGAGACGCACAGAAGTCGCAGTCTCTATCATCCGGTCCGCACCGCGGAGCTCCTCGCCGAACTTCCGCCGATCGAACTCACCCTTGACTTCAGTCACTGGTGCGTCGTCACCGAGCGACTCGTGCTCGACGAGCTTCCGAAGATCCTTGCCGTCTGCGCAGAGCGCGCGCTGCACATCCAGCCGCGCATCGGCTATGATCAGGGCGCACAGGTTCCCGACCCGCGTGCGCCGGAGTATTCTGCCGCCGCGGAAGCCCACCTCCGCTGGTGGAAAACCGTCTGGGCCTCCCAGGCGGCGCGTGGATTCGACACGATCACGATGACCCCCGAGTTCGGTCCGGACGGATACCTTCATTGCGAGCCGTTCACCCGCAAACCCGTCGCCGAACTCCGCGACCTCAACCGCTGGACCGCCTCCATGCTCCGCGAGGCATTCGCCGCCGCTTTTCCTCCTTCTTCCCAAACCTCAACCGCCCACTGATTCCATGGTCTCTCTGCGAAACGACACCGCCGAAAAAATCGCCTTCTGCGAGGAAGCCGTCCAACGCTCCACCATTTCCGTGAGCGGCCTGCGTGGCGAACGTCCGCTCGACGAAATCCTCGCCGACATCGAGCGCACCGCCGATCTTCCCCTCGCCCGCGCGACAACTCTTCCACCCGAGGTGTATACGAGCGAGGCCTTTTACCAGTGGGAGATCGACCACATCTTCAAGCCTGAGTGGCTCTGCCTCGCCCACATTTCTCAGATCGCTCAACCCGGCGATTTTCTCGCGATCGACCTGCTCGGAGAACCGTTGATTGTCGTGCGCGGGAAGGATGATGCAATCCGCGTCCTCTCCAGGACCTGCCCGCATCGCGGAATGGACATCATGCCGCCCGGATTCGGACGCGATGGCCACGGAACCGCGGTGCCGAAAGAGGAGCAGCCCGGATGCGGAAACACCCGCCTGTTCCTCTGTCCGTATCACTCGTGGACCTTCGAGCTGGACGGTCGCCTCAAGGCCTGTCCCGAGATGCACCGCGCCGAGGGATTTGCCCGCGACGATCACGGACTTCGGGAATTCCGCAGCGAGGTCTGGAATGGATTCGTCTTCGTAAATCTCAGCGGTCTCGCCGAGCCACTCGCCGGTCGTCTTGCAGAAATGGACGCCGACTTCGGGCAGTGGAATCCCGCGGACATGAAAATCGTCGTGCAGCGTGAGTGGGACTGCCCATTCAACTGGAAGGTGCTTGTCGAGAATTTCATGGAGTCCTATCACCATCTCGGCGCTCACGCGAAGACGCTCCAGCCCATGATGCCCGCCCGCGACACGTGGAACGAGCAGGAGCGCGAGCTCTATGTGCGCTGTCATCTTCCGTTCAAGGATGCCGTGCTCGACGAACTTCACGCCAACGAGCACCCGTTCGGTTTTCCCACCATCGAAACCCTCGACGCATCGAAGAAGGCCGAGTCTGGACTCTTTCTCGTTCACCCGAACTTCCTCATCTTCACCCTGCCCGACCGCATCGTGTGGTATCGCGTCGAACCGCTCGGGCCGCACCGCATGAAGCTCCTCACGACGATGCTGGTCCCGTCGGCCACCGCCGCGCGCCCCGACTTCGAGGAAATGCTCGAACGCGAGTTGCCGCTCTTCTTCGAGTTCCATCTCGAGGACATGGAAATGTGCACCGCGATCCAGCGCGGCATGGTCTCCATCGGGGCGCAACGCGGACGCCTCAGTCACCTCGAGATGTCGGTCTGGCTCGTCCAGCGCTACCTCGCCGCCCGTGCGCGTGGAACCTGGCCCACCCTCGACCGCCCGGCAGCTCCCAGCCAGAAACCGGATTCGTGAAAGGGCCCGACCGTGCAATCGCCATTTTTCTTCAAGCTCCCTGTTCCGTGAATCCGGAAAATCCCGTCAATCCTGTTTAGTTCGATGTTCTCCCTCACCGGAAAGGTCGCCGTGGTAACTGGCTCGGAATCCGGCATCGGTCTCGCCATCGTCGAGCGATTCCGCGCCGCCGGAGCAACCGTGGTCGGTGTCGATCGCGACGGCGTCCCACCATGCGATGTTTCGGAGGAATCCCAACTCGCCAGCGCGCTGGATGCGGTCGTATGCGATCACGGTCGACTCGACATCCTCGTGAACAACGCCGGCATTCAGCCTTTGGGGATCGATTTCGAACATCTCACTCCCCAGCTGCTCGAACGCACGTTTGCCGTGAACGTCCACGGCGTCGCCTATGGCACGAAGCACGCCACCCGTCTCATGACGCGCGGAGGCCGCATTCTCAACACCGGCTCCTTTGTCGGCACGATTGGCGTTCCGCAAGGCGCCGTCTACGCGGCGTCGAAGGCAACGGTCATCCATCTCACCCGCCTCGCGGCAATGGAGCTGGCCTCACGCGGAATCACGGTGAATTGCGTTTGCCCTGGAACGGTTGCAACCCCCGCCGTGCTCGAGATACCGGACAATCCCGAAATCCCGTTCGTCGAAGCCCGCACACCGCTCGGCCGGCTCGCGACTCCCGACGAGATTGCTGCGGCGTTTCACTTTCTTGCATCCGACGAAGCCTCCTACATCACCGGAGCCATCCTGCCGGTGGATGGCGGCATCACCGCGGGTTGGGAGCGCTACGACCTGACCCCACCACCCAACGTCATTGACGGAAAATGGATCGATTAGTCTCTACTCCAGACCGCTTCTCTCCGCCACCGCGCTTCGTCTGGCCGGACGGCAAACGCTGCGCCGTAATGCTCTGTTTCGACGTGGACGGCGAGACGACGGCGCTTTCCGAGGATCCCGCGCTCAGCCTGCGCCTCACCACGATGTCCCAATGCGAATACGGACCGCGCGTCGGCGTGCCGCGTCTGCTGGGATTGCTCGCGCACTGCGGCACGCCCGCGACGTTCTTCATCCCTTCCTACATCGCGGAACATCATCCCGAAATGACCCGCGCCATCGCCCGCGGAGGGCACGAGATCGGGGCGCATGGTCATCTCCACGAAAAGCTCGCCCATCTCTCACCGGACCAGGAGGAGGCCGTTTTGCGCAAGAGCCTGCGCATTCTCGAAGACATCACCGGCATTCGTCCGGTCGGACATCGCGCCCCGTGGTTCGAAATCAATCCCGGCACGCCTGATCTTCTGAAATCCCACGGCCTGCTCTACAGCGCGAGTATGATGGGCGACGACGTGCCGTATCTTCATGCGAACGGCCTCGTCGAGATCCCGGGCCAGTGGATGCTTGAGGATTGGGAGCAGTTCGCCTTCAATCCCGAACCCGCGTGGGGCTTCATCCCCGAAAACTGCGAAAAGGTTTACGACCTCTGGATGCGGGAATACGAAGCGATGCGCGACTTCGGGTGCTGCTTCGTGCTCACGCTTCACCCGTGGCTGAGCGGCCGGCCGTCCCGCGTTCGGCTCCTGGAACGGATCATTCGCGACATCCAGTCCGACAACGCGGCATGGTTCGCCACCGGCAGCGAGATCGCAAACCACGTCCTCGCCAATCCCAAC
The DNA here is from genome assembly GCA_937901895.1 of uncultured Spartobacteria bacterium. Lineage (GTDB taxonomy): Bacteria > Verrucomicrobiota > Verrucomicrobiia > Chthoniobacterales > JAATET01 > JAATET01. The sequence continues at coordinate 37,308 of CALGTD010000205.1, read as the reverse complement.
GCCCGCCGCGAAATCAACCTCGATGGTTCGAACTAAACAGGATTTTTCAGGATCTCCCGGATTGGCGGGATTCCAATAAGAGCGCTGAGTTTTGCTTTCATCCCCGAACTCCTTCAAATCCAGTCCATCCTGTTTCGTTCGACCCGCAATGCCCCACAAACTCCTCATTCTCATCGGCAGTCCCCGCCGCGCGGGGAACTCCGCCGTTCTCGCCGACGCCGTTCGACGCGGAGCGGAGGCCGCCGGATCGCAGGTCACCATCCGTTTTCTCGACGATTACATTTCCGAGTTTCTGCACGACTGCCGCGCGCGGCGCGGAGCTGACGGCGAGTGCGCGGTGTCCGACAACTTCCGGACGCTCTTCTTCGATGACTTCCTGCCGGCGGATGGCATCGTCTTTTGCTCACCGGTCTACTGGTATGCACTCTCCGCGCAGACGAAGGCATTCTTCGACCGCACCTTCTGCTACTACGCCGCTTCGTATCCGCGCTCCGCGGAAGTCGCCGCCGCAATGACCGGCAAGCGGATCGGTCTCATTCTTGCCTCCGAGGAAACCTATCCCGGCGCCTCGCTCGGTATTGTCCACCAGATCCAGGAATACTGCCGCTACACCCACTCGGACTTCGTCGGTGTCGTGCGTGGAATCGGTAACAGCCGCGGAGAGGTTTCCCGGGACCCGGATTCCCCGGAATCCCATGCCGAACAGCTCGGCCGCACGTTCTTCTCCCGCAAATACACCGACTACCGCCTCGACACGCCACGACGCGGACGCGTCTGGGAATCCGACTAGGCACGCTGCCTGCTTGACGGAGTATTACTCGTTGTTATTTGAGTAATACTCATGCCAGCCATTCGGGAACCGATCCGCCAGCCTGTCCAGCGCATCAGCATTTCGCTGCCTGATGCGGTGTATCGCGAACTCGACGAAATGATCGAGGAACGCGGCATCGAGAGCCGCTCCAAGCTGATCACCGAGCTCATCACGAACGCCGTGATCGAGCATCAGGAGGACAAGGGCGATCAGATCATGGCCGGGACGATCACCCTCATCTACGACGAGGCGAAAGGTCCCCTCCTCCAGCGGCTCGCCGAGATCGAGCGCGAACACCTCGACGAGGTCATCAGCTCGCTCCACGTCCAGCTCGAGAACAACCACCGCATGGAGGTCATTCTCGTCCAGGGCCCCGCCTCGACGCTGCGCCGAATCGCTGACCGCCTGGTCGGTTGCAAGGGCGTCCGGACCGGCAAACTCACCCTCACCAGCATCATTCTTCCCCCGCTCCACCCGCTTCCGAAAAAATGAGCATCCTCTTCGACGAAACCATCCCCGCCGGGGCGATGTGGTCGATGACCATTCCCCGACACCGCCTCGTTCGACTCACGGCCCGGCACGCGAATGCGAACGTTTCCGCGCTGCTCTACAACGCCCGTCAGCCGCTCGACCGGCTCAATCTTCCCGACACCCTCAAGGCGCTTCACACGGCGAAGCTCACGCGCGGTCATGTCCTCATGAGCGACATGGGTCACGCGATGGCTTCCATCGTCGACGACACTCTTGGCTGGCACGATCCCCTCGGCGGCGCCATCACCCGCGAGCACGTCGAGGCGAAATACGGCGTCCTCACCTATCAGGAAGCCCGCAACGACTGGCATCGCAACGCGCACGACAATTTTCTCGTCGAGCTTGGCAAGCACGGACTCGGTCTGCGCGACCTCGTGGCGAACATCAACTTCTTCAGCAAGGTCGTTGTCGACGAGGACGGCTGCATGCACTTCGTCGAAAACCATTGCCCGGCCGGGGCATCCGTCACCCTGCGAACGGAAATGGAGATTCTTCTCGTCCTCTCGAACACCCCGCATCCGCTTGGGCCGTCCGGCACCTATCCGAGGGCGGACGTGAAGATCAAGATTCAACCCGCCCAACCTGCGGACCGCGATGATTTCTGCCGCAATTTCCGTCCCGAGTGCGCCCGTGCCATGGCCCTCACGGAACGGCTCTACATTTAAAACACCTTCACCGTGAGCACGCTCAACTACCTCGAAAGCCCGCTTCAGCCGGACGCCGCCATTTACCGGCAGGTCATTCCCGCCGGAGACGGGTGGATTCATCAAATCAAGAAGGGCCAGACGCTGCGCATCCTCGACCTCGAAGGCAATCAGGCCGCGGACACCCTGTTTTACAGCGCGGCGGATCTTTCCGAACGCTACAGCGCGCAGGACACGATCCGCGAGCAGGGCGCCATCTACCTCACCGCGGGAACCGCGCTGATGTCGAATCGCTGCCGCCCGATGCTCACGATCACCGCCGACACGTGCGGTCGTCACGACACGCTGGGTGGCGCGTGCGCAGCGGAAAGCAACATGGTTCGCTATGCGCTCGAGAAGCGATTCATGCACGCCTGCCGCGACACGTTTCTCCTCCAGATCGCGCTCAGCGGATTGCCACTCACGAAGCGCGACCTCGCCCACAACATCAACTTCTTCATGAACGTTCCGGTCACTCCGGAGGGGGGATTGAAGTTCGACGACGGCGTCTCGGAGCCGGGCAAATACGTCGAGATGCGCGCGGAGATGGATGTCTGGTGTCTCATCTCGAACTGCCCACAGCTCAACAATCCGTGCAACGCCTACAATCCCACCCCCGTCGAGGTGCTGATCTGGGATGTTTAGACAGAATTTACAGAATTTTTGGAATTAGAAGCTTCGTCATCTGTCCGCCCAATTTTGTGAATTCCGTCAATTCCGTCTAAAATGTTTTCCAGGATCCTCATCGCGAACCGCGGCGAAATCGCCTGCCGGATCATTCGCACACTCGACCGCCTTGGCATCGACTCGGTCGCTGTCTATTCCGACGCCGATGCGCATGCGAGGCACGTCGCGATGGCGGGCGAAGCAGTGCACCTCGGACCGCCTCCCGCTGCACAAAGTTATCTGCGTGCCGACCGGATTCTGGAGGTTGCGCTCGAAACCGGCGCGCAGGCGATCCATCCGGGCTATGGATTTCTCAGCGAAAACGCGGACTTCGCGGAGGAATGCGAGCGGCACGGCATTGTGTTCATTGGTCCGACTGCGCAGAACATGCGCGACTTCGGGCTCAAGCACACCGCGCGCGCACTGGCGATCGCGAGCAACGTTCCCGTCTCCCCAGGCACCGATCTTCTGCAATCCATCGATGAAGCGGCCGCCGCCGCCGCGCGCATCGGATACCCGGTGATGATCAAGAGCACCGCCGGAGGTGGCGGCATCGGCATGCAACTCGCGCGCAACGAAGCCGAACTCGCGGAAAAATTCGCGACGGTCCGGCGTCTCGCCGAAAGCAACTTCAAGAGCGGCGGTCTTTTCCTCGAGAAGTTCGTCACCTCGGCGCGGCATGTCGAAGTTCAGATCTTTGGAGATGGCAATGGAACGGTCGCCGTCCTCGGTGAACGCGATTGTTCCGCCCAGCGTCGCAATCAAAAGGTCATCGAGGAGACGCCTGCACCGAATCTTTCCGATGAAGTTCGCGAACGTCTCCATGCCGCGGCGCGGCGCCTTGGCGAGTCCGCGAAATATCGCTCCGCCGGCACCTGCGAGTTCCTGTTCGATGCCGACTCGCAGGAATTCCACTTCCTCGAGGTGAACACGCGCCTCCAGGTCGAGCATTGCGTGACGGAGGAAGTGGGTGGTGTCGACCTCGTCGAGTGGATGATCCGTCTTGCGGCCGGGGAATCGCTGCCGCTCGCCGACCACGTGCATCATCCGTCCGGCCACGCGATCGAGGCGCGAATCTACGCAGAGAATCCGGCAAAGGATTTTCAACCTGTCACCGGCCTGCTCACCCACGTCCATTTTCCCGATGACGTGCGCGTGGATGGCTGGGTCGAGAGCGGGAGTGAAGTCTCGCCGTTTTACGATCCGATGATCGCGAAGGTCATCGCCCACGCACCAACCCGTGAGCAGGCGATCGAAAAACTCCGCACCGCACTCGCGGAGACCCGTCTCGACGGCATCGAAACGAACCGGGACTACGTTCACGCCATTCTCGACAGCGATTTTTTCCGAGCGGGAACGACCACGACAAAATCCCTCTCGAGCTTTGTCTTTCAACCCCGGACCGTCGATGTCCTGGATCCCGGAACGCAAACCAGCGTGCAGGACTTTCCGGGGCGTCTCGGCTACTGGGCCGTTGGCGTGCCGCCGTCCGGGCCAATGGATTCGCTTTCGTTCCGTCTGGCGAACCGCATTCTCGGCAACGCGTCCTCCGCAGCAGGTCTGGAACTCACCATGTCCGGTCCGACGTTGCGATTCAACGTCCCCACCCGCGTCTGCCTCGTCGGGGCGCACATGCCCGCCACGCTGGACGGCGAGCCGGTGAAATTCGCCACCCCGGTCGAGATTCGAGCCGGGCAGACGCTCCGCATCGGTCGCGTGGAAGGCCCGGGTGCGCGCACCTATCTCGCCTTCGAGGGCGGTCTCGACGTCCCCGATTATCTCGGCAGCAAATCCACCTTTGCGCTTGGTGGATTCGGCGGACACGGCGGCCGCATCCTGCGCGCCGGCGATGTGCTGCGCCTTGGGCTGCCCGAAGAGCACGAGACGCGGAATTGGGATGGAAATGCATTCTCCGCCCGCGTGCCACAACTGCAAAGCGAGTGGGAACTCGGCGTCCTCTACGGCCCTCACGGCGCACCGGATTTCTTCACGGAGAAGGATATTGCGACGCTTTTCTCGACGGCCTACGAGGTGCATTACAACTCGAACCGCACGGGCGTGCGTCTTGTCGGCCCGAAACCGGCATGGGCGCGCAAGGACGGCGGCGAGGCGGGACTGCACCCGTCGAACATTCACGACAACGCCTACGCAATCGGCGCCATCGATTTCACCGGCGACATGCCAATCCTGCTGGGCCCCGACGGTCCGAGTCTTGGCGGCTTCGTGTGCCCTGCCGTCGTCGTGGAGGCCGAACGCTGGAAACTCGGTCAGCTCAAGGCCGGCGACAAAGTCCGCTTCAAGCGCCTCACCGTCGACGAAGCCGCAGCGCTCGCACAAGAGCAGAATCGTCTCCTCCGGGAGGGCGAGGCTCCCGCCGAGCCGACTATCTCATCAAGCAACGGCTTGGTGGGAGCCTCACCCTCCGAACGATCCATTCCCCCGGCAACCTCGGGGAATTCGCTGGACGAGGCGATTCTCGCCCATCTTGATGCCACCGCCGACCGGCCCGCCGTGACCTATCGCGGCGCGGGTGATCGTTATCTCCTCGTGGAATACGGCCCGATCGTTCTCGATCTCGATCTGCGATTCCGTGTGCACGCGCTCATGCAGTGGCTCGAGACGAACCGCGTTCGGGGAATCATCGATCTTACGCCGGGCATCCGCTCGCTGCAGATTCACTTCGATGGTTGCGAACTCGACGAGCGCAGGCTGCTCGACCTGCTCCTTGCCGCCGAAAACGAGCTTCCACGTGTCGATGAAATGGAAGTCCCGACGCGAATCGTTCACCTCCCCCTGTCGTGGGAGGACGAGGCCACGCTCGAGACCATCCGCAAATACATGCAGAGCGTGCGCGCCGATGCGCCTTGGTGCCCGAGCAATTTGGAGTTCATCCGCCGCATCAATGGCCTCGACTCGATCGAGGACGTTCGACGCATTGTTTTCGATGCCAGCTACCTCGTCATGGGGCTCGGTGATGTTTACCTCGGCGCGCCCGTCGCCACTCCGCTCGATCCCCGTCATCGACTGGTCACGACGAAATACAATCCCGCGCGCACGTGGACGCCACCCAATGTCGTCGGCATCGGCGGTGCCTACATGTGCATCTACGGAATGGAGGGACCGGGCGGATACCAGCTCGTTGGCCGCACGATCCAGGTCTGGAATTCCTTCCGCACGACGCCGAACTTCGAGCCTGGCAGGCCTTGGCTGCTGCGATTCTTCGATCAGATCCGCTTCTATCCGGTCACGGCCGACGAACTGAAACGCCACCGCGAGGATTTTCCGCACGGAAAATTTGTCATCAAAATCGAGGAATCGACCTTCCGCCTCTCCGACTATCGGAAATTTCTCGCGGACCGTGCGGAGGAGATCGCCTCATTTCAGACCAGACGCCAGGCGGCATTCGACGCCGAGCGCGAACGCTGGTCCGCCAGCGAATTTCAGGCAGCGGATCCGATTCACAGCGTCGCCGACACCAGCGACGTAACATTGCCCGACAACGGCTTCTTCGTGGACGGCGCGGTGGCCGGCAGTGTCTGGAAGATCCTCGTGCAACCCGGCGATCGTGTGACCGCAGACCAGCCGCTCGTCATCCTCGAATCCATGAAGATGGAAATACAAGTGTGTGCTCCGCGCGCAGGGTTGGTCCATTCCCTGCTATGCACGGAGGGACGTCCGGTTTCGCCCGGCTCGCATCTCGCCATACTCATCGATGATTGACCTTCGCAAACTCACGCTGGAAATCTCCCTTTTGCGTTCGTGCTACCGATCCGGAGATTTCACGCCGGTTGAGGTCGTTCGCGAAATTTACCGACGCATTCGTGAACGGGGTGACGACCACGTCTGGATCCACCTCGTTCCCGAAGCGGAGGCCATCGCACGCGCGGAAACGCTCTCCAGCCAGCTCCACCTGCCGCTTGCGGGCGTCCCATGCGCCATCAAGGACAACATCGACCTGGCCGGTGCGCCGACGACCGCGGGATGTCCTTCCTTCGCCTACACGCCGGAATCGTCGGCGACCTGCGTGCGCCTCCTCGAGGAAGCCGGGGCCATCATCATTGGAAAGACGAACATGGACCAGTTCGCCACGGGTCTCGTCGGCATGCGCACTCCGCACGGCCCGTGCACCAGCGTATATCACCCGGAGTTCATCTCGGGAGGATCGAGCTCCGGCAGCGCGGTCGCCGTGGCCGCCGGACTCGTCAGCTTTTCGCTCGGAACGGATACTGCGGGCTCCGGCCGCGTCCCCGCCGCATTCAATGGCATCGTCGGACTCAAACCCTCGCGGGGAGTAATCGGCTGCACCGGCGTCGTTCCCGCGTGCCGCTCGCTCGATTGCGTCTCCATTTTTGCGAATGATCCCGACGACGCCGCGCTAGTCCTTGATCTGCTCGCCCGACCCGACGACGCCGACCCCTACTCCCGCGCCTTCGGGGATCGCGCGCCGTTTTCCCGACCTTTCCGCTTTGGCATTCCCATGGCCGGTCAGCTCGACTTCCTCGGAGACGTCGCGGCATCCGCACTTTACGACGGAGCCGTCGCGCGGTTCGTCGAGATGGGCGGACTGCCCGTGGAGATCGACATTTCCCCGTTCCTTGAGACCGCCGAGCTGCTTTACGGCGGTCCATGGGTCGCCGAGCGTTACTCGGCGGTCGGGAAGTTCATCGACGAACATCCCGACGAGGTGGACCCCACGGTCGCAGGCATCATTTCCAGGGGAGGTTCCCTCACCGCTGCAGACGCGTTCAGCGCGACCTACAAGCTGAAGACGCTTCGCAAACGGTGCGCGCCGGCGTGGCAGCAGATCGACTTCCTGCTGCTGCCAACCACCCCGACGATCTATCGCATCGACGAGGTGCTCGCCGATCCCATCACGCTGAATTCCAACCTCGGCCGCTACACGAATTTCGTAAACCTCCTCGATCTCGCTGCGCTCGCGCTGCCTGCCGGATTCCGACCCGACGGCCTGCCGCTCGGCGTCACAATCATCGCGCCGGCTTTCAGCGATTTCGAATTGTGCGAAGTCGGAAGAAGATTCCTGGGGAAACCCGACTCCCCGCGGCGGCGCCGAAACGCGCTGGAATCCGCCGGTGGCCGCGTGGAACTTGCCGTGGTCGGCGCCCATCTCACCGGCTATCCGCTCAACCATCAACTGGTCGATCTCGGGGCAACCTACATCGAGACCATCGAAACCGCCCCCGACTACGCGCTCTATGCGCTGGAAGGATTTCATCCACCCCGCCCCGGCCTCGTCTGCGTCGGTGAAAACAAGGGCGTGCGCATCGAGACCGAGATCTGGTCACTCGGTGAGCGCGCTTTTGGAAAGTTCGTGGCCGCCGTGCCGCCTCCGATGACGATCGGCACCGTCCGGTTGAAAGACGGCCGCCGCGTGAAGGGCTTCCTTTGCGAGGAATTTGCCACCCACCACGCGGAAGCCATCAGCGCCCACGGCGGCTGGCGAAATTACCTGAATTTCACCGAACTCGAGAAGGCGTCTCAAACCGGCTAACCGACGCCGCGAAGGGAGTCCACCGGCATTTTCATGCCGGATGGAGACGGGTTGCCCCCCCGTGATTCGTGGCTAGACTCGATGGCCTCCGTTCATGGACGCCACCATTTTTGAAGTCATCGTCATAGCCATCCTTCTGCTCGCGAACGGCGTTTTCGCCATGACGGAGATGGCACTGGTTTCCTCGCGCAAGGCCCGTCTCGAAGCACTCGCGGAAAGCGGCAATCGCGGCGCCCGCGCGGCGCTGGACCTCAAGGAATCGCCGAACCGTTTCCTGTCCACCGTGCAGATCGGCATCACGCTCATCGGAATTCTCGCCGGTGCATTCGGCGGCGCAACGATCGCGAAGGAAATCGGCGAAACATTTGCCAATGTCCCCATCATCGGTCCCCACAGCCAGAAGATCGCCCTCTTCGGCGTGGTGCTGGTCATCACCTACCTTTCGCTGGTGATCGGCGAACTCGTGCCGAAGCGCCTCGCCTTGCAACGGCCCGAAGCCATTTCAGGGCTTGTAGCCCGGCCGATGCAGGCGTTGTCCCGGCTGGCTGCGCCCGCCGTGCACGTGCTGAGTTTTTCCACGGAAACGATTCTCCGGTTGTTCGGTGTGCGCGAAACAAAGATGGCTCCGGTGACGGAGGAGGAGGTCGCCGGACTGGTGCGCGAGGGACTGCAGGCGGGCGTCTTCCTCGATGCGGAGAGCGAGATGGTCGAGAGCGTGCTTGCGCTCGACCGGCTGCACGTGAAGCACATCATGACGCCGCGCACGCGCATCGTCTGGATCGCATCCGACGAATCCCACGAGCAGGTGTGGCACAAGATCGTCGTCAGCAATCACTCGCACTTTCCCGTCTACGACGACAATCCGGATCAGGTCCTCGGGTTCGTCTCCGTGAAGAGCATCTACGCGAATCTCGCCGCCGGGGTGCCCGTGGATATCGAGCATCTCATCACTCCCGCGCTCATCGTTCCAGAGACGCAGTCAGCGATTCATCTCCTGGAAACATTCAAACGGGAGGGACGCCACATCGCCCTCGTCACCGATGAATTCGGCGGCATCGCCGGACTCGTCACGATCAACGACCTGCTCGAGGCCATTGTCGGTGATCTTCCGGAGGCCGGAGAAAAGCAAAGCGCGCCATTCGTCCGACGCGAGGACGGCTCCCTGCTCGTGGACGCCCTCGTGGGTTTGGAGGAACTCGAGGAATTTCTTCCCGGCTTCGCTCCCACCGATGACGAACGCCGGCACGTCTCCACGCTTGGCGGATACATCTGCGCCCGTCTTGGCCGCCTGCCCGTGGAGGGGGAATCGTTCGACGCTCATGGCTACCGCTTCGAGGTGGTCGACATGGATCGTCGCCGTGTGGACAAGGTGCTCGTCAGGCCTGGCACCGAGACGACCCGCCCATGAAAGTCAGGGTATCTGTTCCGCGATTTCGAGCAGGTTTCGAACTCGCGCGGGAGGGTATCGAACGGTCCGGGTTGGGTCTGTGTGATTTCCCCTTCCCCCGTTCTCCTTCAAAAAGGTTTCGACTCTCAGCGTATCCTCCCCGAAATTTGAAAACTCGTGGGCAAACGAGCTCCCACACTTTCGGATAAAGATCCCGCCACGCTCATCGAGTGCGACCGACGACGGCCGGGTTTCTGCGGACTCCTCTCTGCAGTCGGTGCCCCAACGGCGTGATCAACGGTCCGGATGTTCCGGACCTTCCAGGACGTCACCCTGCAGCGAGGATATGTCCAGCAAGTCCGGTCACGCCTCCCCGACTTGCCCGGTTCATGGACCGAATGTCAGAACGGCAGTCCCGGGATGTTCAAGCCCGCGGTGAGCTTGCCCATTTCGTCGCCGGCCATCTTCTTGGCATCCTCGATCGCCTGCTTCACACCGGAGAGCACGAGATCTTCGAGCAACTCGACGTCCTCGGGATCGACCACCTGCGGATCGATCTTGATGGAAACGACGTCGCCCGCGCCATTGGCAACCACCGTCACCTTGCCGCCACCGACGCTGGCCTCCACGGTCTTGCCGGCGAGTTCGGCCTGCGTTTCTGCGAGTTTGGCCTGCATCTGCTGGGCCTGTTTGAGCATTTTCTGGATATTCATGTGGCTTCGATTCGGGCTTTGAAAAGTTCGAGGGCTTTGCGGATCAGCGGATCGTTTTTGAAATCCTCCGCAGGATCCACTTCGGGTTGAGGCGGCTCTTCGACGGCCGCCGGCGCCGGCTCGGGTTCCGGTTCAGGTGGAGGCTCTTCTACAGAAACGGCGGGCGCCGTGAATTTGCACGCGAATTCCGTGCGGCGTCCGAGCCGTTTGGAAATCGCCGCCGCCGTCTGACGACAGGTGTCGTCCCAGTTTGCAAGATGTGCGTAGTGCTCGTCCGTTTCCGGAAACTCGACGGTGAGCGTGTCGTTCTCCAACTCCGCGGGCTTTCCACCGACGAGCCATCCGAACTGGAAGAACGACTCCGCGCTCAAGGACTCCGCAACCTCCCGCCACACCGTCTCGAGGTCTCCGGCCCCGGCGGTCGCGGCTGCCGGCGGTGCCAGTGGCGTTGAAACAACGGGCTCGGCAATGGATTCAGGTTTCTCCTCCGGCACCGGCGCGGAACTGTGGGCGACGGGCACCGTCGGAGGCTCCTCCGTGACGCGACTGGATGGAGCCGCGGGAGCCGGACGTGGAGTGGACACCTCCGGTGCCGGTGCAGGCTTTTGGGGAACCGTGCGCGAGGGGGGTTCCACTCCGCCGCCGATCGCGACCAGCGTGTCGATCACGTCGGAGAGAGTGGTCTCGCCCAGCATGTGAACGGCCTTGATGACCGCCACATCAAAATAGAGCCGGCGATCCGTCGCCCACCGCAGGCGGGTTTCCGTTTCCGCAAAATGATCGAGCAACAGGAGCAGGTGTTCGTCGGAATGACCCGCGGAGTCACCGGCCTTCACCGAGCGCACGAGAAGGTCGCGAAGATGCGATATCATGTCCCCCATCAGCCGTGCAAGGTCGCGACCTGCAGCGGCCTGTTCCGCCACGATCGCAAGCGCCGCGGCGGCATCCCGCTCGAAAATCCGCTCGCACAAGGCCTCCACGGTTTCCTTCGCCGTAAATCCAAAGACGGACAGGACGTCGGCCGCGGTGATCTTCTCCCCGCAGAATGCCACAAGCTGGTCGAGCATCGATTCCGCATCGCGCAGCCCGCCGTCGGCGCCCTTGGCAATCGCCCCGGCGGCGGCGTCATCCAGGGCGACGTTCTCCTGTTTCGCGATGTGCTGGAGATGCGCGGCAATGAGATCCGCGGGAATGCGCCTCAGATCGAACCGCTGGCAGCGGCTCGTGATCGTTGCAGGCACTTTCTGGGCCTCCGTCGTCGCGAAGATGAACTTCACGTGCGGCGGCGGTTCCTCGAGCGTCTTGAGCAGGGCATTGAATGCCGCGGTCGAGAGCATGTGAACCTCGTCGACGAGGTAGATCTTGTAAGGGCCTCGCGCGGGCTGGTAGGCGGCGTTCTCACGCAGTTCGCGCACGTGGTCCACCGAGTTGTTGCTCGCGCCGTCGATCTCAAGCACGTCGAGGCTGTTTCCCTCGGCAATCTCCCGGCACGCGTCACAGACGCCGCATGGATTCACGGTGGGGCCCTTCTCGCAGTTCAGCGCCCGGGCAAGAATGCGCGCCGTGGACGTCTTGCCGATGCCACGCGGACCCACGAACAGATAGGCCTGCGCGAGGCGGTTCTGCGCGATCGCGTTTTGCAGAGTGCGCGTGATGTGCTCCTGTCCGACGACCTGCTCGAAGGTCTGCGGACGATACTTCCGGGCGAATACGCGGTAACTGCTCACGGCGCGTCATTATCGCGGCGACCACCGGATTGTCGAATCCGTTGTGGTCACACAACCACGCCTTCCGGAAACCTTCCGCATCGAGACGAGAATTTGACACCGGACAGACCCGGCTCTTAAATCCCGGGCGATGACTCGGAGAATCGGCCCGATCCTTGCCGCGCTGGCGATGTTCGTCTGCGCAGGTGGACACTGGGCGGTCTTCCAGTCCATCGCATGGGCAAACATGCTCCGCGACTACTCCCGGGACGCATCGTTCTCCGTCGCCCTCGAGAAGACCTTCAGCGGTCAATATCCCTGCTCGATGTGCAAAAGCCTCGCTGACGCGAAGAAGAGCGAACATCGATCGAAGCCGGCCGTCGTGGAGTCCGTGAAAAAGCTCGAGACCGCTCCGATGGTCTCCGCAGTCGTTGCCCTCTTTCCTCCGGACGTGGCCTTCGAGCTTTTGGCGCCGGAGACACCGACGCCTGAAGCCATTTTCTTTGATCCTCCGTCACCGGTTCCCCTCCCGGCCTGATTCGCCGCCGTTACGCGGCGACTGCGCCGTTTCAGGAACCATTTTGCAACCGGACCTTCCGCCCACTCCCGGATGGGCGAACCGGTCCATTTCGGAGATCCAAACATGGGGAAATCCCGTGCAGCATTCACTTTACCGGAAATCCTTGTCGTCATCGCGGTCTGCGCGGTTCTGACGTCCATCGTCTACGCCGGATACGGCAGGGCGATGAGCAGCGCCCGGAACGCCCAGGCCATTGCGGAGATCCGCGCACTGGGGCGCGCCGCGCTCGACTACGCAGCGGACCACGACGGGCAGCTCCCCCAATCCAGCCACCAGGGGCCCCGCCTCTCGTGGATCCGGCTCTTCAAGCAGAGCCTGCCGTCGGAGGCGTTTCGAAACGTCTTTGACGACACCGGGCGGATTTGCAGCTACGCGATCAACGATTTCGTGACCCAGCGCCCGCACGGTGCGGAGGACCTGGATTACTCGCGAATCCAGAGCATCCCCGCGCCATCGCAAACGCTGCTGTTCAGTATCGCCCATCGCGATGCGCAAAATTCCGATCACTTCCACTTCGCCTCTTCCGGCTGGGAGCCTGCGGCCTTCGAAAAGGAGGTCTGGGTCGACCTGACCGGAGAGTCGGGCCTCTACCTTTTCATCGACGGGCACGCCGAACTCCTCCCGTGGGAGGAAGTGAAATCCCGTCTCGAACAACCCAACTCCCGCTTCGTCCGTCCGGACGGCGGAAACCTCATCCACACATCCAATTCGTGAAAATTCGCATTCTTGTTTTACTTCTCTCAACCCTCGTCACCTCCGCGTTCGCCCAGCACGGACACATCAACGCCGGCGCGGTCGACTCGAACGGCAGTGGCGGAATCAACGCCGGCGACCGCCTCTTCATGTATTTTGAACCCGGAACAAGCAACACCACCCTGTCCTACAACGCCGGATCCGGCACCTACGGTCAGGACGGGTTTCTCTGGAACGGTTACACGACCTTCACCGCGCTGCACCAGAGCAGCTACCCCGGCCTCGCGCCGGCTTACAATCCGCTCGGTGCGTTGAGTGGTTCCTTCCTCCGCTTGAAACTCATCTCGATCACCGGACCCGCGGGGGCGAAGTTTTCGTTCTACGATGCCGCAGAGACGGATCCGTCCTGGACCTACCAGATCGGCACCGGCCTCGTTGCCGGAGATGGAGCCTTTGATCTTACCGAGATGTCGTGGTTCGAAGGCGTGCCGGAGGACGCCTATCCCTCGGATCCCTTCGGACACATCCACGGGCGCATGTTTGCGACGGACACCGCCGGTGAATTCACAGCCACGTGGGTTCTCGTGGACGCCGAAGGTGAAAACACCGGCCTGCTGGACAGCTTGCCGTTCACTTCGACATTCAGTGCGGCCGCCGTGCCGGAGCCTGGCACCGTTGTCCTGGTTGGATTGGGAATTGCCGGCCTCTGCCTGCGACGTCGCAGGCGTTGAGTCCGAATTCTGAAACCTTCTGCGAACCGCGTCCGCCTCACGGATGGACGCGGTTTTCGTTTCATCGAAGCGAGGATGCCGCCATGCTTGGCGGAGCATGGACCGGAAATTCGATCTCCAAGTCAACAAGAAGGCGTTTCAGATCAACCAGGACGCGCGCATCTACGGCACGTTCGCGGAGATCGGCGCGGGACAGGAGGTTGCCCGGCGTTTCTTCCATGTGGGTGGCGCGTCGCAAACCGTGGCGAAGACCATCTCCGCCTACGATATGACGTTCAGCGACTCGATCTACGGCGCGAGCGGCCGCTACGTGAGCCGCCGGCGCCTCGATACGATGCTGACACACGAGTTCGACCTGCTGCTCGAGCGACTCGACGCGAAGGTCGGCGCCGAGCGGACATTCTTCGCATTCGCGAACACCGTCGCCGCGCGCAGCTTCCGCCGCCACGACGAATCCCACGGCTGGATGGGTCTGCGGTATCAGTCCAACCCCCGCTCCGCGCCGAACGACATCATTCTCCACGTTCGCATGCTCGATGCACACAACCTCGACCAGCAGGAGGCGCTCGGCATCATCGGGGTGAATCTCATCTATGCGGCCTTCCATCTCCGCAACCGCCCGGACGCACTGATCGGCTCCCTCCTCGACGACCTTTCTCCGGAGCGCATTGAGGTCGACATGATCCAGTTTTCGGGGCCCGATTTCGCGCAGGTGGACAATCGGATCATGGCCCTTCAGCTCGTCACGCAGGGCCTCACGAATGCCGCCCTGTTTCGCGCAAACGGAGAAGTGGTCAACGCCGCCGACGCCTTTTTCAAGAAGCCTCTGCTCGTCGAGCGCGGCAGCTTCCGGCCCGTTACGCTCGTGACCAACGACATGCTCGACTGCGCGCGGCAGATGTTTCTCGCCGAGGAAATGCTCGGCGATACGGAGCCGGAGATCCTCATGGAGATCACGATGCAAAATCTGCTGCGCAGCGGCGAAATCGACCTCCTCGACTTCCTCGATCGCGTTGACATGCTCAGCGCGCTCGGGCGGACCGTTCTCATCTCGAACTACGGCGAATACTACCGGCTTGTGAATTTCCTCACCCGCTACACCGACCGCATGATCGGTCTGCCGATGGGCATCCCGAGTTTGCAGGAGATCTTCGAGGAAAAATACTATCAGAACCTTGAAGGCGGCATCCTTGAAGGGCTCGGCCGTCTCTTCAAGACCGGCGTAAAACTTTACGTCTATCCCTTCCTCTCACCAGACGGCACCCTAACCGCGGCGGACGATTACCAGGTCGCTCCGAATCTCACCCACCTCTACCGCCACCTGCTCGAAAACGGCTTCATCCGCTCGATCGAAAACTATCGCCACGCATATCTCGGCATTACCTCCGCCGACGTGCTGGGCCGCATCCGCGACAACGACCCGACATGGCAGGAAATGGTTCCGGCCGAAGTCGCAGCCATTATTCGCGAGCGAAGGCTGTTTGGATTCAACGGATGAGCCGGCCGCTCGTCATCGCCCATCGCGGAGCCTCGCACGACGCCCCGGAAAACACGCTTGCGGCGTTTCTCCTCGCATGGGAACAGGGTGCCGAAGCCGTGGAGACCGATCTCCGGCTCTGCGCCGATGGCACTCCGGTCTGCATTCACGATGCGGATGCGCGTCGGACCCTGCACGACCATCGCCGGATTCGTGACCTTTCGCTCGAGGATCTCGCCCGAATGGACGCCGGTTCCTGGAAATCCCCGCGCTGGGCCTCGGCGCGGGTTTGCACGCTCGCTGCGCTTCTCTCGGAAAATCCATCGAACCGCCACCTTGTTCTCGAGCTCAAGGAAGGCGGAGACCTGCCTGCGGCCTGCTCGCGAGCCGTTCGGGCATCCTCCGTCCCGCTCGAGGCAATCACGCTCATTGCGTTCGACGAAGCGGTCATCACCGCAGTCAAGAATCTCCTCCCGGAATGCCGCGCCCTTTGGCTGACGAAGGACTATCACGCAGGGACCCCGGGTGGAGCAAAGCTTGCCGCGAAGATTCGGGAAATGGGCATCGATGGCGTCGATCTGGAATACGGCTCGCGCCTTGATGCAGGACTCGTTGCAGAGCTTCAGTCGCGCCGTTATTCGGTCGTGACCTACACAGTCAACGATGCGCAATCCCTCCGCCGGTGCGCGGAGATCGGGCTGGACGGGATCACGACGGACCGCCCCGCCGACGCCATTCGGTGGCTCGCGGAGATTTCCGCTTGATCGTGCGCGTCCAGCCGGGATTCTACGCGGATCATGCAAGGCCTTTTCCTGCGCTACGTTCTGGTTTTCCTCGTGCTTGCCTCCCCGCTCGCGCGTGCCGCCGTGGAGAAGGAGTTCATCATCGTGAGCGGCGGTCCCTCGCTGTATGAGTGGGAGAAATACAAGTCCGCGCCACACGACCGGTTCTGGGGAAATTTCATTCGCGCCGCGCGCTATCGAATCCAGGAAATCCAGAAGCAATACGGTCCGAACGCCCGCATCACGTGGCTCGTTTACAAGCCCGGCTACGTCCGCCGCGACCGGGAGGATGTTGGAAACGACCTGATTGGAAACATCCTTTCCGTGCGCGACAAGTATGGCGTGAACCTGATCTGGTTCAACAAGGGCTCGGAGGTCGTCGCCTATCTGAACGGAGGCATGCCGCGCGATCGTGTGAAGATTGCCGGCTTCGATTTCTTCGGCCACTCGAACCGCGCCTGCTTCATGTTCGACTATAGCAATGAGATCGACAGCGGTTCGAAGTCCTGGCTTCACGAGGACGAACTGAAATCGATCCGTCGCGGCATCTTCGCGAAGGGAGCCGTGGTCAAGAGCTGGGGCTGCCACACCGGGGAAAGCATGAGCAAAAAATGGCGTCAGGCGACCGGCGTTCGCATGATCGGCGCCATCGGCAAGACCGACTATTCGACGATCAGCGTCCCCGGTTGCATGCCGGCGGTAAACGGTCGCTGGGGCAGCTAGCGAGCGCAAGCGGGCCCGGCTTCTTCGACGACCACAGCCGCGACGCCCGCCCGTTTCCTAGAACCCTTCCTTCACCTTCGCGGGAGGCGCTTCGCTCTGCGCGATCGGTGCCGCCTCCTCGGAGCCCGGCAGGTCCAGAGTCTCCGTCTCCGCCTCGTTGATGGCGTCGAGAAACAACCGGAGCATGCCGAAATCGCGCTTGTGAGGGGTCAGCACGATGCGCGGGAGATTCGCGATCTTCACGTCGTCGCGTTCCTCGGGCAGCGCGGTGGTCTGCACGATGCGGTCCGCCGCGAGCAGGGCATCGAACCGCTCGTTCAAATTCTCCACCGCACTCGGGGTCAACCTCCGGCTGACACGCACCACCAATTTCTCGCGAACCCAGCGATACGAGTGGAAGACCCGGTAGAACTTCAAAATCTCGCGCACCGCGTCCTCCGCCGAATGCACCATGGTGAAAAGGTGGAAGTCCGACTCCGAAACGAGGCCCGTGGCCAGCAGGTCGTCCTTCACGAATCGCAGCCAGGATTTCCAGTAGTGGCCATGCGGCTTGTCCAGAAGCACGATTGGCACGATCTGTGACTTCCCGGTCTGCATCAGCGTGAGCGCCTCGAACCCCTCATCCTGCGTGCCAAAACCTCCCGGACACAGCACGAAGGCGTGGGTCTCCTTCATGAAGTTCAGTTTTCTCGTGAAGAAGTAGTTGAAGTTGATGAGCTTCTTGTCGCCCAGGATCGTCTCATTGGCTCTCTGCTCGAACGGGAGGCGAATGTTCAGCCCGAAGCTGTGCTCGGCGCCGGCCCCCTGCTGGGCGGCTCCCATGATGCCGTCGCCTCCACCTGTAATGACCATGAACTCGTGCTCGACAATCAGTCGCGCAAACTCACGCGCGATCACGAATTCGTCGGCATCCGAGCGCGTGCGCGCCGATCCAAAGACTGCGACCTTCCGAATTCCCTGGTATTTCGCGAACACGCTGGCGGCGTAACGCATCTCCCGCATCGCGCGGTTGAACAATTTCAGATCCGCGATGTTCGCCCCGTCACGCCCGAGTCGCAGCGAGGTCTCGAGCAATTCTTCGATGAGTTCCGCGCGTCTTCCCTCCGCGACTTCCGAGGCGAGTTCGCGAATGCGGGCTTCTGTTTCCTTTTTCATTTGATTCCCATTTGTCCAACGGACGCGGATTGCATGGCAGCCGCGCTCCTCTCCTGCTTATACTGTCGGCAAGCAGGCGGCGAGCCGCCCGAGTCCTTTTTTATTGTCATGATCATTGTCATCCGTCCCGGCGCATCGCGTGAACAAATTGACGAAGTCATCAAGGAGGTCCAGGTCCTCGGATACGAACCCTCGCCCATTCACGGAGTCGCGCAGACCGTGATCGCTGCGATCGGCGACGAGCGAACCCATCAGACCCTCGAGTCCCTCACCGCGTTGCCCCAGGTCGAGAGCGTCCTGCGGGTCCAGAAGCGCTACAAACTCGCCAGCCGCGAATCCCATCCGGCAAACACCGTGATCGACGTCGACGGCGTGCCGGTCGGCGGACCAAAGCTGACCCTCGTGGCGGGTCCCTGCTCGGTCGAAAACGCGGACCAGCTCTTTGCCACGGCCGACGCCGTGAAGGCCGCCGGTGCGACCATTCTACGCGGCGGCGCCTACAAGCCGCGCACCTCTCCCTACGAATTTCAGGGACTCGGCAAGGAGGGACTTCGTCTGCTCCGCGAGGCCCGTGAGCGGACGGGATTGAAGATCATCACCGAGGTGCTGAGCGAACGCGATGTCGAGCACGTCGCGGAGACGGCGGACATCCTCCAGATCGGTGCGCGAAACGCGCAGAATTTCCAGCTTCTCATCGAGTGCGCCCGCACAGGCAAACCCGTCCTCCTCAAGCGCGGCATGAGCGAGCGCATCGAGGAATGGCTGCTCGCGGCGGAGTATCTGCTCGCGCACGGAAATCCCAACGTGATGCTCTGCGAACGTGGCATCCGCACATTCGAGACCTACACCCGTAACACGCTGGATCTCGCCGCCGTCGCAATCGCAAAGCGCGAATCGCACCTGCCGGTCATCGTCGATCCCAGCCAGGGTTGCGGCCGCGCGGATCTCGTCGTCGCACTTTGCTGCGGCGCGGTGGCGCTCGGCGCCGACGGCCTCCTCGTCGAGGTGCATCCCAATCCCGCCGAAGCTCTCAGCGACGGGCAGCAACAGGTGACGTTCGACGGATTCCGCGAGCTCGTCGCGAAAATCCAGCCCTTCCTTACCGCTGTGGAGCGGACGGCGTAGTCGCCGGCGCGTTCCCCGGGGCGGCGACGGGCCGCGCTCCCACCGATGGCGGCGGCGTCTGCGGCACCTGCTGGGCCACTGCCGCCGGATCAATATACATCCCTCCGACCACGGCCAGTTCGCCGGTCTGCGGATCCCGCCGGAGCGTCGGCGCCTCGGTGACGGCCTGGTATTCCTTGCGGTCCAGCACGCGACCATCCAATCCGACCTCGGTAAACACGTAGGCCTTCGGCGCGGTGTTCTGGAGCACGTGAATGGTGTTGGACGGGCTCAGTTCGATTTGCGGGCGATTGAACGAAATCAGTCGCCCAAGCTGATGGGTGCAGAAGATCTTGCCGTTCGACTTGTCCTCGATGCGCAAATAGAGCTGCGTATGGTCGGGAAGACGATGCGAGAGCAACGTGATCGTGCGCATTTCGCCGGTGCCTGGCTGCCCTTCCGGGACACCCACGGTCTGCTGCCAGAGCTGGCGTCCCTCGGAAATCTCGATGTTCAGCGGCTGGCCGGGGCTGAAATACTTTTTCAGTGAGGCCACGTAAACCACCGGCTTCACGCGATACACGCCATATTCCGTGATCGGATAGAGGGGGGTGATGTTTACCGACCGCTCGATGCTCTGGCCCGGCCCGATGGTCACCGGCGTCAGGCGATAGTCCGGGTTGTAGGGCGGCACCGGCGTGCCCTTGCTGTCTTCGATGACAAAACCGAACCATTTCCGGTTGCCGTCGTCGAAGAGGTTCAACTCGGATCCGGTCATGTTCGTGATGCGCACCGTCGCGATCACCGGCTCGTAGCGGACAAAGATCGAACGGCGGAGCTTCAGGTCCACGCGCACTTGGGCGAGCGCGGAATCGACGCCGGCGAGCAAACCTGCGGCCAGCGCAAGCACAAGGCCGATACGGCGAACGAGGGACAATTGGCTATTCATCTTTGCGGAGCAGTCTGGGAGGCTGTGCGAAATCCGATGTCCGGACTTCGTTCGAGCGGACCAAGATTGCTCACCCGGCGGCGCGCGTCCAGCGCAGAACTGGTCCCGCCCCGCACGATTGGCATCTGTTTGCCATCGGGTGTCTCGAGCCAGGTGTTTGTCCACTCGGCAACGCCGCCGTCCAGAGCCTTGACCTCAGCCGCTTCCGCAGGAGGTTTTCCCTCCTCGCCCAAGGTGATCCGATCCCACTCCTCCTCCACCGGCAGGCGGCGTCCTTTCCATCGGGAAAACGCATAGGCATCGAACCAATCGACATTGGTCACGGGCGCGGAGAGGTCGATGCGCCGGCCGTTCCAGATGCCCCCCTTCTTCGCCGTTTCGTAAATGCCATCCGACCCCTCCCAGCCGTCGGGAACATGCGATTTCCCGCCGGGCATTCCAGGGTGAACGATCTGCGAGACGTCCTGGGGTCGCTTCAGCCATGCGAGAAACTCCGCGTATTCCGCGATCGACACCTCGTTGCGGTCGATCCAGAACGCCGGAACATCCACGTGTTTGCCGTTTTCGTAATCCACGGCCCCGGCCGGGATCGCAGTCATGACGCTGGGGATCTTCCCGCCGAATGGCACCGCAAAATACCAGACCGCACCGCCGGCCGCGGCCAGAAGCACGACGAAGATCACCACCCATTTCAGGAACGCGAGCGCCCGTTGCCGTTTCCGCGACGCACCGACGGCGGCGATCGCCGCGCGTCCGCTTGCATCGAGGGCAATCTGGCGGGTGGGCGCACTTTGCGGAGCACGACGCTTCACCTCGTGAAGCAGGGCCAGCCATGTGCGCACCCCTCCGTCCTCGACCCCCATTTCATCCAGCAACTGGAGCAGCGGACCAATCTGCCCGGTGCGCTCGAGCATCGTGGAGAGCGTCCGGCTCAATTCCCGCAACTCCTCCGCCGCCGAGAACTGCACGGGCTGGGAGCTGGCGATGTTCTGAATGCGCACGCGATTGCGATGGTCGATGAGAATCTGCTCCGGTCCCAGGGGATCCCTCGAAATCCCCGCTTCGGAAAAGTGAACCATCGCTTCCGCGACGGTCTGGAGGAGTTGCAGCACGTCCGCCGCCGGCAGCTGCCTTCCCTCCGCGGCAGCGGAGGACAGTGGAACCCCCTGCGGCGGCTCTGCCGCATAAAAATACGTCCCGTCCGCCTCGCCGGCTTCAAAAACCGCCAGCACCGCCGGGTGGCGGACGTTTGCCTTGAGGCTCGCATCGGCGAGGAACCGCTCAGGAGCGAAAAGCGACGGATCGAGCGTGTGCAGATGCACCTGCCGCGAGATGCTCGTCTGGAATGCGTCGTAGACCGGACCACTCGCGTCCGTTCCGAGCAGCGCATCCAGGCGGAACGCCCCAATGAATTGAGGGTTCTCCGCAGGTGCAGTGGCGCCGTTCCTCAAATAGGCCGCAAGCGCATCCGGATCCACCGGTTTGCCGAACACCGGAGCCTCTCCGATTCGATCGGCATGTTCGGAAACGTCCACTTCGGAAAGAAAAATGATCCGAAGATCCGGGAGATGGGCACGGAGCGTTTCGCTGAGAGTGATGCCATCGATCCCCTCCATGAACACGTCGGCAACGAGCAGATCGATCGCGCCTTCGCGATTCACGAGATCCACCGCCTCCTCCGCCCCGGTGGCGGCAAAACACTCCGCAAATCCCTCCGACGCGACGCGCCCTGCGAGCGCCTGCGCGGCTCCGGGTTCGCCATCGACGAACAGGATTCTCATTGGATTTCGTCGTTGAGCTGAAACTTCAACGGAAACTGCTCCGCCAGCGAGGGCGGCTCGGCGCGCACGTCCTGCAGCTCACCCTTGAAATACACTCCGACCACGTAGCCGTAATACTGGAGCGGTTGATCCCCCTGCCCCTCCGGAAGCGGATAGAGCACCTCCAGCAACTCGGGCTCGCTGTTCTTCCAATCGATCGGCGGACTCAACCACTCGGGCGACACCGTCGACTGGGTCTGCATGATGTCCCCATGGTCGTTCTGCTCAAAGAAATAGACCATCGTCTGGACATCCATGGGGTCGTTGACCTCCACGGAAGCACTCGTCTTCGTCGCAATGCGCAGTTTTTTCGTCCCGGGTTCGCCGTCCTGCAGACGGGTTTCGACGATTCCCATCACCGATCCGATGGGAATTCCCACCTCGTCACGCATCGTATTTGCCGGAGCCGGGCTGGTCGCGGAAGCCGTCCGTGTGGCGGCTTCCGGGAGAACCGCGGACGGGTCGGCAAGTCCCATGTCGACGAGTTCCGCCTGCGCGTGCTGGCGGAGGGCCTCGTAGTCCGGATGACTCGGATCCTGCACCTTAGGGTCGGCCAGAATCCGATGAAGATACGCCATCGCCTGGGCGTCGCGACCGAGGGCCCGCTGCGTCCGCGCGATGGAGGCCCAGATCATTGGTTCGTCCGGACGGAGCCTGGAAGCCTCCA
Organism: uncultured Spartobacteria bacterium; assembly: GCA_937901895.1. GTDB lineage: Bacteria > Verrucomicrobiota > Verrucomicrobiia > Chthoniobacterales > JAATET01 > JAATET01. The sequence goes on along the minus strand of CALGTD010000205.1, from coordinate 14,621 downwards.
TCAACGGCTGAAGGCTCTCCTCGATTTTTCCGGCTTCCCAAAAGGCGTCCGCCTGGTCGAGGAGAAGATTGATCTGCTGATTCACGTTGTCCTCCCGGGCGGCGACGGCGGCGGAGACCTCGGCGGGAACGGGTTGCTCGACCGCGGTGGCGACGAGCTGATTCTCGTTGATCTGCTCGGTGGCTACGAGGCGATCCAGCCGGACATTCGGGGCCACGGCGACGATCACCGCCGCGATTTGAATCAACGCGACGATCACAAGAAGCGCCACGGCGAAGACGAAGGTGCGCTCGGCGGGCGCTTTGGGAAGGGGGTGTCCGGAGGAAGCGGTCATCGGGATCTCAGAGGTTGAATTTCGTCGCGGGCGGTGTCAAACGCCAAGCTAGCGGAGCGGTTGCGACTCGAGCGTCACGGGAATCTTCAGCTGCGCGCCATTCCGCCAGATCCCGACCACGATTCGGTCCCCTTCGCGAGCCTCCGCGAAACGATAGCGAATGTCGTCGGAATCCCGCACCGGCTGCCCGTCGAACTCGTAGATCACGTCGCCGACCTGAATGCCCGCACGCTCGGCCGGGGAATTTGTCATCACGGACATCACGAGGTTGCCCGACGAAATGCCGAGTCCGAGCTCGGCGGCCGTCTGCGCATTCAGCGGCCAAGTGATCGCGCCAAAGAACGGTCGGGAGATGCGGCCCCGCTTCACGACATCCTCGTAAACCCGCAGAGCGACGTTCGACGGAATCGCAAAACTGATTCCCGCCCCCTCGAGCAGGACGGCGTTGCTGATGCCCAGAATCCGTCCGCGCACATCCACGAGCGGTCCTCCGGAATTTCCGGGATTGATTGCGGCGTCGGTCTGGAGGAAGTCCGTGCTTACGTCGCTGATTGCGCGCCGGCCCTTGCCGCTGATGATGCCCTGCGTGACCGTTTCCTGCAGGCCCAGCGGATTGCCGATCGCGAAAACGATCTGCCCGATCTTGGCCGCATTCGAGTCCGCGAACGGAAGCGCAGGGAGATCGGCGGCGTCAATCTTGAGCACGGCGATGTCGACCTGTGAATCGTAGCCCAGCAGCTTTGCCGCAAAGACCCTCCCGTCGCTGAGTTGCACCTCGACGCGATTCGCGCGGCTGATCACATGAAGATTCGTGAGAATATGCCCTTCGGGCGACACGATCACTCCGGAGCCAAGCTCGGGCTCGGCCTGGCCGGGATCGCCCATTCCGAGCATCCGCCGAATGCGGCGCATCCGTTCGACGGCGGGGTTCTGGGTCTCCGCGGAGATGCTCACCACCGAGGGCAGCACTCGATCGACGAGACTGGAAAACTCGCTGTCGAGACTCTCGAGCACCGGCAGCCGTGCATCCAGTCGCCGTTCGCGCTGGGCACCGGCGTTCACTCCGTCCTGCCGCACAAAATAAAACGCGATGATTCCGACGATAATGACCGCGGCAAACGTGAGGAACCGCAGGAGGCTACGCATTCCGGGAGTCGGCTCGGAAGTCGCCGGCGTCACTGCCCGTCAGCCTCCACCTTCGCGGTGTCGGGCTTCGTTCCCGTTCCGGTCGAGCCTTCCTCCGGGAATCGTCTCGCAAGCTCGTCCATCGCCTTTTTCGCTTCGGCGGCCTTCCCGGCCTTCCGGTAGGCGTCCGCTCCGCTGCGCAGGGCGCGCGGCGTGATCGCGGGGTCATCGTAGAGCACGGCGACCGTCATGAACGCGCGGGCGGCTCCGTCGTAATCCCCCCGCCGCATCATCACCTCGCCTGTAAGCAATCGCGCCTCCGCATTGTATTTGCCCTCGGGCTGGAGGAGCAGCGCCTCCTCGAGCAGCTTGTTCGCGTCCTCATAGCTCCCCGTCCCCAGCGAAATTTCCGCGGAGGCGAGCAGTGCGCGCGCACGGGCTACGGGGTCCTTCGCCGCGGCGAGGTAACGCTGCACGGGATCGCGGGCCTCATTGTATTTCCCAAGCGCGAGCCGCGCACGTGCAAGGTTGATCAGGATGTCCGGATCGACCGGCGCCACGGGATTGCCGTCCGCGAGCGGCGCGAGAAATTCCTCCGCCTTCGCGTAGTTCTTCTCGTCATAATACTTCGAGCCGAGCCAGAGCAGGACCTCCGGCGGAGCGGAACCGGGGTCGGCTTTCGCGATCTCGGCGGCCACCGCATCGCGATCCTCGGCATAGTAATGAATGAGCAGGATGCGCACCGTGGCCCGCTTGCCGAACCCGTCCGGATCGAGCTCCCGAGCCTTCGTCAGCGCCTCGAGGGCCTTCGGATAGTCCTTCTTTTCGAAGGCCGCCCAGCCGATCCAGTAATGCGCCTGCGCGGCGGCGTTCGATTTCGGATAGTCCTCGATCAGCTTCGCGAACGTCGCCTGCATCTCCTCATTCTTGCCCTGCTGGCCGAGAATGAGCGCCTTCTGTTGCAGCGCGAGCTCGCGCTCCTTCGCCTCGGGAAACTCCTCGATGAGGCGGTCGAAATCCTTCAACGCCGCTTCGTAGGCCTCGGTCTTTTGATGCGCGAGCGCCCGCTGCGCCAGCGCCGCAGCAACGAGATCGCCCTTGGAATTCTTCGCGAGAAACTGGGAGAACGACTGCGCCGCCTCCGAATACTGGCCGATCTGCGCCTGGCACCATCCGAGCTTGTAGAGCGCCTGATTGAGCAGTCGCGTGGGGAGTCTCGTCGCCAGCACCTTCGCATAGAGCGGGGCGGCATTCGCGTAGTCCCCCTGCTTGAAGAGCGTCTCGGCCTTCAGCAACGTCGCCTGCGCCCGCTCGGTGGGATTCGTCGAAATCGTGAGAAATTCGTCGATCTGTTTTTCGATATCCGGTGCGCCCGTGGCATCCAGGCAGACCAGACGCTGAAACCGCGCCTGCCCGGCCGCGGAGGAGCCCGCAAACTCGCGGATGATGCGGTCATACATCTCGAGCGCCTCGGAGTGGCGGCCGAGCTGACGGCGCGCGTTCGCCGAGAGCAGCAGCGCGTCCGGAACGGCCTCCTTCGGAAGCTCGCGGATTTGCTCCTCGGTGATTGCGGCAGCCTCCTTGTATTGTCCGGCCTCGTAGGCGATGCGGATGACTCCGAGCCGCGCAACGCCACGCCAGTCGCCGAGACCTGGCATGTTCAGCGCAGTGTCGAACAACTTCTTCGCCTCGTCACGCCGGCCCAGATCCGCAGCAATGGCGCCGGCCTTCACAGCGGCTTCCGCCCGCATCTTCGGCTCCTTTGCCTCGCGCGAGAGCTTCTCGTATTCCTCGAATGCGTCCTGCTTGCGGCCCGCACCGGAATCGTATTCCGCGAGACGGAATCGAGCGGTGTCCACATAGGGATTCTCCCCTTCCATCCGGATCAACTCCGAATAGACCTTCGCCGCCTCAGCCGGTCTTTCAAGTTTCTCGAGCGAACCGGCCTCGTAGAACTTCGCGGTGATCTTCACCTCGTTCTCGGTCGAATGCTCGACCGCCTTGCGGAACATGCTGGCCGCACTGGCAAAGTTCCCGTTGGAAAAATAGATCTGCCCGAGGCGGTAGGCTCCCGCGCCGACGAACTCCCCTTCGCGAAACTCGGCCAGCAGCCGTTGATACGCGGTCCTCGCGGCGTTTTCGTTGCCCAGTGCACGGTGGCTTTCACCGAGCCGGAAGAGCGCGCCATCGCGGCCCTCCGCATTGGGTTCCGCGATCAGGAATTTTTCGAATTCCGGAATCGCGAGATCATACATCTTGCGGCGGTAGAAGCCGTTGCCGGCCAGCAGCGACTGGCTCATGTTCGGCACATTCTCGGCGGGAGCGAACCGGATCTCCCCCTCCCCGGCCGGTTCCTCCGGTTTGGAGGACTCCGTCGACTCCGTCACGCGGGTTTCCGGCTGCGGATTTGGCTCGGCAACGGGCGCGGGGGTTGGAGTCGGTGCGGGCTCCGCACGCTCGACGGGAGTGGCGCGTTCCACGGGCACGGCTCGCTCGACTTTCGGCTCCACCCGGGGTTCGGGCGTTGGAGCCGGAGTGGGTGTCGCTGCGGGCCGTTCGACCGGTTGCGCCGGCCTCACCCGTTCCATCCACGGAGGGTTTTCGATGGTGTCCGGATCGACGGGTTGCGCCCGTCTTACTGGCGGATCGCCCTGCTGGTCACCGCCGGGTTGCACCGGCTCGGCCCGGCGCACCTCGACGCCGGGTCCCTGCGGAGGGCTTCCGCCACGCTGAATCTGTCCATCACGCGGCGACGTCTGCGCCAGCGCGGCCGCTCCGACAACCGCGGTTCCTGCAAGTGCGACGGCAACCCTTCTCATTCCGGACGACTGGTTGCGAAGGCGACGTTCCAGATTTTCGCGCGCTGGCAGATGTCCAGCACACTCACCACGAACCGATACGGCGCATTCGTGTCGGCTCGAAGCACGACTGCCTGATCGGGATACAGCTCCGCGATCCGCACGAGCGCCTCTTCGAGCTCGGTCTCGGTCATGGTCCTGCGATTCATGACAATCGAGCCATCCTCGCGCACGTTGAGGATCACCTCGCCCATTGCGCGGCGGTTCTCCTTGCCTTCCTTCGCGGTGGGCACCTGCACATCGAGTTCCATCTCGTCGCGGGCGAAGTTCCACGTCACGAGAAAGAAGATCAGCAACAGGAAGACGATGTCGATCATCGGGGCGATCTGAAATCCCGACGCCTCCGGCTGCGCGCGATCGCGAAAAGTCATTGGCTATTCCGGCGGTCGCAGCCCGCCCGGCTTGAAATTTGCCCCCATCAACGCGACGAGCTGCGTGGTCGCCGCCTCGAGATCCGCGATCAGGCTCTGCACGCGGCCCCGGAAATACGCATATGCCGCCATCGCCGGAATGCCGATGAGCAGACCGGCCGCCGTCGTCACCAGCGCCTCCGCCACGCCGGACGCGAGCAGCATCGGACGGGTGGAGGCAATGTCACTCGCGACAATACTGAACGACTTGATCATGCCGAGAACCGTCCCGAAAAGTCCGAGCATCGGCGCGATCGTGCCGATGTCCGCAAGGTAGACGATCTGCTGGTTCAGCCGGCTCGCCTGGCGCGTTCCCTCGGTCTCGGCGATCTCGCGCGCCTCTGCGAGAGTGGCCTTCGGATTCTTCGTGAGGAAGTCAAGCATCCGCCGCATCACGCGGGCAACCCCCTCGCCGTGGCGGTTGGAAACCGCGAGCAGGCCGTAATAATCGCCCTTCCGGAGCAGCGCGTCGGCGGTCGTCATGTATCGACCGGTCACGATCGCGCCGCGTCGCAGCGTGAAGAGATAGATCACTATCAGCATCACCGCGATCACGGACAACGCGGCGAGCGGTATCATCACGGGGCCACCCGACATCAGCACCTGCCAGAGATCGGTCGTGCCTCCGCCTCCCGCTGCAGGTGCGGACTCCTCCTGGGCGATGGCCGGGGATGCCGCGGCAACGATCGCCATCCACGGTGCAAGATTTCTCAGCATGATCGGAAAACGCGTAGTGTAAGCTCCCTCAGGCGGCGCGCAAGCCGCACCTTGATCAAACGAACGTCGGCGAAAATTCTTCAACGGCCCTCGTTGTCCGTGACGGGACCGACCCGCAGCGACTGGCCGGACTCGTAGATTGGAATCGCCTGCCGGATCGTGTTCGCAACTTCCTCGTTGTCCTGTTTCACCGCCAGTTTGAGCGCGGCACGGGCGGTTTCGAGCGCACTCGCGGGATCCCCCGCCTCCGCCTGCGCGGCGGAAAGCGTCAGCAGGATCGCCGGACTCTTCCCGGCCACCAGCCGGTTCGCCTCCTCCGCAACCTCCAGCGCGCGCCTGCCGTCGCGCACCGAGTCGTCCCGCGAGGTGGCGAGCATCCACGCAAGGCCGTTTCGAATTCCGGCGTCGGTGCCCGCGCGGTCGAGTTCCACCGCGCGGCCAAGGTGCCTTGCCGCATCCGCGGTCCGGCCGTCCCTCATGAAGAGGTCGGCGAGGTTTGCATGGGTCATTCCGAAATCCGGATCGACCTCCAGCGCGGCTTCGAGCTCACGCCGGGCCTCCTCGAGCTGACCATCCTGCATGAGCGCGGATGCAAGATTGTTGCGCGCCTGCACGCCCTGCGGTCCCGCGTTCACCGCCTGCCGGAAGTGGGCGATCGCCTCAGTCCGTCTGCCGCGCTGCAGCAGGACCGTCGCGAGGTTGTTGTGCGCCTGCGCGTGATCCGGTTGCGCGGCGAGCACCTGCTCGTAAAGGAGGATCGCAGCGTCGGCCAGTCGGGCATGAAGCAGCGCATTCCCGAGGTGAAACGCCGTCTCCAGGTCGCCGGGCCGGGCCTCATGCGCAGCCCGCAGCACTTCCACGGCCCGCTCGATGTTGCTTGTCTCCAGCAGTGCGCGACCGAGTCCCGCCAGCGTGTCCGCATCGCGTCGGTCTGCCTTGGCGGCCAGATCGAAGGCCACGACGGCATCCGCGGGCCGGCCACCCTCCAGAAACAGGAAACCGAGATGCCGGTAGGCGACCGTGTTTCCCCGCACGGCCGTTGCCGCGTGACGCCAGAGCGACTCGCTGTCAGCCCAGGTCAACGATTGAAGCCTCGCTGTCCACGCAAGCGGAATGAGAATGATGGCGGCGAGGATGGCCAGCGCGACGTTTGGAAATTTCCCGCGCAACCACACCGAGGCAAGCAGCCACGTCACCGCCATCCACGGCCCCACCGAGGCAAGCGACACATCACTGTCGGCCACTGCACCGGGCGAACGCCCCGCGATCCAGAGTCCGAATGCGGGAGCCATCACCGCCAGATACCAGAGCCAGCCCACCAGCAGATAGGGACGCTTGCGGCGCAGCAGCCACACAACGATTGTGACCGTCAATATCAACAGCAGCGGCCACAGCCACGTCCACCACAGGCCGGCCTCGATCGGAATCGGATACACGCACGCCAGGGCCAGCGGATAGACCATTCTCCAGAGTCCCGCACCCAGCGACGCTCCTGCGCTCTCCAGCCGCACGGCAAGGGACGTTCCGCTTTCCGCCTCACACAGCACAGCCACGGCAAAAGCCGCTGCGGAGAGCGCAAACAAGGGGATTTTCGGAACGGCCGCCTTCAGCACGTCGCGCAGACCCGCACCGTGCATGCGTTGCAGCGGCCAGTAGTCGAACATCAGCAGGACAAACGGCGCTGCGATCGCGGTTCGCCCGGAAAGGAGTCCCGCCACCAGCGGCGGAACAACCCACACATGTCTCGCATTACCCGCCTCCGCGGCTCGCGCATACACGAGGAGCGTTGCCATGAAGAAGAAGGTCGACAGTGCCTCGCCGCGCGCGGAAATCCACGAAGTCGTCTCGGCCGCCAGCGGATGCAAAGCGAACACCCCCGCTACGAACGCACTGCGCCAGAGGCGCCCGGTTCCACCTCGCAGCACCAGAAAGAGCATCACCGTCGCCGCGACGTGCAGGAGGAGATTCAAGACATGATGTCCGCCCGCCCAGTCGCCAAAAAGCTGCTCGTCGAGAAGATGAGAAGCCTTCGCAAGCGGATGCCACCCGCCATCCGCCGAGAGGATCCAGCCCAGACTTGCGCCCGCTCCCTGCAGCGCAGTCCTCCATGCATGGTCGCCGAAGTTGACGAATCCAAACCGGACCACCGGTCCGAACACGAGCGTCACGGCGGCTGCGAGCAGCACGCACATGCCGGCAGTCACCCAGGGACTGTCAATCGGAAGAAAGCTCGAACGTCGCGACCTCGAACGATGACTCATGCTGGGGTGAGGAAAGGACAGCACGTCACCGGAGCGAATGGGAGTCAAATTTCACCCGGCGGACGAAGAATTCTACGCCACTCCGATTTTTTCGAGGATGCGGGCGACATCGACATGCCCGGAGACGAGCGACTGGATGCGTTCGATTTTGTCGGAATCGCCGGGCAGCGTCTTGACCGTCATGGAATGAATGCGGCTCGCGATCGTGTAGCTGTCCATCGGCGAGGCGATGACCGGCAGCGGCGCTTTCGCCACGAGATCCGCGACCGCGCCGGATGGGCGCAGCGATTCGGAAAGGACAAGACCGACAAGCCCCGGACCACCGGAATCGCGCGGGGTTTGAGCGACGGAAATCGCCGCAAGGATGATGTCCTCACGATCCCCGGGCACGACCAGCAACGTGCGCTCCTCGAGTCGGGCCAGCACGTTTGCCGGCTGCATCGCGCCAATCATCACGGTGCCCGCACGAACGCGCATCAGATCCCCACCCGACAGCAGTTCGCCGCGAATCGCCCCGCAAATATCCTGCAACGTCGGCTCGGAGAGCATGCGTTCCTGCGGAATCGCCCCGAGCAATTCCAGACCGAGTCGCGCAAATCCCCGCCGGGCGAAGTCGGTGATGTAGTCGTATTTGCCCGGGTGGATCTTGTTCATGATCACGCCGATGACCTCGACCCCTTCGAGGTCGAACAACGCGCGATTCACCGCCGCCTCGTCAATGGGCCGGCCAATGCCACCCGGCACCACGAGAAGCACACGGCTCTCGAGCATCCTCGCGACCCGGGCATTCGAGATGTCAAACACGCTGCCGACCCCTGCGTGCCCCGTGCCTTCGATGATCGCGAATTCCTTCTCCCACGTTGCCCGATCGAACGAATTGCGGATCCGGCGAACGAGCATGTCGTTGTTCGCCGTTTCGATGTATCGCCGCGTGAAGTCCGGCTCAACGGCGATCGGGCTCATATCCTCGATCGGGACCTGCGTGTGGAAGGTGTCGCGAATGAGAACGCTGTCCTCGTCGATCCGCTTGCCCTCGACATCGATGAACCGCTGGCCGACCGGCTTGATGAAGCCGATGGAGCGGAACCGGTGCCTCAACGCACCGTAAAGGCCGAGCGACGTCGTCGTTTTGCCGACGTTCTGTTCCGTCGCCGCGACAAAGATGCGGGGCGTCGTCGTGTTCACACGGTGTCAGGCCTGCTCTTCCGGGAAGAGCTTCCGATATTCGATCGCCTGGAGACCGACGATCGCCGCAACCGCCGCGATGTCGTCGTGCCCGACGCCTCGGGAAAGCTCCGCCGCGGGCCGCGTGAGACCGAGCAGGATCTGGCCGTAAACCCGCGCACCGCCGAGGTGCTGGACGAGTTTGACCGCGATATTGCCGGCGTTGAGGTCCGGGAAGATGAGCACGTTCGCATTGCCCGCAACCAGTCCGCCGACCTGCTTGCGTTCCGCGAGTTCCGGCAGGAGCGCGGTGTCGGCCTGGAGTTCGCCATCGACCGCCATCTCGACCCGCAGCTTGGTTGCAAGTTCGCGCGCAACCACGGTGGCCGCCGCGATTTTTTCCGTCGCCGGGGTGATGGCGCTTCCTTTCGTGGAAAAGCTCAGCAACGCGACCCGCGGTCGCTGTCCGAAGACCTGCCGTGCGAGCATGCCGGTCTGCACGGCGATCGAGCCGAGCTGCTGCGTCGTCGGCTCGGGCACCACGCCGCAGTCCGCAAAGAACAGCACGCCATTGTCGCCAAATTTTTCATCAGGCATCTCCACGACCATCGCACTGGCAATGACGTCCGCGTGCGAGAACCGCTTCACGAGCTGGATGAGCGGGCGCAGCAGCGAGCCGCCGTAGGAGCTCACGCCGCCGACGAGGCCGTCGACCAGGCCGTTCTGCAGCATCATTGCCGCGAAATAATTGCGATTGAGCAGCAGCGTCCTCGCATCACGCACCCCCATTTTCTTGTAACGATCGAGCTTCTCGAGCCGTTCGCAGAAGAGCGGAAGGTCGGAGGACGTTTCCGGGTTGATGACCGCCACGTGGTCGAGGCTCGCCTTCTCGGCGAGGGCGACGCGCTCGATCACATCGCGCTGTCCGAGGAGCACCGGCACGCCTAGCTGCTTCTCGTAAAAGACCTGCGCCGCGCGCACGACACGCGGATCGTCGCCCTCCGGGAACACGATGCGCTTCGGGTGGCGCTTGAGTTTCTCGTAAACCGACTCGATAAACTTCATGGAAGTGCCCCAAGCCTGAAAGAGAATTCCCGTCACCACAAGCAGGAACCAAAATGATCCTCCGAGCCCGCGGCCATACGATCTCCTTCCCCCGCCGCCCGCTCGTGATGGGCATCCTCAACATCAACGACGACTCCTTCTCCGGCGACGGCGCTCTCGATCCCGACTGGGCACGGCAGCGTGCGAAGGCGTTGATCGCCGCAGGGGCCGACATCGTGGACGTCGGAGCCGAGAGCGCGCGCACAAACCGTCCACCCATTTCCGAGGATGAGGAGATCGCCCGGCTCACGCCGTTTCTCGAATCCTGGCGCGAAATTTCCGACTCCGCTCAACCCGCGGATACCGCACAAATTCATCCCCCGCTCCTCTCAATCAATACGTGGCGGCCGGGCGTCGCCCGCGCGGCGCTCGGGATCGCCGGTGACCTTCTTAACGACATGAGCGGCCTGCCCGATGCCCGCAATGCCGAAGCCTGCGCGGAGACGGGCACCGCGCTTCTCATCATGCACACGGTCGGCGAGCCGAAGGTCCCCCACACCGATGTGCGCTGGCAGGACGTGATTGGCGGAATGCTCTCCTTTTTCAAGGATCGCATTGCGTTGGCGAAGTCTGCAGGCGTCGCGGAGGACGCAATCGTTCTGGATCCCGGAATCGATTTCGCGAAGCAGCGGGAGGACAACCTTCGCGTCTTTCGCGAACTGCCCCGCATCGCCGCAATCGGGCGTCCGGTGCTGATGCCCGTTTCCCGGAAAGGGATCATCGGCGAGGTGCTCGACCTCCCGAATCCCACGGATCGCGATGCAGGCACGATCGCGTGCATTGTCTCGGCGACCACTTCCGGTGCATCGATCGTTCGCGTGCACGACGTGCGCGCCGCACGACAGGCCATTCTCACCACGGAAGCCGTGCTCTCCGCATGAAAATCGCCATCTGGATCGCGCGGATCGGTCTTGCCGTGATGTTTCTCTATGCCGGATTCGTGAAGGCCGGCGCCAGCGAGGGCTTCGCCAGAACCATCTCGCAGTTCACCATTTTACCACCATCCCTTGTGGAGCTGTTCTCGCTCACGCTCCCGTGGATCGAGGTGCTGTGCGGAATTTTGCTTCTGATCCCCAAATCCGCCCGCATCGGTGCGGTGCTGGCCGCCGTGTTGCTGATGACGTTCATCGTCGCGATTGGCTGGGCGCTATCCCAGGGCCTGATCGTCGACTGCGGATGCTTCGGCGAGGATGTGCCGCCGTCGCGCGAACGGATGGTGGCCACGCTCGTGCGCGACGCCGTGCTGCTTGTCCTTACGCTGGGACTTGCGCTGCGACGCGCGCGCTGACGCCGCTCGAGCATTCACGACACTTGCCGAAAAACTCCAGCGAGTGCTGCAGGCCGGTGAAACCGAATTCCCGCTCGATCCGCTCCTGGGCCTCGTGCACCGGGCACGGGCTGTCGAGCAGGAGGACCTTTCCGCATTCCACGCACACGAGGTGGTCGTAGTGCTTCGACGGATTCGTCAGCTCGTAGTAGCTGCAGGAGCGGCGCAGATTCACTTTGTGAACGATTCGCAGATTCTCGAGAAGGATCATCATGCGAAACACCGTCGCGTAATCCGGCAGCATGCCGCCTTCAACCAGCGCCTGCTGCTGGATTTCCTGCAGCGACAGCGGTCGCGTGGCTTTGAAAAGCGCTTGCAGGATACCCCGGCGACTCCGGGTCACCCGCATTCCCTGGCTGCGGAGAAGGTTCAACAGACCGTCGACGCTGAAATCGCTGACTGCAGTGGAGTCGTTCATTTTGGGGTTGTGATTGGCCATCGAATAAACCCAACCCCAAAATGCCGCAAGAACTTTTATCAGGGATTTCCCCGATACCGTGATGCGGTATTTGCATTAAAGCCGTCGCACCGGAACCCCTTGTGCAGCCAGAAACTCCTTGGCTTCCGAAATCGTATGATCGCCGAAATGAAAAATACTCGCAGCGAGCACAGCGTCCGCTTTTCCAGCCGAAAGCACGTCGGCGAGGTGTTGCAAATTCCCCGCCCCACCGCTGGCGATCACGGGAATACCCACCGCATCACTCACGGCGGCGGTAAGCGCGATGTCGTAGCCGGCGCAGGTGCCATCGGCATCCATGCTCGTCAGCAGGATCTCGCCGGCCCCCAGCGCTGCGACCTTTCGAGCCCAGTCAACGGCGTCGAGATCGGTTGGATTCCGCCCGCCATGGGTGTAGACCGTCCAGCCGCCGGCGGAATTCCGCTTCGCATCAATGGCAACCACGATGCATTGCGCGCCGAACGCCTCCGATCCGGCACGCACGAGGTCCGGATCCCGGATGGCTGCGGTGTTCACGCTCACCTTGTCCGCCCCCGCCAGCAGCATGTCGCGCATGTCGGCGACCGTTCGAATGCCCCCGCCGACGGTCAGCGGCATGAAGCACTGCTCGGCCGTGCGGGCCACCACATCGCGCATCGTCGCGCGGCCGTCGCTCGAGGCGGTGATGTCCAGAAACACCAGCTCATCCGCCCCCTGTGCGTCATAGGCCCTCGCGCACTCCACGGGATCGCCCGCGTCGCGGAGGTTCAGAAACTTCGTCCCCTTCACCACCCGGCCATCGGTCACGTCGAGGCAGGGAATCACTCGTTTTGCCAGCATCGCCCGAGCAACATGCGACTCGGCGCTGCGAAAACCAGTCTAAAATAGTTGCGCTGGCACGCTTCTTCCTTACGCTGCGCAACCTTGGAATTCGCCAGCCGCATGTTCCACCGCATCCTGCCTGTCGCTTTCGTCGCCGCCATCGCGGGGATTCTGGCAGGCGCGCTTGTGAGTTGCAAAACGACCCGCTCCCTCGGCGCGGGCCCCTTCAGCACCGTCATCGTCGATGCGGGCCACGGCGGTCACAACCGCGGGGCAAGGGCCTATCGCGGTCAATACGAGAAGGACCTCACGCTGGACACGGCAAACCGTCTCGCGAACATCCTCCGAAAGCGCGGCTTCCGCGTCATCATGACGCGGTCCTCCGACCAGTTTGTCTCGCTCGACCGGCGTGTGAACATTTCCAACGCCTCGCGCGACAGCATCTTTGTCAGCGTGCATTACAACTGGGTGCGCTATCCATCCGGTCGCGGGACGGAGACGTTCTACTACTCCGAGCGCTCCCGGAGGCTCGCCGCGAACGTCCAGGCGGAACTCGCCCGCAGCTACAACACCCCGAATCGCGGAGTGAAGCGGCGCGGGTTCTATGTCCTGCGCAAGAACTCCCGCCCCGCCATTCTCGTCGAATGCGGATTCATCTCGAACCCGTCCGACAACGCATTCATCCAGACCGCCTCGGGCCGGCAGAAGATCGTCGAGGCGATCGCGCAGGGAATCGTCAACGAACGCCAGGGTCGGCAGCGCTAGCCGTCACGGCATTCCGAGACCCGCCGCGCCGTTGCAGGCCGCGCACTCGCTGACCTCCACATAGGAGGCCGCATACATATCGACCGTCCCGTTTTTTCGAAAACTCTCCAGCGCCTGCATTCCACGGTCGCGCATCCAGTTGATCTCCTCCCGCAGTCGTGCGCGTTCGGCGCGGGACAGGTTCATCCGCTCCATCCGTCGTTGAATCCAGCTGCGCACGAGGCCGTTGATCGCGCGAAGCCGGACCTTCGAATCGGGACTGCGCAACCGCTCCCGCACCGCGGGCGGCAACCCTGGACCAAACGTGGAGCTGGGAATCTTCCTCCCGTAAAGCCGGCCCGGGCGTGCGCGATATGCCTCCAACGCCTGAATGGTGGCCGTGCAGATCTCGCAACCGAAAATAAAGTTCCGGTATCCGCTGCCGTCCTTCCGCGCGAGAATCCGGTCGACATCCTCGTTCGACACACCGTCCTCGTAGAGCCCTTCCAGCACGGCGAAAAAGATGAAGCGCATTCCCTCCGGCGATTCCGTGCGGGAGGCTCCCTTCTTCACCGCTCCGGTCGCAACACAACCGGCCAGCACCACCGCAAGTCCGAGTCCCATCCAGCGTTTCATTTCCCTCTCATACACCACGGTCGTCCTGCGTTTGTCAGAGAATTGTCAGAACCCGGTAAAATTGCCGTGAGTGCAGCTCCTTGCATCGATCCGGTCTGTCATTCCAAAAGCTCCGCCATGTCGCGGGGCATTGCCGCCTCCCATCGCGTCGAATCGCCGCGAAAGTCCAGCTCGAGCGCGGCCGAGTGCAGTGCATGCCGCGGCAGCCACAGGCGCTCCGCGAGGGACTCCGTCCACCCCGTTTCGATGAATTCCAGATAAAGCGCCTCGTCCGGTCCGTAGAGCTTGTCACCGACCACCGGATGCCCGGCATGCGCGAGATGCACGCGGATCTGGTGCGTTCGTCCCGTGAGCGGAAACGCCCGCACCCGGGCGAGCCGCTCTCCATCCGCCCGCTGCACGCGGCTCTCAACCCGGAACCGGGTGCGCGATTCCGCCCCGGCCGGGTGCACCGCGCGTTTCAAATGAACCCGCGACTCCGCAACCTCGCCGAGCCGCACGATCGGAGCATTGATCTCGCATTCGTCCCACTCCGGCCAGCCGTGGACGATGGCGAGGTATTCCTTCCGCACCCGTCCAGCCTGCATCGCGATCCCGCAGGCGCGGGCGGCGGTGCTCTCCGGCCCCTCCTTCGCCGGCGAGGTGGCCCGCGGCCTGCCCAGCGCCGTCACCCTCGCCTGCCC
>CALGTD010000204.1 GCA_937901895.1 uncultured Spartobacteria bacterium | reverse complement strand
CATGCAGCACCTAGCATGCCATTTCCACTCAGCTATATTTTGAGATAGCTTCTAGGAAAGACCCAACGCAAAAATATCGACCTCGTGTGCAAGATTTTCCGCGCAGAAGTGCGCAGGATTCAACGCGCCCCTACACTCTGCGGGTGATGTGCAAACTTTAACGCAAAAATACCGGCCTCGTGTGCAGGGTTCTTCGCAAAGAAACGCGCAAGAATCAACGTGCCGCTACACAAGGTTCTTCGCGCAAAAGTGCGCGAGATTCAACGTGCCGCTACAGGCAAACCTGCCTCAAACCGTGTCAAAAAGTGGCTCCTGAGGTAGGATTCGAACCTACGACCAATCGGTTAACAGCCGACCGCTCTACCACTGAGCTACTCAGGATTTCCGGAACAGGGAGCCGGAGAGGGAAACATGGAGCGGCGGGAATTTCAACTCGAAATCGACGGATTTTTTTCCCCGACTGGACTTTCGACCGGGAGCGGACGCATGATTTTTCCGATGGATGCGGATGTGTTGGCGGAGTTGCAGGAGGCGCTGCGGGAGCGGATGGCAGTCGTCGGAAATCGCGAGCTTTACGAACGGGACGCGCAGGAGCATCTGAACCAGTTGATGAAGGCGTCGGCGCGGGTCGACGAGGCTGCGCGCAGGCTCGGGCCGGGAGCGGACCCGATGTTGCGGCACTATCTGGAACGGCAGAGCTACC
Source organism: uncultured Spartobacteria bacterium (assembly GCA_937901895.1). Lineage (GTDB taxonomy): Bacteria > Verrucomicrobiota > Verrucomicrobiia > Chthoniobacterales > JAATET01 > JAATET01. Next base: position 13,634 of record CALGTD010000204.1, on the reverse strand, counting down.
TGAAGGCCATCGACTGGCTGGAAGCGAGAGCGGGATGAGTGCGGAGCTGTCGCCGGGGACCATGGCGCCTGCGTTCGAGGGCATCGCGGTGGGCGGGCGCTTCGGACTCGAAGGGACGCTCGTGCGGTCGGAGGATTTGCGCGGTCGCACGGTGGTGCTGGTGTTTTATTCGAAGGACGGGACGCCGGGCTGCACCACGCAGGCGTGCGGGCTGCGGGACGAGTGGGCGGCTTTGCGTGCGACGGATGCGGAGATTTTCGGCGTGAGCGTGGATTCGGTGGAGAGTCACCGGAAGTTCATCGAGAAGCAGGGGCTGCCGTATCCGTTGATCAGCGATGAGGACCGGCGGATCGTGGAGGCATTCGGAGTATGGGTTGAAAAGAATCTGTATGGCCGGAAGTTCATGGGAACCGAGCGGACGACCGTCGTGATCCGCCCGGACGGAAGAATCAAATCCGTGCATCGCCGGGTGAAGCCGGCCGAACACACGGGCATCCTTTTGGAAGACCTTGCAAACTTTGAATCGTGACAGTGTGCTGCGGCTCTACGAGCGGCTGACGTCGCTGGTGGAGAAACTTCCCGGCGCCGCGCGAAAGCCGATCCTGCGGGAACTGACGCCCATCCGGGAACTGTTCCTCGAGCAGCGGCCGGCGCGCGTGCTGGTGCTCGGCGGCGCTGCGGGAACGACGGTGCCTGCGTTGCTGCGGATCGTCTGCGATGCGGATGTGGAGACCGGAGAGGCACGTGACGGATGGCGCACCTACCGTGTCGCGGATCGTGGTGCGGTCGAGGTGCTGGACGCGCGGGGCAGCCTGCCCGACGGATTTTATGAAACGGCGATCGGGGGTTCGATTCCGGACGTGGTCGTGTTCCTGCGGGGACCTGAGGATGACGCGGAGGCGTTTGGCTCGGAGTTTGAATCCGCCCTCGATCGATTGAACACCTGTGCCGGAGCGGAGGACGTCCGGCCGGGCGTGGTGGCGGTTTCGATTGGTGACGGCGAGGCGGGGCGGGCGAGGTTGCGCGCGCTGCTGAATTCACGCCGGGAGTTTTCACAGCGCGGATTGCACGTGCTTGCCGCGGAGAGCGGTGGGGAGGCAATCGCGGAGGCGGTCTGCGGGGAACTGCCGAATCCGGCGCGACTCGAATTTGCGCGGATGTCCGGCGCCCGCGCCGCGCAGGCGGCCATCGCGATGTCGCTGTTGAAATCGTTTACCGCGGTGTGCGGAGTGATCGGGATGCAGCCGATCCCGCTGGCGGACATGCCGATCCTGATGACATTGCAGACGCTGATGGTCGGGCTCGTGGTCTATGTGAGCGGGCGAAAGGCGAGTCCGCGATTGATCGCGGAATTTACCGCGGCGCTCGGAGTGAACCTCGGTGCAGGCTTTGCGTTTCGCGAGGGGGCGCGCGCGTTGCTGAAGGTGTTCCCGCTATGGGGAAATGCGATCTCGGGCATCGTTGCTGGTGCGGGCACGTATGCGATCGGGCGGGCGTCGATTGCCTATTTCATCGAGGATCTGCCGCTGCAGGAGACGCGGAAGTTGTTCCGCCGGCTGCAGCCGGGGCTCGAGTCCTTCAAGCGGAACCGCCTGCGCCTGCCGGGTCGGCGAAAGAAAGACTGAGTTCCCCAAATGCTCCGCCGAGGTGGTGGGGAATGTCGCTCGCGGAGAGGGATTCCGGAGAACCCCCACGTGCGAAGACGGAGAGTTCGGCCGCGCGCCCGCAAAGCCATGCGCCCAGCATGGCCGCGTGGAATGCAGGAAAGTTTCGCGCGAGCAATGCGGCGGCGACTCCGCTGAGAACGTCGCCCATGCCGCCAGTGCCCATGCCGGGATTTCCCGTCGTGTTGAAGGCGGTCGCCTTGCCGGCTTCGGAAACAATCGCTCGCGCGCCTTTGAGCAGCAGGGTGACGGGATGCGTGTTGGTGAATTTCTCGGCGGCTTCCCGCCGTGTGAGTGCTTCGGCTTCGGGAAAAAGCCGCAGCATCTCGCCGGGGTGAGGAGTGAAAAGCCGTTGCGCCGCGAAGACGGGCCACGACCGGGAGCGCGACAGGACGTTGAGGGCGTCGGCATCGACCACGGCGGGTGAGGGGAATTTTTCGAGGATCTCGAGAATCGCGGCGTCGTTCGACATTCCGAGGCCCGGACCGATCGCGAGGGCGTCGAGCTTGTCGTCGAGGAGGTCCGCAAATCGCTTCACCGGCTTCACCATGACCTCCGGGGGACATCCGGTGGCGAGCAGATCGTAGGTGTCAGCAAGCGTGTAGAGGGTGATCAGTCCGCCGCCGGCGCGCAGGGCGCCCATGGAACACAGCCGCGCCGCGCCAAGGTAGCCACGTGAGCCGGCGACGATGCCGACGCGGCCCCAGAGGCCCTTGTGGGAATCGAACGAGGGAGGGAATCGGAGCGGGCGCAGGGTTTCAGGCGTGATGAGACCTGCGGGATCGCCGTGGTCGGTGGTGAGTTCCGCGAGGGGCGCGAGCGCGAGCCGACCGACATGCGCGGTGGCGGTGTCCGCGACGAGACCGGCCTTTGCAATGCCGATCGTGACCGTGAGGTCCGCGGTGACGCAGGATGAGGCGGGAACGCCCGTGTCGGCATCGAGTCCGCTCGGAATGTCCGCCGCGACCACGAAGGCGCCGCGGGCGGTGCGCAGGGCTTCGATCTGGCGGATCGCGCCGGCGATCGGCTCGCGCGGAGCGCCTTGCGTTCCGATGCCAAGCAGGCCGTCGAGCACGACGAGGCGGCCGGGGGCGAGTTGGGACGGCGATTGCTCCGGAGTTTCCCGAAGACGTGCGAGCTGGACGCGGCTGAGCGGGGAAAGTGCGTCCTCGGGAAAGACCAGCAATTCGCGCGCGGACCAGCCTGCTTCGCGCAGATGGCGCGCGGCAACGAGCACATCGCCGGCGTTGTTGCCCTTGCCGCAGACAGCAAGCACCTGCGCCGGCTCGGGGAAAAATCGAACGATCTCCCGCGCGATGGAGAGCCCCGCGCGTTCCATCAAATCCTCCGCGGACACACCGCGGGCAAACGCCGCCTCCTCGACGGCCTTCATTTGCGCGGCGGTGACGAGCATGGCGCGAGCCTAACCCGGAGCTCGCGCGGGCCAAAGGCGAAAGAGCGTTGCCCGTGGGAGTTCGCGCTCGCGAACGCCTCCCTGCGCGACTACGACGTGCGGATGGACCTTCACGGCAGAATGCCTGCGAAACCGATTCACCGGGACGTTTGATGTTGCTTGCGCTGAACAAACCCTACGGATTTCTCAGCCAGTTCACACAGGAGGACCCGCGGCATCGCACGCTCGCGGAGCTGGGACTGCCGCCGCGCGTGTATCCGCTAGGCCGGCTGGATTCGGATTCTGAGGGACTTCTGCTCCTGAGCGACGAGGCGGGATTGAACAGCCGGCTGCTGGATCCACGCCGTGCCCACTGGCGGCGCTATTGGGCGCAGGTCGAAGGCGCGCCGGACGCGGCGGCGATCGCGAGTCTGGAGGCCGGAGTGACGATCGAAGGAAAGCGCACCCTTCCCGCGCGGGCGTGGGTCCTTGATCCGCAGCCGGTCGTCGCGCCCCGGAACCCACCCATCCGCGTGAGGAAGACCGTGCCCGATACCTGGATCGCTCTCGAGTTGCGCGAGGGACGAAACCGGCAGGTGCGCAAGATGACCGCAGCCGTTGGACACCCTACGCTGCGACTCATGCGGGTGCGCATCGGCGCATTCGACCTGCCGGCCGATCTCGCGCCGGGCGCGTGGCGTGAACTGACGGCGATCGAGCGGACGGCGGTCTTCGCTACGACGTGAAAAAGTCCTTCAGCTTGTCGTAAAACGAGCGATGCAGCGGGGTGTTGTCGTCGCCACAGAGCGCGGCAAACTCCTCGAGTTTTGCACGCTGCTCGGAATTCAGCTTCGTCGGCACCTCCACCTGGACGCGAACGAAAAGATCGCCGCGACCGCCCTGCTGCAGATGGGGCATGCCCTGGCCGCGAACGCGGAAGGTTGAGCCGCCCTGTGTGCCGGCGGGGATCTTGAGATTCACCGCCCCCTTCAGCGTGGGAACGTGAATTTCGCCGCCGAGTGCGGCGGTGGAGAAGGGAATCGGCACCTCGCAATGGAGATCGCTGCCCTCGCGCTCGAAGATCGGGTGTTCCTTGATGTGAACGACGACGTAGAGATCGCCCGCCGCGCCGCCGCGCATGCCGGCCTCGCCGTTGCCGCCGGAGCGCAGACGGGAGCCGTGCTCGATGCCGGCCGGGATTTTGAGTTTCACACGGGAGGTCTTTTCGACGCGGCCTTCGCCGGCGCAGGCGCGGCAAGGCTTTTCCACGACGCGACCGGTGCCGTGGCAGTTCGGACAGGTCTGCGCGACCTGGAAAAATCCGCGGGAAACGACGACCTGACCGCGCCCGCGGCAGGTCGAGCACGTGACCGTGCGCGAGCCGGCCTGGGCGCCGGAGCCGTCGCACGATCCGCAGGTGTTGAGCTTGCGGATCTCGATTTCCTTTTCGATGCCGGCTGCGGCCTCCTCGAGGGTGATCTGGATGTCGTAGCGCAGGTCGGAGCCGCGCTGGCGGCCGTCGGCATTTCCTCCGCCGAAGAAGTGGTCGAATATTCCTCCTCCGCCTCCGCCCGCGCCGAAGACTTCGCGGAAGAGGTCGAACGGATCATGAAATCCACCTCCACCGCCGCCACCCATGCCCCCCTGGCTGAACGCCGCGTGCCCGTAGCGGTCGTAGGCGGCGCGCTTGTCGGGATCCATGAGCACGTCGTAGGCCTCGCCGAGTTCCTTGAATCGCTCCTCGGCTTCGTGATCGCCCGGATTCTTGTCCGGGTGATACTTCACCGCGAGTTTGCGGTAGGACCGCTTGATCTCCTCGGGCGAGGCGCCGCGCTCGACGCCCAGGATCTCGTAATAGTCGCGCCTGGTCTTCATTCGTTGGCGGGACCCTTCGAGACGATCACCGCGGCGGGGCGAAGCAGGCGGTCCTTGAGTTTGTATCCGCGACGAATCTGGCGGAGAACAACGCCGTCGGCCACCTCATCGCTGGCCTCCTGTCCGAGCGCGTCGTGCAGGTTGGGATCAAATGTCGTTCCAAGCGCATCGATCGGCTGCACGCCGCTGTCGACGAGGAAATCCTGAAGCTGTTTTTGAACCATCGACATGCCTTGAAGGATCGCCTCGCCACCGCCGGCGTTGCGTGCGGCATCGATGCCGAGTTCGAAGTTGTCGAGAATCGGGAGCAGGCGTTCGAGCAGCGACGCGTTGGCGTAGCGCGTAGCCTCCTCGCGCTCGCGGGCGGCGCGCTTGCGGTAGTTGTCGAGATCGGCCTGGCTGCGGAGATAGAGTTCGCGAAATTTTTCGAGATCCTTTTGAAGCGTCTCGAGCTCGGGTGTGGTGCCTTCCCCGGCGGAGGCGTTTGCTTCCGCGGAAGGTGCGACGTTTTCCGCAGTGCCGGAGGCTTCCCCGGTTGCGGTTTCGGACGTTTCGGATTCCCTGGCTTCCTCTGGCGAAATCATAATTTGCGAATGGCGATGAGAGTGATGTCGTCGTGTTGCGGATAGGAGCCGACAAAGGCTTTCACGTCCTCGGTGATTCGTCGGACGATTCCCCCCGCGCCGCCGTCCGCGCCGGTTTGCAGGCTTTGGAGGAGGCGGTCGACACCGAATTCCGCGCCGCTTGAGTCCAGCGCCTCGGTGGTCCCGTCCGTGTAAAGCAGGATGCAGTCACCGGGCTCGAGCGGGAACTCGAAGTCGGCGCAAACTCTATCGAAGACCTCCCCACTGTCAATTCCGAGGGCCATGCCCTTGGGGTTGATGCTTTCCACGCGTCGCGTGGCGGCACGATACACGCACGGCGGATCGTGACCGGCGCGTGCGAGGCGCACGACGTCCGAATGGGCGTCGAGGATGAGGTAGACCATGCTGATGAACATGTCCTCCTTGATGTCCGGGTAAAGCTGGCGGTTCACCCGGCGGAGGACCTCGGACGGAGAGGTGGTGCCCGGGGACTGGCTGCGGATCACGCTGCGGCACATGGCCATGATGAGCGAGGCGGGCACGCCCTTGCCTGAGACGTCGGCAATGGCGACACCGGTGCGGTTTTCATCGATGACCAGGTAGTCGAAATAGTCGCCGCTGACCTGTCGCGCCGGGATGTTCAGCCCGCTGATTTCAAATCCCGGAATGGGCGGGGGATCCGATGGCAGAAGGATGCTCTGGATCTCCCGCGCGATGGCAAGATCGTGATCGAGCCGCTTCTTTTCGTTGGCCTCGAGATAGACCACCTCGTTGTAGAGGGCGAAGGCGGACTGCTCGCAAATCGTCTGGAAAAGCTTCAGGTCGGACTCCGAAAAGGGAATCGCGCCGTAGCCGTTCGCCACGGAAAGAATGCCCAGGCATTTGCGCCGGTAGATGAGCGGGCCGATGAGCGCGGCATTCACCTGCAGGCTCTGGTCGCGGCCCTCGTTCACCGGAGCCAGCTCGGTGGTGAAAAGCCGGGCCTCGCCGGTGTTCCAGACCGAGCCAACGAACCCTTCCCCCGGCTTCACCGCATGAAGACGCACGTAGCTTTCCACCGCAATGGGAACGGTGGCCGCCTGCTCGAGAACATGCCTCGGGACTTCGATCAGTGGCGGGCAGCCTTTCGAGAGAAACGCCGGGACCATCGCCGTGCCGCTTCGGTCGGCGAGATAGAGGCAGCCGCCGTGCGCGTCGAGGGTGCGCGCGGCACCTTCGACGATGAGCCGGTGCAGATCCGCCGAGCGCACGCCTTCGGAAAACGCCTCCCCCAGTCCGTGGAGGAACTCGAAAACCCGGGCCTCCTCCGCCTCGATGTCGAGCCGCGCCTTCTCGGTCGACGCGATGCGGCGCGACATCACGACCAGCGTGGTCACCAGCGCGACAAATGTCGCGATGAAGAGGACGAAAAAGGTGTAGGTCCAGACCATGCCCGCTCAACCCCGGGTTTCCACTGACGCCCCGCGTGGAAGATTCCTCATGCCTTCTGCCCGGGGGATTCCCTCTCAGGAATCAGCGTCGGAACTGGACTCCTGTTTGAGGAGTTCGAGCACGTCCTTGAAGCGTGCTTCGTTCTCCGGATCGGCTTCCACGAGCGCTTCGTGAGCCGAGAGAATGGTGTCGTGCTGCTGGGAGGCGCTCACCGTTGCACCGTCGAGCGGCTTTGCCGTGGCGGCCGGGGGAGGCGTGATGCCCTCCGGAAGCGTGAAGGAAAAAAGATGATCCAGGCCGAGGTTCTCAAGGAGCATCGTGTTCCGGGCGTTGCCGTTGATGACCGTAAGGCCGCCGGTGCCAAACTCCCGCAGCCGCAGGGCCAGTCCGGCAAGGGTTCCCATGAACGTCGAGTCCATCAACTCGCATGCCGCGAGGTCGACCACGAAATGCCGGCGGCCGCGCTGGATCATGCGCCGGGCATACTCCTTCATTCCAGCGCTGGTCTGAAAGGTTCCCCGGCCCATCACGCGCAACCAGACGGCCTCGTCGACGAGGCTTGCCATGATCGTGGACTTCGAACTCACGATGATTGCGAACTTAAGGTCTCGCGTCGGGGGGTGTCAACCGGACCGTCCGTTGTCACTTCCACATGAACGATTGACGGAAGGCCACGATCCGTCCGTTGACGATGAGCAGGACCCGCCACGCGGACACCCGTCCGTGCTCGAGGTATTCGTCACCCGTGACGCGGAACTCCGATTTGTAGGAGCCCTTCGCATTCGGGTAGTAGCGCTCCTGCGCCATCACGTAGTTCCCAAGCGCCGTCTGGCGGTATTCCAGCCGAACGGTCACGTCGGCGCGCTCGGTCGCCCGCCAGAAGAACGTGAAGTAGTTGCCCGTGACCTCGTCGATGTCGCGCGGGGTCGTGGCACCATGGTTCATCCGCATCCGGAAGAACCGCATCACCTCGCTCTGCGTCGTCTGATAGTTGCGCGGATCGTTGAAAAACAGCATCTGCTTGCGGATCTGGAAGCGGCTGTCCAGATCCAGCGGAAGCACATTGGCCCGCTCCAGATACGTGGGCGGTTTCTCGGGGGCCGCGCAGGCGCCCAGAAAAACACACGCCAGGAGCGCGGCGGGAATCCATCTCATGCGCGCCGATGAAAGCGGCTTTGCCGGAGCGTGTCAAATGGGCGCTTTGCGTGCGGCTTGACTCGCCGGCGGGCATCGTCGATACGGTGTGGCCCGCGACCGAACGGCCTCGCGGAGTTCAATCGATACCCACCGTGACCGCGCATAAGATTTTTTCCGGCCTCGAGCCGGCCGAATCCCACGAGATCTTCGAGTCCCTTCATCAGGCGAACAAGGACGGCTACAAGGGCGCCGTGCACGCCACCGCCGCACGGCGGAAACTCCGCGGCGTATTCCTCGAGCGCAAGCCGCGTGTCGAGCGCCACGAGTGGATGCGGGACGTGCTTTCCCGCCCGGCGAACGAAGACCTCGCGATCGAGGTGCTCCAGAACTGGATCCTCTCCGTCCACCGCGACATGCTCGGCGATTTTCTCGACGCCTGCGGAATCGAGCACAACGAAGGCTTGATCGACGACATTCCCCCGCAGCCCGAGCGTGATAAGCTCGATGCCGCCGTGGAAGCGATCTTCGCCAAACACCCGCCGACCTCCGTGAAGGTCTATCTCCACCTGTTTCAACCGACCGACGCGCAGGCGTGGCCCGACCTCGATGCGCTGCTGGTCATCGATCCCCGGCTTGCGCTGAAATCCAAATGACGCCGTTCCAGCAATCGCTCCGCGACGCGATCGACACGTTCAAGGCGATCGGCGCGCATGAAGAGGAGATCGTGAAGTGTGCCGATGTCATCGAGCAGGCGTTCCTCTCCGGCAACAAGCTCCTGCTCGCCGGCAACGGCGGCAGCGCCTCGGATGCGGCGCACATTTCCACGGAGTTCGTCTGCCGGTTCAAGGGGGACCGCCGTCCGTATCCCGCGATGGCGCTCACCGTGGACGCCGGACTGCTCACCGCGATCTCCAACGACTACGACTACCAGGACGCCTTCGCCCGGCAGGTGCAGGCGTTCGGGAAAAAAGGCGATGTCCTGATCGTCATTTCCACCAGCGGCAAGTCGCGCAACCTGCTCGCCGCCATCGAGGAGGCCCGTCGTCTCGAGATGTCGACAATCGCGCTGCTCGGCCGCCAGGGCGGCTTCACCAAAGGCGCTGCTGAGATCGAGATCATCGTCGAGGGCGCGGAGACCGCGCGCATCCAGGAGGCCCAGCAATTTCTCCTTCACGTGATCTGCGAGCTGCTCGAGGAGCGGCTGCCGAAGGAATGACGCTTGAATCCGGCGCGGCGGTCTGGGACGGTCGCGCATCATCCCGGCGGGACTGATCCGCCGTCAAAGCGGTGCCGAATTTCTCCGATCCCCGAGTCGCGCAGGTCCTCGCTGTCTTCGCGTTTTTTCTCGGCGCGATCGTCGGCTCGTTTCTCAACGCCTGCATTCACCGGCTTCCGCGCGGCATTGGCATCGGAAACCCGAAGCGCTCGTTCTGCCCGCACTGCAAGGCGACGATTCCGTGGTATCGAAATCTCCCGCTGGTGAGCTGGCTGCTCCTGCGTGGAAAATGCGCTTCCTGCGGGGCGCCGATCCCGTTCCGGTATTTCCTCGTGGAGCTGGTGACGGCGTGCGCCTTTCTGTGGATCTGGCTCGCGTTCGGTCCGTCGCTCGCACCGGCATATTGGCTTTTCCTCGCGCTGCTCATCACCGCGACATTCATCGACTTCGAGCACTACATCATTCCCGACGAAATCACGCTCGGTGGCGCGGCCGCGGGGGTGCTCGCCTGCCTGGCGCTGCCGGGACTCATGGGGACGGATTCGCGGCTGGAAGCTCTCGGCTGGTCCGCCGCCGGTGCCGCACTCGGGGCGGGGGTGCTCTGGGCGGTTGTCGAGTTCGGGAAGCTTGCCTTCGGGCGCAAGCGGATCGTGCCGGAAAAGCCCGAGCCCTTCCGGCTCGTCGAGGGCGAGGAGAATCCGACGCTTGTCATCGGCGGCGAGGATTGGCCTTGGGACGACATTTTTTCGCGCGAGAGTGACGTGCTGATCCTCGAGTGCCGCGAAGCGCGGGTGAACGGAAAGCGTTTCAAGGATTGCAAGGCGCGGGTGTTCTTCAACCGCATCGTGATCGACGGCACGGAGTTCCCGATCGAGGAGGTCACGGAGTTCACCGGCGTTCTTGAGGCGGTCGTCATTCCACGCGAGGCGATGGGCTTCGGCGATGTGAAGTTCATGGCGTGCATCGGCGCATTTCTTGGCTGGCAGGCTGTTGTGTTCACGATTGCCGCGTCTTCGCTGATCGGTGCGATCGTCGGGGGCGCAACGATCGCGGTCACCCGTGGCCGGTCGGGAGGAAAAATTCCCTACGGACCGTATCTCGCCCTGGGCGCAGTGCTCTGGATGCTCTGCGGTCCGCAGCTGCGCGACTGGTATTTCGACCTGTTACGCCCGCGCCCGTGACCGCTTTTTGTTTCGCGACGGCGCGGCCCCTCGTATAGCGTGTCGCACTCTGGCCGATGGCTGATCCCAAGAAGAAACTCCCGCTTCCCGAGCTGATCCGACAGTTCTGGAAGCCGTATTTTACCCTCGCGGCATACCTGCGTCCGTATCGGAAGCGGTTTGTGGCCGGCCTTGCGTGCGGCATCATCGCGGGCGTCCTTAGCGGTGTTGCGCCGCTCATTCTGAAATACGTCGGCGAGCAGCTCGGGCTGGAGGCGGGGGCGATGAACTTCAACCCTCTCGCGCAAACCGAAACCGTCGACGAGGGACCGCGTATTGGCCGGTTCGCGGGGATCATTCTCATCATCCCCCTCACGGTGATTGCGCGGGGAATCTTCGCCTACCTCAACGCCTACTGCATGGCCTGGGTGAGCTTTCGGGTGCTCCGCGACCTGCGCAGCCAGCTCTTCCGGCATATCACCACCCAGTCTCTCGACTACTTCAACAAGGCGAAGACGGGCCGTCTGATTTCGCGCGTCCTCAACGACACCCGCATGGCGCAAAACGCGCTGACGACCATCGCCGGCGACGTGATCAAGCAACCGGTCGCGGTGATCACGGGCGTCGTCGTGCTCGTGATGATCGACTGGCGGTTCAGTCTCACCACGCTCGTGCTCTTCCCGATCTGCATCATCCCGGTGGCGATCTTTGGAAAGAAGGTGCGTCAGGCCGGCAAGGCCGAGGAAAACGAGGCCGGCGCGATGGCGGTGATCCTGCAGGAGACGTTCTCCGGCATCCGCGTGATCAAGTCCTTTGCCCGCGAGGACTACCAGGCCGCGCAGTTCGAGAAATCCAGCGAGACGCAGTGCCGCAACAGCATGCGCGTGCGCAAGAGCATCGACATCGTGCAGCCGCTCATCGAATCGGTGTCCGCGCTCGGAGTCGTGCTCGCACTGATCTACGTGATCGTCTTTGACGTGAGTTTCATCAAGTTTGGCGCGCTCTGTCTGGGCATCTTCATGCTCTACAATCCGGCCAAGGCGCTGAGCCGGATTCCGATGCTCATGCAGAAATGCCTGGCGTCGACGACCTACATCTTCGAGATCCTCGAGACCAGGCCCACGATCCAGGACGCGCCGGACGCCGTGGAAATCCAGCACGCACGTGGCGAGATCGAGTTCGATCACGTGACGTTTGGTTACGGCACGGAGAAGGTCGCCGTTCGCGACGTGTCGTTGAAGATCGAGGCCGGCAGGCAATATGCGCTCGTCGGCGCGAGCGGTGCGGGCAAGACGACGATGCTGGCGTTGCTGCTGCGATTCTACGATCCGCAGGCGGGAGTGATCCGGCTCGACGGACGTGACATTCGCACGATCCGGCAGACTTCGCTGCGCGAGCAGATCGGCATCGTCACGCAGGAGAGCTTCCTGTTCCACGACACGATCTACGAAAACATCCGCTACGGCCGGCTCGACGCGACAAGAGCCGAGATCGAGGCCGCGGCGAAGCTCGCTTACGCGCACGACTTCATCATGGCGCAGCCGAACGGCTATGACACCGTCGTCGGAGACAAGGGCAGCCTTCTCTCCGGCGGGCAGCAGCAGCGGCTCGCGATCGCCCGCGCGCTCCTCAAGAACGCGCCCATTCTCCTGCTCGACGAGGCCACGTCCGCGCTCGACAGCGAGAGCGAACGGATCATCCAGGCCGCCCTCGAGCGACTCTCGCAGGGCCGCACGGTCGTTGCGATCGCGCATCGGCTGTCCACGATTCTCAAGTCCGACCAGATCGTCGTCATGGATGACGGCCGCATCGTCGAAGTCGGCACCCATCGAGAACTCCTCGAAAAGAGCGGGCTCTATCGCCGGCTCTACGAGATCCAGTTCCAGCACGAAGAAGCCGCCGCTGCGGCTTGAACCCAACATTCCCGAATGAAGATTCAACGCGCACTCATCTCCGTATCCGACAAGACAGGCCTGCTCGATTTTGCGAAGGGCCTTGCCGAATTCGGCGTCGAGATCATCTCCACCGGCGGCACTGCGAAGGCCCTTCAAAAGGCCGGCATTCCCGTGGTCGAGATTTCCGCGTTTACCGGATCGCCTGAAATCCTCGACGGTCGTGTGAAGACGCTCCACCCGAAAGTCCATGGCGGTCTGCTTTACCTCCGCGACAACGACGAGCACGTCGCCGCGGCGAAGGCGCACGACATTCGGCCGATCGATCTGGTCGTGGTGAACCTCTACCCCTTCGAGGCGACGATCGAGAAGGAGGGCGTCACGCTCGCCGAGGCGATCGAGAACATCGACATCGGCGGTCCGTCGATGATCCGCAGTGCTTCGAAGAACTACCAGTCGGTTACCGTGGTCACCGATCCCGCGGATTATCCCGCGATCCTCGAGGAGATGAAGGAGGAGGGCGGCGGCACGACGCAGAAGCTCCGCGAGCGTCTCGCGATCAAGGCATTTGCGACGACTTCCGCCTACGACCGGGCGATCACGAACTTCCTCGGCAGCGAGCAGCAGACGAGCGGACAGTTTTCGATCACGCTCCCGCTCGAGCAGCGGCTGCGCTACGGCGAGAACCCGCACCAGAAGGCCGAGCTCTACGGCAACTTCAGCGACTGGTTCGAGAAACTCCAGGGCAAGGAACTTTCCTACAACAACATCCTCGACATCACCGCGGCGACGAATCTGATTGCGGAGTTCTCGAAGCCGACGGTCGCCATTCTCAAGCACACAAATCCCTGCGGCGTCGCGACGGATCCTGATCTCAAGGCCGCGTGGGACAAGGCGTTCGCCACGGACCGGCAGGCGCCGTTCGGCGGGATCATCATCGTGAACCGTCCCGTGACGGAAGCGCTTGCGAAGGCGATCAGCGAAATTTTCTCCGAGGTGATCATTGCTCCCGAGTTCGAGGCGGACGCCCGCGCCGTGCTGCAGAAGAAAAAGAATCTCCGCCTGATGCGCCTGTTGAAGATGCCGGATCCCGACACCCGCGACGTCCGGTCTGTGCTCGGCGGACTGCTCGTGCAGGACAGCGACAGCGCAGACGTCGAGGAACTCGAGCACAAGGTGGTCTCGAAGCGTCCGCCGACGAAGGCCGAACTGGAGGCGATGGAATTCGGCTGGAGCGTCGTGAAGCACGTGAAGTCCAACGCGATTGTCTACGCCGCGTCCG
>CALGTD010000203.1 GCA_937901895.1 uncultured Spartobacteria bacterium | reverse complement strand
GTTTGGCTCAACCTGCGCGATGCCGGGCGGCGTCTGCGGCTGGCCGTTCTTTCGCCCGATCTGAATCAGCATTCGGTGGCGTATTTTTTGGAGCCGCTGTTGCGGGAGTTGGACCGAAGCGCGTTCGAGATCGTGCTCTATCATGATAGCGCGAAGGTGGATGCGACGAGTGAGCGCCTGAGAGGCTATGCGGCGCTCTGGCGGAATTTCGCGAACCGTCCGGATGACGCGGTGGAAGAGGCGATCCTGCGAGACGTGCCGGACGTGCTGGTCGACCTCACTGGACACGCCGGAACGAACCGGCTGCCGCTGCTCGCACGTCGCGTGGCGCCGGTGCAGATTACGTATCTCGGATATCCCAATACCACCGGTGTGCCGGCGATCGATTACCGATTGGTGGATGAAATCACGGATCCGACCGGCGACGCCGAGTCGTGCGTATCTGAAAAACTCATACGTTTTGCGCCGACCGCATGGTCGTATCTACCGCCCAGCAGCGCCCCTGAGGTGGGAATGCCGCCGGCGCTGGCGAACGGCGTGGTGACGTTTGGATCGTTCAACAATTTCGTGAAGGTGACGGATCCGATGTTGCGGGTGTGGTCTCGGATCTTGGCAGCCGTGCCCGGCTCGCGATTGCTGGTGAAAGCTGCGGGCATGGACGATGAGGGCGTGCGCGACGGCGTGCGCCGACGATTGCGGGAAGCGGGGATTGCCGAAGATCGCGTGCGGCTCGAGCCGCAGGTGCGCGAGACCGCGGCGCATCTGGCCATGTATGGGCAAGTGGATGTGGCGCTGGACGCGTTTCCGTATCATGGAACGACCACGACGTGCGAAGCGTTGTGGATGGGCGTGCCGGTTGTGACACGAGAAGGAGATCGTCATGCGTCGCGCGTGGGGGCGAGTTTGCTGAAGGCGATCGGTCGGAGTGAGTGGATCGCAGCGAACGACGACGACTATGTGCGCATCGCGGCGGAATTGGCGAAGGATGTGGCGGGCTTGGCGCGGATTCGCACGACGCTGCGAGTGGAGATGCAAGCATCGGAACTTTTGAATCACGCCGGACAAGCGCGGCGGTTTGCGGATGCGTTGAGAGCCTGTTGGGCGGCGTGGTGTGAAGCGGGAAAGTGATCGCGTTGTGCGCTGTTTAGAAGCGGCGCGCTAGGCCCGGGATATACGGCAAATTTTGCCTGTGGGTGTGCTCATTACCGTGATGTGAGGCCCGGGGTTTAGGGGGTTATGATAAAAAATTTAGTAACTTGCTTATTAATAGGTAGGTAAGTAAGTGTTGTTTTGGCCGGTCTAGAATATGCATCAGCGGCAGGCCTATGCCTCCCGCGACGCTCTTACAGCCCCCAGTTTCACCTTCTCGATCGGTAGAGACGATTCTAGCGAAAGGTCCAATAGAGATGGCGTTTGAGGCGGCAGCGAGCGCTCATCAGGCGATAGCGCGTTGGCAGGCTGCGCCTGAGGACATGGCAGCCCGGGGAGCGTTGGTCGAAACGTTGCGGCGGGCTGCCGAGGAAGTGAGCAAGTTGCCGAGGTCGGCGGGGCGGAGCGAAATTACTGCTGCTTGTGCAGACTTGATCAGGACGACGCTCGCGGCCGAGGTGCATTCGCGGCTCGGAGCGCAGCTCGTTCGAGATCAGAAGGTGAACGTGGCGACGCAGAAGGGGTGGCCAGGCTTGCTCGCGCGGATGTTGCTGGTGCCAGCGTGGAAATCTCCTCCGGCGCCGAAGCTTGAAGAGGTGCCGGACTGGCTGTGGGGGGATTATGCCTCCTGGTTGTTTCACACCCCGGCATGGTTTGGAAACCTGGGGGAAAGCGACGCGTTTGCGGCGCATTTCGAGCGGCGGGGGGAAGAGTTGGCCCGCTGGGTGGAGCGGAATCGCGCGTCGAGCTCAGTGCGGGCGGCGTGGGAAGCTTATGGCGCAAATCTGCGCTTTTCGACGCTGAAGCTCAGCGGCGGCAGTTTGAGAAAGGTCGCTGAAGCACACGCCCGGGCCATTGCCCGGATGGCTTCAAGTGGGGAAGCGGATTCCGAAATCGTCGCGGTGGCGCGTGATGGCCGGAAACTGAAAATCGGGGTGATCGCGTCGACACTCGACGATCGTATGGAGTCGCTGGCAACTCTCGGTTGGTTTGCGAACCTGGATTCCGGGCGGTTCGAAGTCGCGGTGTTCCTCGCATCCGATGAATCATCACGGCAGCGGAAATTCGCGGAAGATTCCGGGTTCGCGGTTTCGATCTTACCGGTTGAAGCGACGCAGCGGATCGAAGTTTTGCGAAGTGCGCGTCTCGACTGTGCGATTTTCGCCGGACCGTTGGCGGGGGCGTCGGACGAACTCGCGGCGATGGCGACGCGTCGAGTGGCGCCGCTGCAGATCGCCACGTCGGCGGAGAACGATACCACGACGGGGTTTCCGCCGATCGATTTGTTCGTAGCGCCATCGGATGTCGCGGGGTGGGCAGAGCAGTTTAGCGAAAGGCTCGCGCTCGTGCCGGGCCCGACGCGCACGTTTCACGGTGACTTCGTTCCGGTCGAATCGGAGATCGAGCCGGCGCGTGCGTCAATTGGGCTGCCGGAAGATGCGTTGGTATTCGTCAGCGCGATGGCCTTCGACGCGATTTCGGCCGAGACGCGCAGCCTGTGGGCGCGCCTGCTGGCGCGGACGCCGGGGAGCTATCTTTTGATCCAACGTTTGCCGGGAGATAAGGCTGACGCTGTGGCGTTTGCGGCGAGTTTCGACTCTGTCTGGGAGGCCGAAGCGCTGGCGCCTGAGCGGCTCGTCATCGCGGCGGGAGAGATGGCGACGATCGCCGATGTGGGACGAGTGTTGAAGCTCGGAGATGTTTACCTCGATGCGATTCCGTCGGGCGACGACAGTGCGATGGTGGAGGCGTTGCGCGCGGGGCGGCCGGTGGTGACGTTGGACGGCGCGACGCTGCGTGCGCGCCGGGGAGCGGCGTTGCTGCGGTCGCTGGATCTCGGCGAACTTTGCGCGAAGGATGCAAACGACTATCTCGCACGCGCGGCGCGGCTCGCGACGGAAGCGGAAGAACGGGCGAGTCTGCAAACGAAGATCGAAGCGGCGTTTGGCGGTCTCCCCCGTGTGGTGGATTCGCTGGCGGCGAGCGATGGGCTGGGGGCGGTGCTGGAGGTGGCGTTCGACGAGTTGACTTCGATGGGGAGGGAGAAATTTCGGCAGAAGCGCACACCGATCGCCGCGGCGGAGTGTCCAGTCGCGGAGATCCTACGAGAAGGGCGGGAAGCGTTCGAGGTGGGCGAGCTGGCGACTGCGGAGAAAAAAGCGACGCGTGTGATCGGAATCGCGCCGAACGACATCGCGGCCCGCTTGCTGATGGGGCGAGCTCTCCTGGGGCAGAGCAAGAATTCGCGGGCGGTCGACTACCTGCTGGCGGCCGTGCAAGCGGGAGGAGCGGATGCGGGAATCTGGTTCGACCTGGCAAAAGCGCTGCAGGCGCACGGACAGATGCAGCCCGCGTTGCAGGCGCTCGAGACGGCCTTGCGGCTCGATCCCGCAAATGCGGAAGGCTGGTTGATGTTTGTCGAAGCGGCCGAGCGTGCGGGCGCGATCGAACTCGGACGCGAAGCTCTCGCAGAACTCAGGAAGTGTTCGCCGCAGCATCCGCTGATCGGGGAGTTGGAGCTGAGACTTTCGTTGTAGTTGCGATGCGCGTTCTCTTCTCGACCTGTTCGCCTCAGCGCTACATGGCGCCGCCGCAACTTGGCGACGAACAGATCGTGTGCGGCCCGGACTGGCCCGACGAGCGTGCTCCGGACGGACGGTGGATCTCTCTGCATACACCGGTTGGAAGCTACGATCTCTCCGTTGTGGCGCGGAAACTAGCGCCGGAGCAGGAGCCGGATGTTGTCGTGTGTCTTGTCGATGCCAGTTGGCGCAACATGCCTGGTCAGCTTGGGAGCTTCAGATGTCCGGTCGTGCTACTCGTCGCGGATACCCACCACATGCACGAACCGCTTGCGAGAATGGTGCGGTATGCTCGTTCAGAGCCGTTCACTCGTATCGTTCTCCTCTACGATCGTCATCATGCAAAGCTTCTCCAATCCGCGGGGCTGAAAGACCTCTTCTGGTTTCCTGGCCTCACGTTTCCGCATTCGGACGCGGCCGTGCACCGCGCTCGAAGCCGCGCCCGTCAGAGACGCATCGCGTTCGTTGGACAGGCTGGCGAGCATCATCCTCGCCGTCGGCGCCTTCTTGAAGCCTTGGCGGACGCCCAAGTGCCCGTTGTGTGGGAGAAAACCGGCCAGAGCGGGGCATTGACGTTTTATGGGGCATCCTTGGCCGCTTTTAATGCGAGTCTGAATAGCGATCTGAATTTGAGGGTCTTCGAGGTTTTGGCGACGGGGGCTGCCTTGCTTACCGATCGCCTGGCAGCGGAGTCGGGGTTGGCATCACTGCTTCGCGAGGGGCGGGAGATGGTTACCTATGGGGGGACTGAGGAGCTGGTTCGCCTGGCGCGGGAAGCTCTGGCCAGTCCGTCCGAGACGATGGCCATTGGCGCGGCGGGAGCCCAGTGGTTCGACGAGCATTTTGGCGAAGAGCGGCGACGAAACGGCTTCCGGACGCTGGCATTCGAAGGTTGCAGTCTTCCTGAGTTCGAGCTGCCGCGAACACCAACGCTGTTCTTTGGCGGACAACCGGAAAAGCTGCGCGCTGCGCTGACGGTGTATGAAGTGGTGCAGGAAAAACATCGGCTTGAAGACGAAGTCGTGGTGGCAGTTGAACCCGATGCTGCGGATGAAGTGGGCGATTTGTTCGGATCGTTACCACGGGTTCGCGTTTCCACGTCGCTAGATAAGCCTGCCGATCTTCTCATAGTAAGCGGCAAGCACGGCGTTCGGGATGCGGGGGGCGCAGCCGAGAGAGTCTGGTGTGTCGATATTACAGCGGCCGAGGCGGCGGGACTGGTCGGACGACTGACCACGTCGGGCCTTGCACCGCGGCGGGACTGCGCGAGCTATTTCGAACGGAAGCCGTGCGTGGTTTTGCGGGAAGATCCCGCGACATTGTTGCGCCTCGCCAGATCGCATCTCGCGGAAGGGAATGCGCGCGCCGCGGTGGAAGCTGCACAGAAACTTGTGCGGATCGACCCGAGGAACGGTGCGGGCTACGGCGAATTGGGGCGCGCGTTGGTCCGGTTTGAGCGCTATGACGCCGCGGTGGCAGCGTTCAAGCTGGCGTCTCATCTGGACCGGGAGAATGCGGAATGGAAGTTAGAGCTCGGGACAGCGTTGCACGCCTGGGGGCAAACCGCGGAAGCGAAGAAAGCGTGGGGCGAGGCGGTAATGCTCGGGTCGTCTCGCGCCGAAGTGTGGTTTCGCCTTGGACGTGCGCTTTTCGAGGAAGGATTGTCCCGACAAGCGGCGATCGCGTTTGAGCGGGTCATATCGATGGAACCGACCAACGCGCAGGCGGAGAGATGGCTGGAGCGATCGACCGGAAGGAGTGCCAGTCCATCTGTTGGAGCGGCGAAATGATATTTGCCCCCGAGGTTTATACGACATGCGTGTTCTTCTAGCATACAGTTCAGAACCCTACTATATGGCGCCGCCCCGGCTGGCGGAGGCCCAGATAAACTGTGGGCCTTTCTTCATGGACCGCGAGGTGGCGGGGCGTTGGGTGAGTCTGGCGACTTCGAGAGGAGACTACGACCTGCGAGCCGTGGCGGGGCGGCTGCCGGCGGATCAGCAGCCTGACGTGATTGTGGTCCACGTGGATGGCAGTTCGCTGGCAGGGACACCGAAGAATATAGGTGCTTTTCGTTGCCCCAAAATTCTGCTCGTTGCGGACACCCATCATGGCGAGCGCCCGATCTCCGGCATACTCAAGTATGCCCAACGCGAGTCGTTCGACCGCGTGGTATTGCTTTACGATCGGCATCATGCCGACCTTTTCCGTGCTGCGGGCATCCAAAATCTTCATTGGTTCCCCGCACTGACTTTTGCGCACTCGGATAGCCGCATTGCCCGCGCGCGCGCTCGTGAACGGAAGGCGCTGATCGCGCTGGTCGGCACGACGGGGTATCACCCTCGACGCCTGCGGGCATTTTCGGCGCTCGTGGAGCATCGGTTGCCGCTCTCTTGGAAACAGATCCATCAGACCCAAGCGATCGCACACTACGCGGAGTCGTCCATCGGCCTGAATGTCTCGATGAACGGCGACCTCAACATGCGGGTTTTCGAAGTGCTAGCCGGGGGCGCGATGTTGCTCGCGGACCGACTTGATTCGTCTTCCGGACTCTCGGAGCTGCTGCAAGAAGGGCGCGAATGGGTGGCCTACGATTCGGTGCCTGAGTTGATCGAGCGCTCGAACCACTTCCTCCAACACCCGAGCGAGGCTCAAATCATTGCCCGGGCTGGGCAGCAGTGGTTCGACGAACATTTTAACGAGCGGCGCCGCCTGGAGGCTTTTCGCGCGCTTGCTTTTGATGGCAGGGATTTGCCCGAGTTCGCGCTTCCCGAGAAGCGTATATCGTTCAACGGCGGAGTCGGCATAGGGAACGTGTTGAATGTATATGAGAGTCTGCAAGCACTGCATCTCCAGCGGGAGGAGGTGACAGTGGTGATTGATGACTCGGTTCCGGAGGCGGTTCAGCGCCTCGCTTCGACCCTTCCTCGGGTCAGGGCGCGTCGAGGAACTGGGACGGAAGCCTGCGATCTCGCGATCGTGACCCACTCACGGGTGGAGATCGCGACACGCGCCGAACGCATATGGGCTTGGGATGCGCCGGCCGAGTTCCGGCTACCTGCGAAGAGTGTCGCCGGGGTGGGGGCGCTTCGACGACTCGATGAGGGAGCGGCCTATTTCGGCCGTTTTGTGCAGGAAGCGAAAAATCCTCTTATCGAGAGCGCGAGCTCGGCGCTCCAGCAGGGGGACCTGCAGGCTGCGCTGCAGTTCGCAAATCACGCGATGAAGTCGCGGCCGGTGCCGGTGAGGGCTTTCCTTATCATGGCCGAGCTTTCCATCGAGGCGGGAAACTGGTCGCTGGCGAAGGCGATGCTGGATCGGGCGCGCATGGTGGATCGCGGACACCCGCAACTGGCATTGCTGGGGCGCGACATCGAGATGCGGGCCCCATCGAAACAGGCCTGGCGTTTGCTCTCGATGGCCAGGCGGGCCTTCGATTCCAAGGCGTTCGACCAAGCTAAAGGTTATGCGTTCTCCGGCCTGAAGGCGGATCCGCAGTCGGCGGAGCTTTTGCATCTTGCCGGGATGATCCTCGCGCAGGCGGGAGAGGGAAGGGAGAGCGCGGCGCCATTGACCAAAGTGGCCGAAGGATTGGGCTACGTTGCGCAAGCGACGAAGCTGGCTCCGGAGCGAACCGATTTCTGGCTAGATCGCGGCGTGCTGGCGTTGCGCTTGGGGCGGTTCGAGGAGGCGATCGAATGCTTTCAGCTTGTGGCCAATCACGAGCCTTCCGAACTCGCGTTCTGGGCGCTAGGAGCGGGCCACTTTGGTCTGGGACGCAACTCCCTCGCCGCCGAGGCTTGGCGCAACGCTCGGGCCGCAGCGCCCGAGGACCAGCAGATTTCGGCCGCGCTGGCGCTGGCCCGCGAGAGGAGCGGCGTTGGCGGCGCGAAGCGGGAGCGGTCGTCATCCATGGAAGAGTGGCCGGGAGCGAACGAGCGGGAGGCGGTATTGACCGACATTCCGGCCATACTCTGCGATTCGCAGATTTCTTCCGAGGCGGCGACCCTTCGGTTGCTAGAGATCTTCAGGGCGGCGGCCGAGCGGGGAGTTTCGCCGGATGAAATGTCGGCATTGGCTCCCCGTCGCGCGTTGCTGGCTCACCAGCCGTGGTTCGGCCTCGATGCGAGCAAGACCGTGCGCGAGGGGCTTCGCCAAGGATGGCTTGTCGTGTTGCTCGGCGACCAGTTCGCGCCGGCAGGGGAATGTTCGTGGGCAATCACGCGAGAGAACTTCCGAGTGCTCAGCCATCGCGGAATATCTCTGTGGAATGTCTGCCGTTACCAACTCTCGCTTTCGTTGTGCAAGATGCCGGATGCGATCGAACCGGAGGCGCCCAATGATCGGCTGGCGCTCGAGGGACTCTACACCTACGCGGTGGCCCTGATCGACGCCGCGGTGCGGATGGTGGAGATCTACGATCCTGAAACCATCGTCATTGCGCAGGGATACAACGTGGTGTCTGCCGTGCTTCGCGAGATTGCGATCCGGCAAGGACGGCGGGTGGTGGCGTTGGAGAATACGTTCAATCGCGAACGGCTGCTCTGGGATGACATCTCGGGGATCGCGGTGAATCAGAATCTCTCCCGCAACTACTATTGGCGCTACCGCGACCAGGTTGTTGCGCAGACGGCGGACGCCACGGTGAACGCGTTTTTGCAACGCATGCCGGCGTTGAAGTCGGCGGATCATTCGAGCCCGGCGGAATCTCCGCCGGTCGAGCGGGCGGAGCATGTGCCGACGATCGTGTATCTCGCGCAAGTGGGGCTCGATTCGTCGGTGATGTTTGGGCTTTCGCGGTTCGCATCCCAGGTGGACGTGATCATGGCGTTGATGCGCCATGCCATAGCACGGAATCAACAGCTCCTGGTGAAGCTGCATCCCAAGGAGAGTCGACCGGCCGAAGAAATCGGGGACCTTCCCCGCAAATTCACCGCGCACGTCCTGTATCACTTCCCTGGATATGCGGCGCTGGCCGAACAGTTGGGCAACCGCCTTTTGATCGATACCGAAAATCGTTATTCCACCCACGAGTGGATCAAAAGCGCCGATGTGTGCGTAACCATCAATTCGCAGGCCGGTCTCGAGGCCGCGGTGCTGGGCAAGGAGGTGGTGCTTTGCGGAGATGCATTTTACGGCGGCCTGGGCTTCACCCACGAGGCGCAGGACGCGGCGTCGCTCTCGTTTTGCCTCGATCGCATACTCCGCCAGGAGGTGAGGTGCAATGACGGTGTCAACTGTCGCAAGTTCTTCCATATCTTCACCGAACTTTACTGCGTGCCGAAAACGGAGAAGGACCTTGTGTCCCTGATGGCGGGGCGTCCGGCATTGTCGCGCATGGATGCCTGCACGTCCGACCGTCGAGCGTCTTCGAAGCAGGAGGCGGCCTAACTTTCTATCCATGTATATCATCGCTTTCACGACCAACTTCAGACTGCTCGACAACTACTCGGATGCCCTGCGGCTCGTGAGCCAACGCGGCGGTCGCGTCGAGGTGATCGCCATGCCGTGGCTCGGCGATCCTTCATCCGATGACGTCCCGGCCGGATGTGATTTTCCGGTGCGTTTCCGTCGTCCATTTCTGGACTTCGGGGAGGAGGCGGTCGCGCGACCGGCGCTGTTGAAGATTGCGGAAGAGATCACCCGAGCGGATCCCGATTTTGTGCTGCTTTGCAACATGCAGAGCTATCCGTCCAGCGCTCTATATTCGGCGCTGAAGGAAGCCGGATTCCGCGGCAAAGTGGTCGGTTTGCAGCATGGGCTGCATCAACTTTGGAACGAATATAATTCCAATTTCTGCGCCGATTATGTCTTTTGTTTCGGCAAGCGGCATGTTGAGCGATTGGATCCCGGGTTGAGATCGCGAGCCTTTGCCGTTGGATTACCGAAACTGGACAGGCTGCGCAACCTGCCGACGACGAACGGAGGCTACGTGCTGTTTCTGCCGCAGGGCACGCCCGAGCCTGAAATACTAAACCCGCTGCTCACCGCTTACGAAAAGGTGTTCGGGATGCCGGTGGTGATACACGATCACCCACGCTTCCCGCGCAAGTATCGGCACACGTCGCGGTTTCCTTTGCCGCCCGTGCTGTCGGACAGCAAGGGCTGGACGGTAATCGACTATATAAAACACGCCAACCTTGCGATCACGTTGCATTCAACGGCGGCGATCGAGGCGCTCTATCTCGGAAAGGAAGTGCTCATTCTTCCGAACGCCGGTATGGAGGCGTTCCAGAACTATCCCGGGATCGTCGATGGTTTTCTGCCGGCGGCGATGAGAGATGCCGTGATCCAAAGCCGACGGAAACGCGGCGACGTTACCAAGTTCTTGAACGAGGTAATCGGCGGCATCCGTTTCGACCATGCCGAGCGAGTCTATATCGCTTTGTTCGCCTTGATGCATCAGTCGAGGTGGGACGAGACGCCGGGAGAGGGGCAGGAGAGCATTAAGGCGGTGTCAGGCTTTCCGCTTCCGCTGGTGAGGACTCGAGCGGCCTTGGCGCGCTTGGTCCCGCGAGGCGGCGTTGCGGCGGAACTCGGCGTCGCACAAGGCTACTTTTCCGACGAACTGCTGCGAGAGAGGCCGGATTTCAGTTTGTATTCAGTGGATCGATGGGCGGGCGATCGCGGTCATGACGATGAACAGTTCAATGCCGCGAAGGCGCTGTTGGCGCGCCACGGAGCGAGGAGTGTGGTCGTGAAGAAAACCTTCGACGAAGCTCTGGCGGACTTTGCCCCCGAGTCGTTGGACCTTGTTTACATCGATGGTTATGCGCACACGGGCCAAGACAGTGGCAACACGCTGCGACGCTGGTGGAGCCGCGTAAAGCCGGGGGGAGTTTTCGCCGGCCATGACTATCACCCCAAGTGGGGGCCGACGATTGACGCGGTCGACGCCTTTTGCCGCGAGCGGGGGTTGTCGTTCCGGCTCACGATTGAAGACGAGTTTCCGAGTTGGTATGTGCAGAAACCGCTCCACGGAGGAACGGGGGCACTGGAGTCAGCCGCCTGATTGGGAGCAAAAGTCGATCCCATCCATGATTTCCCCGGATCTTGAAACGCTTCCCTCACGGCGCATCGGCGAGCCCCGTCGCGCTTCGCCCGCCGTGCGCATGCGCCCGTTACGGATCAACTTCCCGATGCATCTCCTGGCGGAGCCGGCTCCGAATTTCCTTTCAGAGGACGGAGATCGTGACCGAAAGTGGAGTCAGATAGATCGGAAGGCGCCTTTCGTTCTTTTACAGCAAACGCTGACGAAACTGGGGCACAAGGTGGGGGAGTTTGCGCCGGACCAGTGCGACCTGAGCATCATCTGGTCGGCGCGTCGCCTGCAGGAATGCGGAGCCGAAAAGTCCATCGTCATGGAGGTGGGGTGGCTTCCGCGATCCACGTATCAGATCAGTCCCACTGGTTCGAATCACTTGGCCCATTTCTCTCGCGACTATCAGTTTGAAGAGCTGAGCCGCGAGGAGGAGCGGTTCATTGTCGAGTATGCGAAGCGTTTGAGGAAAGTCTATGAGCGGCTGGTCAATCCGGAGCGCGTGCGCCAGTTGCGTCGGATTATAAATCGCGATTTCGTGCTTTTCCCGCTGCAGTTGGCGAACGATCTCAACCTTCGCTTTTCCGATACGGAATTCGCGCCGCTCTATTCGGCCACGCAGAACAACAATCTAGCATTGGCGAAAGCGTGCATCGAGAAAGTGGCGGCGGCGAAGCTCCCGTTCACTGTGCTCTTCAAGCAGCACCCCATGGACTCGGTCAAAAATTTCGCCGAGCTGTTGAAAGGAGACGCGCTGGTGCTCGAAACCGCGGCCGGAGTGTCATCCTACGAACTCTTCGCGACGGGACGCTGCAAGGCCGTCATCAGCGTGAACTCCAACACGGTGCACGAGGCGGCGATATGGAATATACCGGTGATCTGTCTCGGTAAGTTGATCTGGGATGGTTCAACCCGGCTTCCGCCTTTCGCCAACGGCTTGGAATGCTTCAACGAGACCGTGGGGCAAGCACCGCTCGAGCAGCCCAAAGTGCTCAGTTATCTCAATCATCTGGTTAAGCACCAATGGGTGCTCACCGATTTTCAGAATCCGCTGATGGTGGAGGAGCTGTTGCGAACGCAAGGAAGGTGCATGCCATTCACGCTCCGCCGGGATTGTGGATTGCCGCATGGCACCGGTCTATTGTCGGTATGACGGCCTCTTCGACCCTCTCCCCTGCGCCAGGCTGTATCGATACTTCGGATCGAGAGATGGATCCGCGGGCAATTCTGTCCCCGCGGCGTCTCGATGTGGTGGTCAAGTATCTCTTTTTCTTGGCGCTTATAGAGAACAGGGACGTGGCGATCTACGAGAAGCTTTATCGCAAGCATATCGAGCTTCGCACCGGAGGAGCGGAAAGAAGAGATGCCAGCAACGGCCGTTTGTCGGAAAAGCGGTCGGTAGACGACTACGTCGCCGCATGCCATGCGTTGCTGCATTCGATGCGCACGAATGGATTCCAAGACAAGCATGCTATTCCCCTGGGCGTTGATGGTTCGTTGTTGAACGGTGCCCATCGTCTGGCGTGCGCTCTGGCTTTGGGTCTGCGGATTGCGGTCGAGCGGATGCCGATGTCCGGGCCGGGATGGGGATTCGACTGGTTTGTCCAGCGGGAGTTCTCGGCCGCCGAACTTTCACTGGTGTTAGGTGGATGGTGCACGTTGCTCCCCGAAAAAACCACCTGCTTCATCTTGTGGGCGGCCGTTGAACCGCAGTGGCGGGCTTTGCAGTCGGCGCTGGGGCAGATCTTCGATTTTGTCGGGGCGGTCGATTTCGAATTCTCGGAGCGTGTTCACTACGCATCCGTGATCCAGGACATCTATAGCTTCGAGACGACGAGAGCGGTGTTGCCGAGTATCGATCGAAAGATTGCCGAACTGGAATTGTTTGCTCCGAAGTTCCGAATGGTCGTTTTAAGAAATCGATCTGATACTCTCACCACCTCCATCGTAACAAAACAGACGAAGCAGCATTTGCGGAAGGCGCTGCATGGACGGATCGCTGAGGAAAAATTTGTCACCTGCCATTCTTCCGACTCCACGCCGGAGCTCCAATATCTTTCGCGGGTATTACTGGATCCCAGGAATACAAGGTGGTTTCCCTACCGATCGAGGAGTATGCCGCGGTTGGAAATGTTGCGCTGGGTGGAATCGTTGAAGATCGAAATGTCGAAGCGGGGGATTCCCATCGAGGATTGTTGTGTCGTGGGAAGCTCAACGCTTGAGGTATTCGGGATTCGGAACTCCACCGACCTGGATTTCACTCTGAAATCGAAATGGCGATATGAGAAATTCAATTCCGGTATAACAAAGGTAAACGAGATGCTGGATGTGGTCACGGCAGGCTATCACCGTGTCCACGCGCCACGCGTTGCGGTGTCGGACGACGAGCTGGTGGCGGATTCGCGTCACCACTTCCTTTTTCGAGGGGTGAAGTTCGCCAATCTCAACATCGTCGCGGACCGAAAAGACTTCTCTCGCCGGCCGAAAGACGTCGCTGATGTGCAGCTTATTACTCCGGTGCTTGAAGATTGGAGGGGGCGGTTAGGCTCTTGATGTGCGTAATATAAAAGCCAAACAATCGCGCGCTCGGTGCCCTGTAACAAGATGATATGAATTCGGTGTCGGACAGCACTTCAAACGGCATTTTTCAAATGCGGAGCGGCCACCAATGAAGCGCGTGCGCATCTGCTACTACAACACCTGGGCAAGGAATTTCGAGTTGGCGGAGGAGTATGTGCGGCGGGCGGCGACGATGGATCTGGCGCCGATGGTGGCGCGGCCGGACGATCCCAAGCTCATGCGGTGGGGACGGCTCGACTGCGATTGGTATGCGGAAAACGCACGTTGCTTCATGTCCATTCAGCACGAGGGAATCGAGTTCCTGCCGGCCTATGTGAGCGGGGCGCTCGGGTTGCTCGATTTTGCGAAGCTGCCGCGCGAGCCGGGGGAGGAACGCTGGCTCATCACGATGGGACAACAGCCGCAGAGTCTCGGGGTGAACGCGGGAAAGGTGTTCGCGCTGATGGCGAAGGTCGGCGTGCGGCACTGTTACTATGCGTTCGACGAAGCGAGCCGTTACATGCCGGTGTTCGGAGACATCGCGCCGTATCTGGATCTGCTCATCCACGACGAATTTCCCCTCGACGAGACGAATGCGGCGCGGCTGAAACTCGGGTGCCGCACAATCCATCGGAGCTGGGTGGCGAATGTCGTGCCGTTTTCGCTGCCGTTTAATGAAAAGCCGGAGGAGAAGATCTTGTTTCTCGGGTCGCCGCTGGGCTTGAGCGAGCACCGGAAGCGGCAGATCGCGTTTTTGCAGGAGCGGTTCCAGGAGAAGTTCTGCCCGAGCTACGACCATTCGCCGGCGGCGAACGAGCGTGTGAAGTTGAATCGTTTCAAGGTCGCGCTGTGTCCGGAGGGACGGAAGTTTGTGACGCCGGCGATGGCGAAGACGCACACCGACCGACCGTTTTGGTCGGGGTGTCTGGGCCTCGTGGTGGTGAGCGAGGATTCGAAGATCGGCGGGCGCTTGCAGGAGCTGCACGAGCAGGAGCTGATCCTGCGGTATCCGTATGGAGATTTGGATACGCTCGTCGCGCAGTGCGAGCGCGGGCTTGCGATGTCGGTGGAGGAGAGACGTCGCAGTTACGAGCACTTCAACCGGCGCGAAACGGTGGGGACGGTCGTGGCGGAAGCGATCGCGACAATGTGAAGGAATCGGGGCGACGGGCGCGGCGCGGCGGCCGTCCGCG
>CALGTD010000202.1 GCA_937901895.1 uncultured Spartobacteria bacterium | reverse complement strand
GAAGCGAGCCGTTGCAGAGGCCGCCGGTGTCTTACGTGCGACCGGCAATTCGCTCCGCTTCCTTTCGTGTGATGCCAGCGTTGCCTGCTTCGAGACTGTGCGCTCCCCACGGGACTTTCAGCTTCTTGGAGGCGGCGGCACAGATTTCGCACCGGTCTTTGAGGCGCTGAAACGACGCCCCCCACGGGTCCTTGTCTACTTCACTGACCTCGGAGGCTCATTTCCGCCTGTGCCGCCAAAGTATCAGGTGATTTGGGCCGTCTATGAGACCGCCATCCATTGCGCGAAGCCTCCATTCGGCACGGTCATCCATGTCCCGGTTCACGCCCGCTAGGTATCTCCCTACATGGCACACCCCTATTTCCACGCGGTATCCAGCTCGCGGAAGTTCGGTGGTTCCTTCAAGGACTATCTTGCGCTTCATACCTGGTTTGATGCCACCAAGGCACACATCGCCGATCCGGCCCACCGCTCCCTCCGCCACAATCTCGAGTCAATCGAGCTAACGACCCGGATTTTTGGCGACACCATCACGACCTCGGATGGAAGCACGGTGCCGGTTACTGAGGTTGGCCAACAGCACGTCCACGAGGATTGTGGTTTCATTCCCACCTCTGAAGAATGGGCCGGCGCCCTTGCCGTCCAGTCCTGGATGACCCGCGGCGCCCCAGAGATCCCCGTCCTGTTATCAAAGTCCGTCGCACGTTGGGGTGGAGCACCCGAGGACTATCGTGAGATCCACGAATTCTTCGACGGAGCCGGCGCCATGTCACCCCTCGCCGCAGGTCTCACCCGCCACCACGCCGCCGGGATTTTTCTCGCTGAAGAGGTGTTCGGGGTAACGCTCACCAACTCCGATGGGCGAACCGTCCCCGTCCGCTATCTGGGGGAACTGCACATGACTCTGGAGTTCAATCGCATCCCATCACCTGTGGACTGGCTCAAAGCGATTCGTCCCAAACCTTGGATGCGTTCCATCGGCGTGAAAGATGTTGGTCGGTAGGTGGGAGGTGAGGTGGCAAGTTCGCTTGCCGCCTCACGACCTACATCACCCCCCCCAAAAAAGCCGCGAAGCGCATAAATTTTTGCATTTTCCGGCAGAAAAGTGCCCCTGGGCCAGTTGACGTTTTGCCGCTAACGGGCCGCTCTTACCGTATGGACAGGTTTTTCTCCGCGCAGGCCATTAGCTCCCTTCAGAAGCTCGCCGATTTTGTCTCCGGCTACACCGCTTTGGATATGTTCACCGCCGCCGTTGAAGAGGTGAATAACGCCCCCGCCGAGGTTCAGCCCTTCCTTCAGGAGACCGAGAAGGCGCTTCGGACAGGTGGCCTTACCAATTCAGCAGCGAATCGCCTTTCCTGCACCGCGCGGACGATCCGGCTCTGTGGGCAGAAAACAACCTGCCGGCTTCGGACGTATCACCTTTTGACAAGCGCCGCCGGTGAACTTGCCTACGCCACCGATGATGAGGAGCAAATTGCCCTCGCCGAAATTGAAGCAGCCTGCGGGCTCTGTTGGTGTGAAGGGCAAAGCGCGGGCCTGAAATGGCTCATGAACTGGGTCAGCGAAAAGGAGTCTCTTGGCACCCCGGCCCAGGTTGTTCGCTTTTTCGAGCAAGATCCCCACTGGCTGGCAATGGACAGAGACGTCGCCCGCTCCGTTCTCGACCCCGTTTTTCAACCCCTACCCATCGCCGCATAGACCTTTCCGTATCTCAGGACAACAACCCCCTGTTGACATGAGCAAACTCCAGCAACTTCGCCTGAATGCAACGGCCCTTGGCCTCTCTGTGCTGAGGTTGCGGTTCCGAAACCTCCGGCACTATTGGCAGGGCATCCTGCGCGCCGTTCACTAATCGGCCTCCCAATGCCCCTAGCAGACCGGCTCTATCGGATCCGCTGCCAGCGATGGGGTGAATTCACCCTCGCGATCCTGGCGGTCAAATTTATTTGGTGGCACCTCGGCGGCGTCGATCACGCATTCCGAAAGCTGAGGCTGGCAGTCAGGCAGATCGAGAACTCCACGGGACTGGCACATCGACTCCGTTCTCCGGCCCATCGGTAGACACTCCCGCAATCGAGTCCTACCATGGCTTCATGGCTCAGATTCGCGAACCCGAAGAAACAGTCACCGAAGCCCTCAAACGTCACCTCTCGAGCTCCGATCCGGCCTCTCGGGAGCATGCCCGCAACATCGCAGCAGCCCTCGAGGATGCCAGAGCGGAAGACGGTCCACTCGATCCGGAAACAGAGGAATTACTGAAACTCGCTAAACAATGACAGACGCAGACGGCAAAGCGGCCGCACGGGCCAACCTCGAAAGGAAATTCGGCCTTCCGGCGGACCCCCCGATGATCTGCTATTGCCGTCGAGATATTCTCGTCGTTCCCCACGGACCGGATGGCCGGAAACAGGCATTTTACCGGTCACGGAAAGGACCAGGCGAGGAAACGCACTGGTATCCGTTTGATGCCGTTGTTCCGGTAAACTCCAAAACGCCGGCGATGTTCGATACTCTCAACTACCGTTGCAAGAATACCCCGGCTCTCGATCGCTACGGGACGTCGGAACTTCAAACATTGGGACGAACATTGGATGCTGCACAGTTGCCCCCCGCCTCGCGGGACGTCTACGAGGTCCGCAAAGTAAACGGCTTTATCGATACCCAGATTTCACTGACCGCGAATGCCCTATACGACCGCTATGACATCATGGCCAGAAACCAATGCCGGCCCAGGGCGGACGAACTTATCGCCGAGCGCGAAGAACGTCGAATCAACGCGATCCTGAGCGATTCCGGAATAACTCCCGCAGCCAAACTCCCCGATGGAGTGCGTGATGCTCGCGAAGTTCCGGTTCACGAGCTGTCCCGCCCTAGCCAGTTGCACACTTTCCACCGCCGCGTTTAACGGACAGTCTCCGAACCGGCGGCGATTACTCCAACGACAGTCGCGTTCTGCGATTGCACCTTTCCGCGGTCGCGGGGCAACTCAACGACAATCACACCCGGTTCAGGCAACGGTGCAGCTTTCACGGACGGACTCGATGTCGGATTCGCTTTTACCGGCTTCACCTCCGGATTCTTCAATACGGCAACCTTTGCCTTTGCTCCAGCCGGCGTCAATTCGGGTGCAACAGACATCACCGGTTCGTTACGATCCGAACCCGCATCCACCTTAGTCTGGGGTGCCGCCTCGACAGATTTTCCGGCAACCTTTACCGGAGGAGGTTCCGACGACAGTCGAGGTGATTTGCGCCGAGGGGCGAATGTAAAACGCTCTCGAGAGTCTTTTGTAACGACCCGAGATACCAGTGCGAGATTTCCGTCTTCCACTCCATACT
Organism: uncultured Spartobacteria bacterium; assembly: GCA_937901895.1. Taxonomy (GTDB): domain Bacteria; phylum Verrucomicrobiota; class Verrucomicrobiia; order Chthoniobacterales; family JAATET01; genus JAATET01. The sequence continues at coordinate 90,074 of CALGTD010000202.1, read as the reverse complement.
TAGAGAGCGACCGGCGAAACCTCTCGGCATTACTGATGTCCTTGTTCTTGTCGAGCTGTTCCACCTGAAGATCATAGATGCCGCCTTGTTCCCTCGACACTGCGGCAAGCGCCTTCAGGAATGAATCGGAGACCCCGTCGACGGGGATCACCTCCACATAAGATCCGTCGATCACAACAGTCGCGGGAATCGCACCCAAATGATTCTCAAGGGAGCGCACAAGCCCCGCGATCGCATCTGGAACTTTTTCAATGCCAACATCCGGAACGTCCTTCTTCCGTCCTGTCCGTTCCTGCTGAATCGCTTCCACTTTGGCGACTTCCACCTGGCGTCTCAGGCTGTCATTAAGCGCCTTTATTGCATCCAACGCCTTCTGAACGCGCGGATCATCCGTTTCCGCATTTGCAGACGCGATTCCTGCTACCAACAACAGCGAAACAGCAAAATGGCGAGCCTTCACGCCACAGAGTAGGCACCCCCGCGCAAGACGCCAACTACCCCACAAAGGAATTCTTCGAAGACAGAAATTTTTTATGGGTGGCCAGTAGGCACTCCCAGAAAGGTGTTCCTATACTGCTGAACGCATTCCCATACGCATGCAAGACCTCAACGATCTTTCCGATCCCCACTCTTCCTCGGATACAACAGATGATCCAATCCTTCCTCCTGTGTTGTCGTCGAGTGAACAGCTGGCGGAGACGTATATCAAGCAGCTCACCGATGAGGAGCGTAGATCCAAGATCACGTGGGGCACTCAAGTCATCACATATATTTTAACGAAATGGCCAAAGGCTTCGGACATTCAAATCCGCTGCGATCAGCCAATCCGGGTTCAAGTCGGCAGAACCATCGAGATTGTTCATGATCTAGGAACCCACGGATCAGAGATTAACCGTCTCAGTCCCCTTCAAGCCCTCGGGTGCATTCTGGCTCTATATCGGGCAAGAATTGGCGCAAGAGGTGATGCCGAGGAGAGCTCGTATGAAGAGGAAGATCGGGTGTTCCTTCGACGGCTCGGGCTAACTCTCAAAGCAGACTTTGCCGTAAAAAGTGACTCGTTTCTCAGTCTCTCCTCGGATCTGAAGATCGGGCGCCTGCGTGTCCATTGCTTTTGGGATTACAAGGGCATCGCGTGTGCCGCGCGTATCCTTTACGAGAAGATCCCCCAACTCGAGGAACTTGGCTATCACGAAGCCCTTTCCCAACAGCTCTTCAATCTCGCGACCCGCTCCAACGGGATCGGTCTCGTCACAGGACCAACTGGAAACGGTAAATCGACCACCCTTGCAGCGTTAGCAGCGAAGATTCTCCGAACGCTCCCCAAACACGTCCTCACCATAGAGGACCCGATAGAATACCACCTTCCCGACCAAGACGAGGAGACGCGGAAATACCTCCCCGGAATGGTAACCCAACAGGAGGTCGGAGTGGATATCCAATCATTTCACGCCGGCATCATGACCGCTCTCCGGAAGCATCCGGACATCGTCATTCTCGGAGAACTACGGGATATCGATTCAATACGAGCGGCATTGAATTGCGCGGAAACTGGACACTTTGTTCTCGCGACCCTTCATACGTGCAGCGCGACTGAATCGATTTCGCGAATCATCTCGCCATTCCCTGACACTGAGCGCCAGGGCATTCTCACGCAGCTTAGTCAGAACCTTCGCTTCATTCTGTCTCAAGGGCTTCTCGCCGACCGTGCTGACTCTTCAAAGAAGGTTCTTTGTTACGAATTTATGGCGAATACAGCGATCAAATCGCGCGGGGCGATATCTGGCTACATGACTAACCAGGGAACCGGCTTGGACGAGTGGATGAATGACCGGGTGAACACGAGATGGGATGACAACCTGACAAACCTCTTCGCTCAAAACCGGATATCGAGGGAGACCCTGGAGGCTCACGTTCACAACCTTGAAACTCTCGATAGGCTAAAGTGATCTCCCTCCCACATACCCGCTGGGTCATCCTTGCGCTCGTCGTCTTGATCGCGGCCGCATGTTTGAACTTCTTCCTGCTTTGCCGCTACAGTTCACTGCCCACACTGGTAACCGAGGCGAATTTCGATAATACGGAAATCTACCTCGATACCGACGATGTCGAGTGGATCCATCACGCTCAGGATGCCGCCCAAAATGGGGAGTGGCGCCGACGTTGGGACGCGTCAGACAATTACCCTTACGGTCGTTCTGTTCATTGGAGCTCAGTCCCACTGTGGGCGTTAATGGGTATCGGCAAGTTGATATCCCTTGTCTCCGGCGATAGTTGGCATCGCGGCATTGAGTTGGCCGGGCGCTTTTGGACACCGTGTCTTTTCCTCCTTGCGAGCGTCATCGGATTTCCGCTCATCGCCCGTAAGTTCGGTTTTCTCACGGCCGGCATCTCGTTTTTCGGTCTGATCTCTCAGCCAATCCTATTCTCTCTGTTTTCGCCTCTTCGTCCCGACCACCATGGTTTGCAGGCCCTCCTAACCTTCTGGGCAATCACCAGCGCCTGCGCTGCCGTCAGGAATCCTCAGGAGCCCGCACGGCACCTCATTTGGAGCTCGGCAGTCGCCTGTGGATGTCTGGTGTGGATAGGCGCATTCATTGCAGCTCCGATCATTGTGGCTCTCGTCCTGGGCCTTTGCGTCGCCATCTATAACTCGCGCCCTAGGAATCCGGATCAATGGCGAGACTTCGGGTATGTCGGCGCCGCAACAGCAACTACTGCTTACCTCATCGAGTATTTCCCGAGCTTCCCTTTGCGGCTGGATATCAACGGACCGTTTTTCATTCTTGGCTTCCTCATTGCCGGCGAAATGCTCCGTCAGGCATCAGACTGGTCCGAATTCTCTTCCGGATCGAAGGAGAGCAGCGGCCGATATGGACGATTTCGAATTCTCGGAGCATTGCTGCTTCTCGGCGTCTTGCTGCATCTAGCCGGCCCCGACTCCTTTAGCGCGGGCAACCCGATCTGTCGCCGGCAGGCCCAGACCGTCAGCGAAGTGATCATCTGCATCACCGACGCCGACTTTCTGACGGCAGCGCTATTGATCACAGCGGTTCTCGGTGCGGTTCTCATTATTTCACAAAAGGACGTTAGAACCCTCCGTTATCTGGCTCCCGCTGCCAGCGCCACCGTGTTGCTCGTCATTGCGAGTTTCTTTGTCGGCCGGTGGTATCTCTTCTCGATTCTCGCGGCCCTCGTCTTTTGCGCGCTTGCAGCCCCCGTTTTGTTGGGATCATCCCAGCGCGCACTCAACAGCCTGTTCTTCCTCGGTCTCGGGATGGCTCTTGTTCCGGGATGGTTTACCACCCTCCGGGAATCCTCCGGCGCATCCCGTTTCGGGGTTCATCCAGCCCTTCTATCCCATTCACAACTCCGGGAGGCAGCGGGCGCGGTCATCAACGACGCAGAAGATACGACTCCAGTTCTTCTTTCCTATCCGGATACAAGCACGATCGCGAACTACTACATCGGCGGGAAAACAATCGGGACCTGTTATTGGGAATCAACGAAAGGGATGGAGCGGGCGTTCGAAATCCTTGCGTGCCCATCTACAGACGATGCTGAACGCCTGATTCGAGAGGCCGGCGTCACTCACATAATCATTCCGAGCAACGCGAATGCGAGTGCAGCTGCGGCCTATAGCTTTTACGGACCAAAGCAACTCTACCTCTCAACTGAGTTCTTTGGAGACCACATCCAGAACCCGGAGAAAGCCCCGAAGTGGCTAAAGCTGGTCGCGGGTAGCGCAGGCACCTCGTTCCTGGTTTACCGCGTTCTCCCGCCAACGGAGGAAACCAATGAAGACGCGTAAACGTAGAGTCGTAATTATTGGAGGCGGACCGGCTGGGCTCACAGCCGCCACAACATGCATTGAACGCGGACATCTCGTTCATGTCCTCGAGAAGGATCCGCATTACGTTGGTGGGATCTCGCGCACCGTCGTCTGGAATGGCTTCCGTTTTGACATTGGTGGGCATCGGTTCTTTTCCAAGAACAAGCGCGTCGTGGAATGGTGGCGCCGACGTCTCGGAAAGGACTTTATCCGCGTTCAGCGGCAGTCGCGCATTTACTACCGGCGCCGGTTTTACGACTACCCGCTTAAACCTCTTCAGGCGTTACTCAATCTCGGACTGTTTCGGAGCGCGGTTTGCATTGCAAGTTACGTCAAAGCGAAGTTTCGCCCGATAAAACCAGAGCGTTCCTTCGCTGACTGGGTAACAAACCGTTTTGGCCGCGCCCTCTTTGACACGTTTTTCAAGACCTACACAGAAAAGGTCTGGGGGATGTCATGCGACGAAATCAGCGCCGACTGGGCGGCTCAACGGATCAAGAACCTCTCTCTGCTCAACGCGATCACTACGGCGCTTGGATTCAATAGGGGTAACATCACTTCACTCATCGAAACCTTCGAGTATCCGCGGCTTGGACCCGGACAGATGTGGGAGAAGACCCGTGACGACATTCTCGCGGCGGGCGGCCTGGTAACCATGGGGTCCAATGTCGTTTCGATCGAAACAAGTGGAGAGAGAGTAACGGCAGTTGTTGCTGTCGACGAGAGAGGGCAGCGCAATCGCGTTGAAGGCGACGAGTTCATAATCTCGATGCCTCTACGCGACTGCGCCCAAGCTCTCTATCCCAAGGCGCCCCCGAATGTTCTGCGGGCAGCCAACTCACTGAAATATCGCGACTTCATCACCGTCGCCGTAATCCTCGATGAGCCTGACCTGTTTTCGGACAACTGGATCTATATCCACGACCCCACCGTAAAGGTCGGACGGATTCAGAACTTCAATAATTGGTCAAAGGACCTCGTTCCGCTGAAAGGTGCGACATGCCTTGGTCTTGAGTATTTCTGCTTTGAGGGGGACGACCTTTGGACACTTCCGGATTGCAAGCTGCTCGAGCTCGCGAAGACGGAGCTCAAAGCCCTCGGCCTCATTGGCGATGCGCACGTTATGGACGGATGCGTTGTTCGCACTGAAAAGGCTTATCCCGTCTACGACGAGCAATACCAGGACAACGTCCGCACGATTGTCGACTACCTCTCCCGTTTCTCCAACCTCCAGGTCGCCGGACGAAACGGGATGCACAAATACAACAATCAGGATCATTCGATGATGACCGCGATGATCGCCGCGGAGAATATCGGAGCGCCGCTGCGGTCGTCTCCTTGGGGAGTGAACGCCGACGCGATCTACCATGAGGAAGGCGTATCTATTCCTGAGGGAAGAATGGTCCCTCGTCCGATCCGAAGACCCTCGATTCAGATTGCAGCAACACACGCGCCCTCCTCAACACGATGAAAATAGCCACCTCCATCTGCGTCGCAGTCGTTCTCGCGTCGGGTTCAACAATATTTGCAGCTGCTATCTCCGACGTCTCAGTGCATCAGCGGCTCTACGCACTCTCGATCGTTGATGACATACAGGGAGACCTCATCGATCGCACCAACGATAAACTCGAAGACTTCGTTGGCGGCCGGCATGGTAGTTTCGCTTACAAAGAACCGTCGAGCGCATCGGCGATGCTCTACCACTATACGACCATCATCTTTGATGATGCCAACCTGTCGGGGCACTACTCGTTCGGCACGGATATCAATGTCCGGAGCGACGGTGATATTCTCGCACGCGCTGATGTGAGCAATTACCTCCGGGTTCTTTTCACTCTGAGCGGTTCGGCAAAACTCACAATCACTGGATCTGTCACGACGTCCGGGAGTGATGATGAATATCCGGTCCTCTCCCTGTATCGTGACGAGCAACTTATCGGATCCTTCGCCGTTGGAAGCACGATCCAAATCGGACCGGGACGCTATAAGATGGTATTCGACGGAACGGGGGGTCTTTCAGAAGTCTGGGGCACCCCGCCATTTTCTCGGTCATTCGTTGGCGACGTCGAGTATTCGGTAACGCCCATTCCCGAGCCGTCAGCGGCCTTGTTGTTTCTAACAGGTATCGGCGTTGCGGCGATTGTCCGGCACCGCGTTTCTCGTCGATCCTCGCGGTAACTCGGCCTTTTTCTTCCTCAAGGATCGGTTTCTCATCAGCTCTACCGGCTGAACCTGAGCCGGCACTTATCGTGGAATAGAGTCCCACGGGCCCAATGGATGGCTCTCATCATCCTGGGACGCATATCGAGGCAATTTGCCCCATCACGCTTGGATCACCACGTTCAGCCTGATCGATGGCAATGAACAACGAAAAGCCGGCGATCACTCGCCGGCTTTGTCATGTGCTCGTATGGGTTTCAATCGGTGACTTCAACAGTCAGTCACGGAGGAAACTGATCGTCATCCTTCGCGTAGTGAAGGTCCGGGACGGCCGTGCAGCTCGCATAAGCAGTATGCGGAGGTGGCACGCTGGTAAGGTATGCGTAAGCATTTTTGCCAGAGGGACACTCTGGGGCTGACATCAACGAATTAGTGGCACCAATGAACTGCGAGTGAGTCAGAGCCCCGCCCACGGGAATCTTCTTCAAAGCAGCGAATGCACGCATATTCGTCTGAATCTGCATCAGGTTCGCGATGCAGGTCTTCTCTCCAGAACGCCGCAACCAACCGGAAACGATTGGGGATATGAGCGAGGCTAGAATGCCAATCACCACGAGCACGACCATCATCTCGAGGAGAGTCACCCCGGATTCGCCGTGTCGTGGTGATGTAGCAATAGAAGCGCGTCGCTCCATCAGGACTGCCCTGTTCGAGACGTCCGTCCCATCATGAGCGAATCAACCAACGTTCACCAAGTCGATGTGTCGCTCGGAACGTGATTGATGAGCGAGTTGGTCAACTGAGTCGCGCAGGTTGCGTATTTCGTTCCGATGTTCGGAACCGTCGTGCCATAGGTGTAGTTGTTTCCGCCAATGGACGGGCACTTCGGAATCGGGATCAGATGGTTGGCCTGATTGCCCATGAATTCCGTATAGGCCAGGTTGTCGCCGACCTTTTTCTTCGTTAGTCCCGCGTAAGCGCGCATCGTCGTCTGCACCAACGCCTGGTTCGACTTGCACGTTTCAGCACTGGATGCCTGCACCCAGGCCATGACGGACGGCGCGACGAGCATTGCCAGCACACCGATCACGATGAGCACGATGACAACCTCGAGGAGGGTGTAGCCTGCATTACGACGCCGCCGGATCGGATGGTAATCGGCAGGCGCCTTCCCCGCGTCGTCAGATGCGGACTTGGTGGACGAGAACAGGTCGGTGAGTTTCGCAAAAAGCCCACGACGCTGTGGATGGGATGGAGTATGGGTCATCATGGTAGATGTGGTTTCCCGATAATCGTAGGCTCCCCGGTAGAAACGTCAACGGGTTCCCCTTATCTTTTTTTTGGGTATCCCGTTCGTTTTTCTCAGCCGATCACTGCCCTCTCACGAGGCGAGGTCTCCTCACCCTACAATCAACGCGATCGCGTTATTTGTCCGTAATGATCGATGCCTTCACGTCAACCGTGCCACTGTAATAGAACCGGATCGACGCAAGGTTTACCCATCCATAGGGGTAACTCCCCTTCGTCGGGTGATTCCAGATGTCGCCGCCCGACGTTTTTGGATTATTGCCTGAGAATGTAACGACGAGACGACTATCGACAACATTCCCGAGATCACGGCGATCAAGCGGGGTATAACCAAGCAGATAGACCCAATAGTGACCGGCCGGCTTGCCATTGAAGTATGTCGAAAGGTTCGCCGTGAGTTGAGATCCCCCAGCGGGATAGTTGGTCGCGACTTGCACCGGCTCGGCTATTCCATCGGCCGGTCCCACCGCGAGAACCGAAAAACTGTTCGGATACTGGTTCGTGATATTTGCGGTTACCGTGGTTGATGGGCTCGAAATCGTGATGTTCGGAGTCTTTGTCTCGCCTTGCGTGAACGACGTTGATCCCCCGCCCCCAAAGGAGATTGTTCCAGAGGCCAAGGGCACCACTTGGAAGTTACTAGATGAATGCCAGGGAACCGCGGTGTTTTGCTGGAGATTTGACCAATGGTTCTGATTGCGGACCCCTTTGAAACTTGTTCCAAAACGAAAGAGCACTGGCGCATTCGCACTCGTCACCGCACTCAGTATGCTTCCGCCAAGGAATGTTTGCGGGTTGAGGTCCATGGACCGGAAAGTGTTCACAGGAAATCCGGTAGCAACGGAGCCGTTGTATGTGAGGTTGTAAAAGGCACGTGCGGCAGTGGTTTCATCAGAATAGTTTCCGACCGCCTGGCCGTTTTCATTAAAGAGCCTGTAACCCCATGATGTATCACCCGGTTTGTAGATATAGACGTTCGTCATCTTTTCTCCGGGGTCGCCAGTGTCGACAAACCCAGATGTTGCGTTGACGAATGTTGCATGCGTATCGAGGCGTGTCCGATGAATCCCATCCGCCAACTTGGCTAATTGGTCCGCCGTCTCCGGTCCGAAAGAATCGATTTCTGGCGTATAGAATGTTAAGCGGACAGTATCGATATTGCTCCAGTTACCGCTCCCATTGTTGGCTTCAAGACGATAGACCGTTGAGAAATTAGGAGCCGTGACGGCAAATTCATACCGCTCGGGTTGATTGGCAGGTATTCGTCTCGGATTTGCGGCAGCAGGAATAGGATATGGACTTAGAATGTTTGCGTTGAATTCACCATTGGTCCCTTTGTAGCGAACACGCATTTGGACTGAGTTGTTCACCCATGCGTCGCCCCGGACCCAAAGCCCTTGTCGTTGATATGCTTTGTTCAGTCGGATCGCCCCATTTTGGGTATCCGGTTTATCCGGTTCTGGTGGGGGGGGTATTCTGTAGGGAGCGCCGAATGCTTCTGTAGAACCCTTTGTAAACCCAATTGGGCTTACTGATTGGGTGAAGGTCACCTGCATGCTGGCGATATTGATATACCCCGCAGAAAGATTCTTTTTTGACGCTTGCTCCACAGCCGCCATCGCAGCTGTCGTTGAGTTGCCTCCCCACGTATAAAAATTCCATCCCGTCGACTCGAACTTTGCCCATTTAGCAAAGATCTTATTACCCTCGACACTTATATCAGTGAAAACAACAGCCGCCCCTTGGTATTGTGATGTGCGGATCTCCTCCTGCCAATCCCATCCCGAACCTGAATAGTTGCGCGTTCTCGCCTTTACAACGATTGTCGTCCCCCCCGTTCCGTTCATCGGGCCGGCCGCCGCTATGAAAATGGCGTTCGCCCCTTGGTCCAGTGCGTCTTTAATGGGCTTACTCAACGACAACGTAGAATTCTGAGTGTTACCTGTCGTTGTCTCAACTTGCAGGAATCTTGGAAATGCAGCTATGGCTTGTGACAACGCCATGCAAGACAGCAACGTAATGATAGCGGCCGCTTTCATTTTCCAACAACAATCACAAACTTGTTGGTATGGACGCCTTTGGATAATGGCGCCGTGACGATCATCCCTTTTGGTATAATGCGATACCGTGCTTTAACGATAATCGTATAGCGACCACGACTTCTGGGAATGCCACGAAGCTTTCCAGTCTTCGCATCTATCCGCACCCCTTTCGGGAGCCTGCCCCGAACCTTCTTCATACGGCCGACGACTTTTGCGCCTCCCCCTACAAGTCCAATGCCCTCCACCCTCTTTCCCTTCTTTAGGCGCAGGGTAATAACTTCTTGCTTTTGGCTTTTATAGAAGTCTTGAAGGTAGCTTCCAGGACGGATCGTTCGATCTGGCTTGTCAGGAGCATCCTCCCCAATCAGGACAATCTCACCATAATTTCCTGGAATGCGCAACCAGGAACCTTGAGTTCCAGCCGGAACTAAAGCACGGCGTGTGCGAGTATTGTAATCATACTTCGGCGCGTTTTCGAAGAAGATTCTTGTATAGGCAAAACTCTTCGCGAAAGGACCTGCCACCCAACGCATCGCACTTGGCAGATTCTTGAATGAAAGGAGGTCACCTTTTTCACTCGCAGAATCGGATATGAACACGTAAGGATGCACCCGAGCCGAATCCCCGCGATATCCCGCCTTCTTTAGAAAGAAGGCCAAATCCTTACCATCGGGCAATGGGAGCCCCGGCCAATCCTGCTTCCGCATTTCGTTTGCGATAGCGTAAGCGGCGCGCCCCAAGGCCTCATCCTCGGCTAGAGGCGGCAACCCCTTCTTTTTTCTAAAAGAATCAATATGTTGATAGGCAAAAGTCCATTCGGAGAAATAAAGCTTGTTCTTCGTAAACTTCTCAGAATACCGCTGCGGAACCTGCCCCCTTCCCGTTTTTACCTCAGCCAGAGCGGTGTGACCGAGAGCACAGAAGACCACAATGAACAGAATGTGAAATGCCTTTCTCATGTGAGTTTTACTGCGCTCTCGTTCGCGATTTCCCGGAAAAAGTTATTGCTTCGGGATATTGTTCTCCCACGGGTATTTGAGCCCCCGCAGATAGATTTTGTAATGGATACCGGTCTGCCCCAACTCTTCGGGTCGCCCTTCCGTGATCTTCCACGCAAATCCTGAGAACGAACGAACGAGGCTGAACGACCTCAGATTGATATTCTGGCCCTTGTATTTGACGTAGCCTTGCGTTGCGTCGTATTGCGGACCGAGGGTCCCCTTGACCTTTATAGGCGTTCTCGTGACCTTCTTGTCTTTGCCGTAATAACGGCGGATGTCTCGGCCCCGGAACACCACGGTTCCCGTTGCCTTCACGACAAACTTCCCGCGAAGCGTCCCCATGAATCTATTCTGGGGAATGAGCAGCTTGAGCGGATACTTGCCGACGAAGTCCGGTAAAGCCGGATCCGCTTGCGCAGTATTCGGAAGGATGATTGCGCCGGCAATCAACGCCGGACAGATCAGTGTAAAAAGACGGCGGAAAGAGCGGTTACGAAGGATAGCATGTGAATTCATAGGGAGTCTTGGTTCGCGAGATTATAGGTTCGCATCAATCAATCGACAACCGGCTTTCGTGTATCTCCAGGGCATTCGGTTCCTATATCGGGTATCCTTCACCCCTGGTCATCACCGGTTGTGTTCCGAACGTGTCCTCTTGAGCGACATCGCGCTATTGCTTGACCGCGGTCCATCTATACTTCCCGACGAACACCGGTTCTGCCTGGTCAGCGCTTGCCGGCCTGATCGGTAGAACAATTCCACATGCGCCGATGATCGCCAGGACCAAGCATCTGCGAAGGACGGTTGCTCTCATAGGGACAATCGTTTCCTCGCAATATGGGTGCATTTGCGGAGCGGTGCAACCTTCCTTCGTGTATCTTATGGGAGGATCATCCTTCCCATAGGAGCCCAGGGTTTAGTTACTCGCGTTGCGGACAAGAAGCATCCACGCGAGGACGTTCACGGGAGGAACGGCCGAAGGGGACGTGATATCCGTCAGATTCACCGTTTTGGCGGCAGCGCTGATATTCGTCCCGTCGAAGCTCTTAACGGTATCGACAGCCAATGCACCGGTTGGATCCAAGGTTCCCCGCTGGCCTGACAAAACAACGCTTGCGGGCGCTGCGTCCACACCGAACCGCACCTCGGGGGCGAAAATGGACATTGGTTTGTTGTTCTGATTGAGCGTCCCGGTAAGTTTCAGGAGGTTGGGTGTGACCAGACTGAAGGAAGAGACATTGCCTAGAGTGGGGCTGTAGGACTTCAGAACGACGAAATGGTTGCTGGTTCTCGCACCGCTCTGATTCTTGAAGTCGATGTAGATGGAACCGAGGTTTAGGCCGGCGTCATGGCCCTCCGCAGGATCGAATGCGATATACCAATTCGGTGTTCCCACGCTCGAGTAAGCAAGGGAGAAACCTTTTGTGGCACCTCCATTCGCGGAAAGGTTGAACGTCTGCGCCAGCGTTTCCGTCGCGAGGCTCGCCGGAAGATTCGAAACGCTTGCGTTGTAGATACTGACAGTCGCTCTATATCCCCCTGGTTGAGCGGCGTCGGCGACGAGCTGTGCGGAAACTCGTATTCTGCATTGATAGGCAGGGAGGAAATAGCATTCGAACGCTGTTGGACTTCGCCCCTCCACCTTCCGGAACATCTGCGGTATCCCTTCCCCATTCCGAGTCATATCGGAGAGGATCACGAGCGCTTCTTCTTCGGTCCCTCGGAAGACGGACACCTGACCATTCAATGCCGCGGAACCGTAGTAGCCGGCTTCGACGCGCTTTGCGAGTTTTGGTCCGGCGGCCGCATCGAGACTTGCGAGCGTGATACCATTGATCCTCGCATTGGCATCCGTTGAGAGTCGCCGATACACAGAGGCGGCGCCTGCCACCTGTGCATTCGCGCCACGCATTTCGAGCCACCCAGCAAGGACATTACCGTTTACGGAGGAGCCATTGATATAAACACGATCGCCGGCAGCCGCGAAAGTGTTGGCGGGAAACTCATAAAGTCGCACTTCTTTGTTTGCGGCTTTTGTCTTCGACAAATTGACAGCGTTGTCGCTCCCCGAATGTTGCTCGAGGTAGCGTGTGTAAAGAATCCTCCCGACAAACGTCGTGCGGTTGCCGAAGAGCTTTCTACTGCCGGTCGGGACTGCGAGACTCTGCCACGTCGTAGTGATACCAGATGCATTCGACCACGACGATCCGGTTCCTCCGGCCCCCGTGAAATTGTGAAGATTTGTGCGAAGAAATGCGGGCAGATTCGAGCGGACAAGACTTGTTGGGTTCTGTCCTTGGGCGAATTTCGCGAGCTCGTTTGCGACGGTGACAACAGTATCCGCCTTCGACATGTCGGTCACTTGGGCTGACCGCGCCTCCATTTCCGTCGCGATCACGTTCTCACGAGACAGCTGAAACGTGTGAAATGCGTTCCTGGCGGCCATCAGACAGAAGGTCCCGACTGCGATTGCGAAGATGGCGACCACTACCAACAATGCGAAACCAGATTCGCTCTTTCGTCGATTGCTCAGTTTATCGCGGTCCATACTGTGTGCGTAACTCCGTCGACTGTGGCGGCGAGTTGAAGCAAGCCGTCTTGAGTGCTCCACGTAATGCCTGTTACGTTACTTGCGATCGTCCACTGATTCCCGTTCTGGTTTCGATAGACGAGATCGGTGCCGGAGAGATAGATGGTAGCAGACCAAGTCGCAGCGTTGTTGGCCTGGACACCGCGTTCGTAATCAAGTCGCAAGGCTGCCGAATTTCCTCCCGAGGTAATGGGCGTTCCGGTTCCCGCCTGAGCAGCAGAAGGCGACGAGTAGAGATTCACGCGAAGGGCTTGGGAAACCGTTGAGCGCAACACTTGGCGAAGATCCACCTCGTTCTGCACGTATTTCTTCGTGCGAACCTGCGCGGCCGTCGACTGCGCCGCCTGATTCACGAAAATCACCGAGCTAATGCTGAGAAAGCCCAGCACCACGAACGCAATCACCGCGCTAATCAGGTTCATACGCTAGAACGTCCGCAGAATGACTCGCTCCCATCGGAAGGGTTTGCTCGTGACCGAGTTCGTGTTCTCCATTCCAGGGAGATCCGGTTGAGGCATTTCGATCGCAACGTGGTATTCCACTTGCCTCAGGCCTCCGGCCTTGGTGATTGGAGTGCGCCATTGAAAATACGTCGTCACAGGAAAGGACGTTCCGGAAACCGGGCTCGTAATCGATGTCGACTTCGAACCCCATGTGTTTGCATTGGCTGGGATCGTAAATAGGTTCGCCGAAGCAACCGGCACAATCGGAAGACCAATGGAGTTTCCGTTCGTAGAAATATCCGCTGCCCGGAACAGCTCTTGATAATTGTCCAGGGTTCCAATCGCGGTCGTGATGTCCGCTGCGATCGCTGTCGTTTGCGCGCTACTGACGAACGATTTGAGGATACCGGTCGCCACGAATCCGAACAAAACCAAAGCGGCCGCGAGTTCGATCAATAGATGACCGCGGATATTACGTCGGAATGTGCGTTTCATTGGGATGCTGTATAGGTTACGTTCCCTTTTGTCGCACGGGGCGGCCTGACATTTACTGTGACATTCCATCCGGACAATTGGCTCGGCAGTGAGTTTCCGGGGAGATAGGGATACAGGTGGTTCGTTGTCAGGTTAGAATACGAGAAGGTCGGGTTGCGCTGGAGATATGCCCTTTGAGCAGCACTGATTGAATCAAGCGCGGTCTCGACCTGGACTCTTTCCTGCATGGAAATCGTGTTTCGGTAAAACACCAAACCACTGGCCGCAAGAAGACCCATTACAATGAGAGTGATAGTCACCTCGAGAAGGGTATGGCCGTGTTCGTTCCGCCGCTTCATGCCCATAACGTAGGTCACTTGGGCATCCCAGACAACTCGTAGTCTCCCTTTTGGGTATCCTTTTTGCTCTCTTCGCTCTCTTTTACGGCTTGATCAAGCAGCTTTGCAAGGTTCCCCGTATAGATCTCCTCGGTGTCGTATCGATTCCGCTGGTATGTCCGGCGTGTCTCCCACAGCCCTTTTTCAATGAGCCTTTGCTTCTGCTCTCGCGCTTTTTCGAGAAGGGCATGAACGTCGCGGTTTAGCTGAACAAGATCATCCCCCATCGGCTGTCCAATCACATTCCAGAGTTGCACGAGAACTTGGCACGCAATCAGGCAGTGCTCTGGCCAGTATCCGCTATTCACACGGAGCTTCGAGAGTGAATGACGAAAGAGCGAGATTGCCTTTTCCTGTGCTTCAGGGGTTCCCGGCGATGCGATCGTCCCCTGTGCGGTGATAATCGCCTGAAGATTGGTCGGATCCAGCATGTATGCCTTCCTCAACCGTTCCGCCACCATCGTCCTTGCCATGACCGCCTGCAATCGCTCTCCAGATGATGCCTGCATGTCGCCCACATGCTCATGCTTTGTCGGCAACATCGACAGATACATACCACCGAGCCGTTGTCCCATCCTTGTCTGAAACGGCACCGTGTCTTTAGCGGGCAAGCCAAGATGTTCCGCAGAATCGCCAGCCTGGACATAGAGGCCTCCAAGAAATTGACCCAATGGGCTGCCGTAGATTGCAAACGGATTTATGGAAGGCTTCTCGAAAGGAAGTGGAAACGGGTCCTCTGAGCCCGGTCCGGGACGCAAAGTCGATGACCAGATGCGCTCGATGCGGCCGGAAGCCACAATCGCACCATTTGCCAGAAGCAATATCGCCGCGATGACGACAGGCAACCAACTACAGCCTTTTCCGCCAGCAGACATAGCCGATGCAGAATGAGAATAGAGTCCATCCTATCAGATACCCGCATGCCTCAACGAACCCCTGCATGGGTATTGGAGGCCAGCAGAACGTGATTCTTTCGCTCTGATCACCAAGTCGGAGCTGCGGGATCACTGTAAAGACCGTCTCCCAGAAGACTTGTTCCCCTTTCGCTCCGGCAGTATTTCGAGCGGCATTTACGCTTGCCGGACCAAATAGTCCAACGCAGTTAAATACGATTGTCAGGAGTGTCGCCGGGGAACTGTTCACCCATTGCGTCATTCCGACAGCAAGGGGCGCGCACACAATAACTGCCAGGTAGGTCAGAATCATCGACTGGATCAGAGACGCGACGCTCAGATCAACCGATCGCACGAGAAGTAATATCACAGTGCCGGCAAGGACTACCGCCGCGGCAGCGACGAAACATATACCGCATACCGCGACGAAATATTTTGAATCGGACAGACCTTGAGCCCTCCAGAATAGCCGATGATTCCTTGTGAGTTGAGATCGTCCCGCCTCGGCGTAGAGAGCCGGTAAAAGGACCATGCCGATAACAAGGGTTAGACCATAGATCACTTGGCACCGCGCAAGTGGAATAAGTGTCGGGTCAACCTCCCAGGGAACGAAATACTTTGCCAGAAACGTAGCAGCGACGAATACGGCCGCCACAAGGACCCAAGCGCGGGCGTGAATCCATTGCTGCAACAGTAAGTTTGCTACTGCCTTCATACAGAAACGGTCAATGATTCACCTGTCAAAACCCTCTCGATATCCCCCCAAGATTCGAAATTTCCTTCGACCTTGGAGATGCGGCCATTCTTGATAACCAAGAGTGCGTCAGGCGGTGTCTCGATGTGATCTGGATGCATGCTCAGAATCACCAGTCGACGTTGTCGTTCACGGTTGAAGAGGATCCATGCATCCTTTTGCACCGCGTAATCCAGTCCGCTCAGCGGTTCGTCGAGGAGCAACACTTTCGATTGATTGTCCGTGGCTCGAGCGATTGCGAACGCTAGAACGGTTTTCTGTTTGTTCCCCTTCGAAAGTTTATAGAACTCCTTGCCCACCTCGACCTTGAGCACGTTTGCATCACCAAGAAACTGACGTCTCGCTTCGTGATTCAGGCAGGATTTGGCAACTTTCCTCGGCGGTAAATATTCGGGCAGGTCGAATCGTTCCGGAAGATATACCGCACGATCCATTGGTCCCTTTGATTGAGGAAGACATCCGACAAGATGCTTCATGAACGTCGTCTTCCCCATTCCATTCTGACCGACCAGCAGAAACAGTCCCTTGCTCGGGAGCTCTATTCGCTCTTCCGCCTTGATGATGGGCTGATTCGGTCGATAGCCGATCGCTGTTCCGGCAGGTATCGTGATGAGCTTCATCGCGTAGGCACTTCGAAAATCTTTCCAGTGTATGGATCTTTTGCGAGTGAACCGGGCGGCAGCTGGCGAACATCAATTTTTCCCTCAGCCCCGTAAGGGCTGCTTACAAAACCAGGGCTGCCCGGAATCCACTGGGCGACAGGATAGTTTCCCTTCACAGTTCCACTTGAACTTCTCGGCTCCGGGTCACTCGATTGCATGATCTCCGAAGCAATCAGACGCTTCGGGGGTGGCGTCGCGTTCGGAATCGCTGGCACGCCCCGCACTTCACTGATCACCGGTTCACTGATCACATACGGAGCCGGTGCGGGCTGCTCTGGCCGCGTATGGACGCAAGCAGTCAGAAGAATCGGAAAGAGAACGAGACTCTTTTGGTATCCCATTGCCGAAACGTAGGAACGAACAGCCCTACCGGCAAGGGGGTCACCTTTAGAAACTCGGTTTCGCGTATCCGAGAATGCGATTCAACAAGGACGATCCGCCGATGGCCTTTCCCGCTAGAATCGCAAGGCCACCACCAAGAAGAACGTAAGCAATCCACCACACAAGCCGAATCGCAATCGATTCACGTGCAAGTTTCGCAAGAGCTTTTGCGTATGGCGTATCACGGACCACAACCGCGCTTTGAAAGGCGTAGCAGGTTTGGGATAGCCGCTCCGTCAACTCATGGAATGCACGTTCAGAGTCACAGACGAATTGGTAATCCCAACGATGGCTCCCCTTCCGGACCTCGACGTCGATCGGCAGATGCGACGGGACAACATTCGCATGAACTCGATATTCAAAGACGAACGTCCGCAATAACCAATGGTCGAGGGCGGTCTTCACGCATCTCAGCCTATCCCGCTTCCCGCGTTTGGGGTAATCATTTTTGGTCCCAGAATGATCGATGGGAACACGACGCCGGCAGCAATCAGAACAACAAGGCAAACGACGTATATCAGAACCCCAAGGTATGCCGTCATTTTGAAACGTGCCATTGCATCGGAGGTCAGCTCGTCATACATCTCGCAAATATTGGCAACCTGGTCTCCAGCCGAATTGGTCTCCTCACCGATACCGAGGAGTTGCGTGATTTGTGGATCAAACGAGGAGTTGGTCTCCAATGCGTTTCCGAGGCTCACGCCTTCTCTCGTGTAGAGGGTAGTAACGCGTTTCAGCTCCTCATGATATTGCGTCCCCTCCGACACGTCTGTTGCCGCTTTTAATGCGGCCGTCATACCAAGCCCGGAGTTTGGACCATAGCAATTCAGCAAAAGATCCATGGTCCCCATAATGGTCAACTGCCGCATGCCTAGAATCATGTCGCGGAGTGTTTTGATCTTACCCATCAAGAACGCCAACACTTGTTCCCGCGCCATCGGCATCAACCAGAAGAAGATGACAGTCCCGATGAATGCGATGGCGAAAATTGGCCAGGTCTGCCGCGTAAACCTTCCGATCGCGAAGACCGTTCCCATGATCGTCCCCGGATCCACTCGCAGAGCTTCACTTAGTTGTTCCATCGTCCGGACCGCGCCGAACTGAAGAACGACAAATCCCACGGTTCCAAGAATTGCCGCCAGTCCAGGGATCGATAGTTCTGCGAAAAGACTCTTGGCGAGGTTTTGGGACTTCTCCATCCGGTCCGCCAGTTTGCGAAGACCCCGGCCCATCGAGCTCGCCTGATCAGCAGCTTTCACGATCGCGATGAATTGTGGATCAAAGCGCCCTGTCTGCTCGAAGGCAACATGCGGTCTCTCGCCTTGTTTCGTAATCTTGCGGACGACCTCGTTCAATACGTTCGCGAGATCGGCATCCTCGAGCCGTCTCGCGTAAAGCTCCAAAGCCGTTTCCAGCTTCATCTGCCCCCGGAGCATTGCTCCTACGGTCTTGCAGAACCGGATCATCCGCTTTCCGCGAATCAGTCCCTTCTTTTTGCTATTCTTGCCGGTCGCAATCTCCGGACTTTCGTCTGCCGGAACTACCGAAGTGACAGTCCATCCATCTCGCCAGGATCGCCACGCAAGATGTTCTGAAGGATACTCGCGCCTCTCCGTTACAGCTCGGTTCCCTTTTCGAAGAGTGATATCGTAGAGTTGCGTCATGATAATGTCGAGTGTGCGAGGTTCACGACACGCTTCACGGCGATGAGATCGGTCTTCTGCTGCTTGATAAGGTCCAGGCCGTGTTGTTTGAGCGACTTCAGATCCTTGTGACGCTCACGGACATGGCGCTCAACATCTCCGGCGATCGTTTCGGGATTCGTTAGCGCAGAGCACAGCTCATCGTCGAAAGGGATGACCTCCGCGATTACGGTTCGCCTCGAATATCCGACACCCCCACAGCGGGGGCAGGACATGTTTCCTTTTATCGGACGGACGATATCAATATCCCGGTAGTCGTCGGTGAGTTTGTAGAGCTTCATTTCACGATCGGAGATCCGATCGAGCTTCCTGCAACCTTCGTTCTCGCAGACGAGTTCAACCAGGCGTTGCGCCATGAGAAGACGCAACGTCCGGATAAGATCAAAAATCGGAACGCCCCATTGCCTGCATCGACTCAGGATGTCGGCAGCACTGACAGAGTGGATCGTAGTGAGAACAAGGTGGCCTGTGATAGCAAGGTTCATCGTTGCCTTGCACTCTTCCCCGTCTCGAATCTCGCCCACCATGATATTGTCCGGATCACTTCGCACGAGTGAACGAATCATACTGGTGAAGCCGCCTTCCTTTAGGGGCTGGTGAATGACATTTCTCACCTCCCGCTCGACGGGGTCTTCAACCGTGCAGGTCAGCTCCTCCGGGATCGCTAGACGGTTCAACATTGCTGCGAGTGTCGTCGTCTTTCCGGACCCAGTTGCGCCCGATATCATGATCAATCCGTCACTGGCCTCCAACGATCTATCGATTTCGAGCATTTCCGGTTCCGGAAAGCTTAGCGTCCCCTTGCCAAGGACCAGATCCATATCGCCTTGGTCCTGAAGACGGAGCGTTATGTGATACCCGTGATGCGCCGGCGTTCGTTCATAACGGCAGGCAATCTTTCTCCCGGTTGAGGTTGCCAGAATCAGGCGGGCACTAATGGGAACGCCTGTCCGTGCCTTTTCTGTTGGAACCCCCACCTGGGACATCAGAACGGCATCCATTCTGGTGACGAGATTGTCCGGAACTTCAACGTGATGACGGAGAATACCGTTGATACGGTAGGCTCTCCGCAACCGAGCCCCCTTCTCTCCCATTTCACACCAAAGATGGATATCGGTCGCCCCCTTGCTGACCGCATCCTCGAACATCAACCGGATTGCCTCAATGACAGCCTCGTGTTGCTGCTCGCTGATGTCGAAAACCTTTGCATCGGACCAGTTGTCGATCCGTTCAAGAGACTCGATCGCGCTATCATGCGCCGATGTGTTCTCAACGGCCGCTCCATATCCCCGTTCAATCTCAGGGATCGGCGCCATTACGACGACAATCGTCGAACCTGCAAACATGTGACGGCAATGGTCCACGCCGTCCATGTTGAATGGATTCCCAACGGCAACCGTGATCCGGTTATCGTGTTGAATCACCGGAATCGTCATCGATTTCCGCAGCACGTTTACATCGAGCGATGACAACAGGCCCCTATCAACATGGTTGATTAGACCCTGCACGAAGGGGATCTTTACGTTGGAGGCTACAGCCGCTTGCATCTCCGCGCGTTGCACATCGCGCTCGAGTGCATCGGGCGTCATGTTCGCCCGCCGTGGATGTTTGCTCCGCAGCGTTGCGATTAGATCGGTCGCCACGGAGGGCGGCATCGGAAACCCAAGATCAAATTCCATACCTAGCGAGTAGCGTGACCCATGGAGACCAAAGTAGTCGCATGGGGGTTACAAATGGCACCGGTCGATCTGCGAGGGGGCGCTTTTGGATTTCCTGCGCTACGGCATCCGCCATCATGGGATTGATGCTACCAATGACGAGAGACGCGCAATCGCCCGCCATACAGATCGGGACGCATGCGGACAGTTCGAGCAGTCGTTGAATCTCTTTGGGGATTTTGCCCCAATCCACCGACATCAACTCCGCAAAGTCGCAAACGTGTATTTCGGCATTGCGAGGCTGCACCTTCGAGGCAAGCTGTTCCAACTCCTCCACAAAACGTGAGGATCGCTTGTCGACGTAGTCGAGCAATGGGTCTCGGACATCGGTATCCCACCCTTTTTTGTCAATCCACGCCTGAAGCCTCTCGCTGGCATCCTGCCGTCCAAGGGCATTCAACGTCAGCAACCTGGTTATGGTGTTTGTCGTCCATGAACGAAGAAGCTGAAGCTCCTCCTGGGTGAAACCCGTTGGCTTGCGCGGAGGCAGACTTACCGGACGTTGGTCCGCCTCACCTGACTCAGGAGTAGGGGTCTGTGTAGTTACTGAAATCGTCGATCCGTTGATGGATGCTCCATTCATGGCCTTGTCCGGAGCATTTGCCGTCGCACTCCTTGATGCCGGAAAGCTTTCGTCCGGAATCGAGCGTTCATCAGGTCTCCCGAGAGGGGCGGGAGGGGTTCCCGTCTCACCGGGGCGCGGTCGGACAACTTGGATTCGACGTATCTGCACGTGGCCTATTCTTGAGGTGAGGCAGGGGTTCCGCGAATTTCCTCTTCCAGCCGCATCTGATTCTGCTGCTGCTTTGTAATCACTGGACGCAACCCTTCGTTCTGTGGGTTCTCCGCTGAAAGGATGAATTCCTTCGTCCGATCCTTCTTCTTGAACGGCCAGAGATTTGACAAACGCTGCCCCAAATTCGGGTCGGAATCTTCTTTCGGCCAATCGGGATCAGGATACTTCGAGTCTTTCGGGACGATATACTGCTGACGCAGCATCTCGTTTGTCGCCACGGCGCCCTCGACATTGCTTGGATCGTAGCTGGTAGGCGTGATCAGAAAGACAATGTTGCTTCGGATCTTCTCTCGCGTGGTGGAGCGGAACGCGAAAGACAGTCCGGGGATATCCCCGAGCAGAGGCACTTTGTTATCAATGCGCCGATCCTGATCTTGATAATATCCGCCGAGCACGAGCGTATAACCGTCAGGGATACGTGCCCTCGCTTCGACTGACGTCTCATTTACATTCGGATACTCGTTATAGATGTTCCGATATCCCGTGAATACCTTCGTGTATTTCGTGACCGACGCCACTCGCGGCAACAACTTCATGCGAATCGTTCCATCGGGAAGTAATCCCGGCGTGACGGCAACGCTGACACCGATTTCACGACTATTCGCAGGGTCAATCGGATCCGTTTCGTCAATGCGATATCGGACATCCGTGGCGATGATCGGTGTTCCACCATTACCACCTTCCGAGATTTCCTGCTCGACGATCGGAATACGATCCACGACCCGGAAGATTGCGGGCTCGTTGTCTTCAGTAATGACTGCGGGCCCGCTTTCCTGCGTGGCGAGGTCATTTTGGAAGAGGGCGCGAAGCACCGCGTTGAGCTGAAGTGGGCTCAAAATGATCCCGGCGTTGGTAGATGCAACATCGGCAACCGCATCTGCTCCACCATCAAGAACGTCGCCGGCAGTATCCAGGGCCGTTTCAGCAACTGTTGCTGCGTTGCCGAAGACGGGTGTTGTCTTGAAAATCTGATCGAGCGGGCCCACCGCCGTCGCACCAATTTGCAATCCCGTCTCCCCGAGTGTTTGACTCCAATCGACACCACTACGATTCGCGGCATTGCTGTTCAGGCGAAGAATCCGGACCTGGACGATGATTTGCTTCTTCGGCTTGTCCAGCTTGTCGAGCATTTCAATAGCTCTGGCCAAGCTGTATTGATTGTCTGAAATGATGAGCTGATTGGTTTTCGGCTCATAGGAGACCGCGCCGTTGGGGCTGAGTGCGGGTGCCAGAAGGGCTTTGAAATTCTCCCCAATCCCGTCTCCGGCTTCATCATTAAGAGCCGGCTGCGTCTGATAACTGCTAACACCCATTTCTGGCCCAGTCGTAACGACCGGAGAAAAGAACCGTGAATTGGGGCGGAGATATTTCAGAGTGTAGACGTAGTCCGTTTTTGGGAGCTGAGAGAGCTGATCGCGGGCATAGGCGACAAGCGTTCTGCCGTTAGCGTCGACAAGAACGTCATATTGGAGGGCCATTGACTTGATGTCATCGAGACTCGGGACTTTCTCTTCGAGGTTTCCTGTGACCCGGATGTCCGCCAGTTTCGGATTGTAGAAGTATTGCAGTCCAAGACGCCGTGCGAGAACCTGAAGTAGGTCGTTCAGACTCATCTGACGGACCCAGGTTCCATCAGAGGCCATCGCCTGAGACTCAGGTGGCGGTTGCGCTGCCACGACCGTCGTGTCCCCACCTTCAGTCCTGACGTCAACGGAAGCCGCTGCACCGGACGAAACGTCAGGCGCCGTGTCCTCGTTGGCCGTTGACGGTTGCTCCACATCCGTCTGCGATTGCTCGTCCTCCGCTGGTTGGATATTGGGCGGCGTGGTAAAGTCCGCCCCAATGGGATCCTGTGCGAGCGCTACGGTCGCGACAGCGGATAGGAGGATGGCGGCAAGTTTTGTTTTCATGGCTTCAAACTTGGAATCCGGATCATTTCCGGCGGGTTATTGGATGGGATAATGTTTATTCGCGCCTGAATCTTTGTTTGGGTATCCCCTTCGACGAACGTGATTGCATCGGGCGTCACGCTTTCGACCGTGAAACTGAAAACCTCCTTTTGGTGAACGAGAGTGAGGGTGTCGCCGGTATGGAGCACCCATGCACCGACATAGAATTCATTTCGCTCAGGAGCGATTCCGACGATATCGAGTGCCTTTACAGCCTCTCGCGCTGCATCGATACGTGCATCAATGGATGAAGCCCCTTCGGGACTCTCAATCTCCGCAGGCTCTCCGACATCCGCCCCAAAGACGTCCTTTCGACGCGATGAGCTGTCGAGCTGGATCTGGATCGTCGAAGCCTCCGAACGGGCGGCAGCCTTCGCCATTCCGTCAGAATTCGCGATGAAACCTTGAACCTCTTCCTCCGTGAGCTCTTTCTGAGCGTTCAATACGTCATTCGCGATCCGCATCTGCTCTTCAGCGGAGGTTTGAGCGAAGAGCGAGGCCACGCCGGCTGCTGCGATGGGAATTAAAATGAGTTTTGTCCTTCTCATTGTGCAACGGGAGCCTCAGTTGAAAACGAACGGGGCGCGGAGAACGCGATATACTTCTCGACGAGATTGATCCTACGGTCCTCTCCGCTCGACCTCTCATATTCCGCATTGAGGGACGTCAGCAGCAGGTTGGGCCGTTCGGTTTCAATTTGGAGAGCGGCGGACTGAAGCTGCGGAAACTTGCCGGCCCAGCTCACCGTCAGACCTGTGCTCGGTATCGTTACACCGGTCAACAGATCCCCCCCCCCATCCATTTGACTGTATCCGACCCGACGCGCAACGAGAGTATCGAGACTTGCTTCGACATCCTTGTAGGCGTCACCAACCAGGCCATACTGATCCGGGTGAAGCAAAGCGTGGAAGAACGCCAGTCGAGGCTGGTATTTCGGAAGCGCAGGCGCGATTTCCTGAATCGTAAGCCGGTCGACCTTGAATTTGTCGTAAACCGCCTGCCGTTCCGCGCGGACGGCATCGAATCGACCCCATGCCGCCTTCCCTACAAAATAGAGAAGTAGCGCGACACCTAGCGGCACGAGATATCCAACAGTTGCGATGAGGCGTGTCTTATTCAAAGCGTTGAAGGGATCGATGCGGGTTTGAGAGCCTCGTTCATCGCCGGCAGCTCCGGAGCGGACGTCGGTAATGCGAGGTCGTCGGAAAGGTCCTGCGACACAACCACCGTGAACTCGACGCGTTCACGGCCAGTAATCGGATCGGCGCCGGCAGCTTTGCGTTCCGCGCGAACTTCTACGGACCCCGGAGCTGGCTGAAGACCTGGTTCGTCGAGAATCGTCGCAATCTTCTCGAGAGCCGCGCTTGCTGTCTCGCTATTTATCTTTTCGAGATAAGGAATCGCGGACGGTGGTGCATACCCCCGCAACATCCATGTCTTCTTGAGCGATACTGGCGATCCTTGCGGTGCGCCCGCGTTCGCCCCAGGAACACACGTGTATTCAAGATTCTCGAGGATGACGCCGGTCTTTTCCGGGAAGAGAAGAGATCCGAACTCCAACGCTGCCCACGCCTGACTACGTGGCTTCAGAATTTCATCCCAAGCGGTGACTGCATCTTGAAGCGTAAGTAACCGTTGCGCTTCCACGGCAGTCGCTTGTGCGACAACACGATTGAGTTTCCACGCGGGACTGTTGATCGTTTCATAAACGGACTTCGCCCCAAGAACTGCCGCTATGACGACACCGGCCGCAACGCCGACTCGCAACAAGCGAGCACCAACGATCGCAGCGTTCTCGGAGTATGACAGCCGCGAAGCAGCTGCGCGCCGGACCTCGCGATTGTAATTTGTTCGCGCCGCGGCAATGATACGACTGGCGGCCTTGTCTCCTCCGAACACCTTCGGGGTCAGCTCGGAAGGCGGAAGCATTTCGAATCTGACTTCGCAATTCGGATTACCCGCGAACTTTTGGACAGCATCCAGCCAAGCGTCGCGATTGAAATGCATGAGTTCCCCGATCGCCCATTTCGGCAACGGGGGTTCGACTTCAGGGGGATCAATGACGGCAGATGTCACCACACCTCCCACCGGCGGCGCTTGCGGCATTTGCTGAGGCGGTGGAGGGGGATTGAAATACTCATCGACTGCATCACCAAACTCCCGCCCCGAATACTCGAGAAAGGTCAAAGCAGCCGTTCTCATCCCCGACCGGTTAATTTCCACCTCAATACGCTGAGCGACCTCGGGGACCAGCTTATCGCTAATCGGCATCGAGACGATCGATTGCAATCCGTTCTCGTCGATCAATGCGAGCAGAGCAAAGTTCTCGTAGGTAACAATGAGAGCGATTCCTAAGGAAGCGTCACTGATGGCGCTCTCCTTCAAAAGCCAACCGGTGTTGGCAATCAGCTCGATAGGTGCTGAGTAAACTCCAATTCGAAGATCGGGGTTGAGGGATGCGAGGGTCTCGAACGCTTCGAATTTCGACGCATCAAGGCGCACCGCAACATTCCGCTTCGCACCGTTGAGATGGACGATTCCGTATGAGGCATCGGGATCTTGTGTTCCGTCGATAACCCGACTTGGATTATCCATCGCGACGAGCTTCGCTTCCTCGAAATTTTCCGCGCCAGAGTAAGATCCCTTGACCGTAACGGTCGAGAAATCACAGGCATCGTGAAGAACAATTCCAAGAGGAGACCGCCCCGAAAGCCGATGTTTCAGATGATTTGAATGACGCTCCAGCACGGAGACATCGTTCATTTCATTTAGGCTCAGCGGGGGCCCTTCCCTCCACTGTCCCTTATGCAGAACCGAACTGACGACGTTATGACCATCATACCAGATGTGCCACTGAGTTCGGAATTTGAAAGGTTCCGCCTCAAATGCATCCGGAGAAAAGAGAAAGCCCAAACGCGCCTGCTTGTTGAGCGTTCGATACTCGCGAAGTTGACTGTTCCGAGATTTTTGCACGCCTTTATCGGGTTGTTCGTGCCGTGTCCCGGATATCCCATAGACAATTCAGGAATACGGCGAGTCAGGCTAGGCACCCGGAGAGTGAGTGTCAACGGGTGCCCAGTCACTTTTCTTTATCGGGTGACCTCTTTCACGACAGCATCCCCAAACCCGCCGAGCTTCTTGATGCCTTGCAGCACGGAAACCGTTGTTTTTGGGGCGATGAAATAAAAGAGACCCAGGATGGCGATGACACCGATGACGGGATAGACGATTCGGAATACGAGGTTCATAGGATGGTGTGATTCACCGGTCAGGTGCGCCGTTACTGACAGTCGGTCAACCGAGCTGATTCATTTTATTCGATTTCTCATTCAGTCGGTTGACGCCCCCCCGCTATCGGCCCACACCGTCTGAAATATCTCACGACATGACCACTCGAGTTCTTGACGAAACCGCGACTGATCGCGAATTGAAGGCAAACATACCGGATAGCGCCTCTCCTCTTGAGGCGGCTGTCATCGCCGCCCATCGCGTCGGCTTTTCACTTCCTGAGAATCAAATCCGCGCCGCCATCGGCGACGATCAGACACCCAGACGTGTTCTCTCTGCGATCGAAGGCGTGCTTCTTGATGTCGGTGCGCCGGGCGCGAAGGCGACTTTGAAGGCGGCAGCTCGCGCTCTCATCCGTTCGACGACACCCAATCCATCCGACATCGGAATGCCTCGAGTAATCCGTCGCAACGGAATGATGGTCACGTGGGATTCGACCCGGATCGAGGTGGCTGCACGCCTCGCGTTTATCAGTTGCGGTCTTGATTCCTCCCCCGGTGAAGACGTTGCACGCGCAGTCACTGAGCAGATCCGCTCTCGTGGTTACGGGCGCGTGGATATCGAGCAGGTTCAGGATTGCGTGCAAGAGGAGCTGATGCGGGGCGGCCACTATCGCGCCGCGGAGCAATTTATTCTTTACCGGGCGGCGCGCCGTTCAGAACGCGAAGCTCAACGTGAAGCACAAGCCGCCCAGGACACCCAACCCGGCTTCCTCATGATCACCGAGGACGACAGTACCTCGGCTTTCTATAACCCCGAGGACCTGGATGCTCGGATTCGCTTTGCGCTAACAGACCTCGACCTACAGGTATCGCCTGATGATCTCCGTGGACATCTCCTCCGCTCGACGGTTGATGGAATCACGCGTTCTGATCTTCGCGATACCATCATTCTGAATGCGAGAACCCTGATTGAAACGGACGCTGGCTTCTCGAAATTCGTCGGCCGGCTTCTCCTCACCTACCTTTACGAGGAGGTGCTGGATTGGTCGATTGTGGAACAGGGTATCGTTGGCCTCCAAGAGGCCCATGCCACAGCTCTGCGTCGTCTGCTTGCGAGGGGTGTCGAAATTGAACGCATCAACCCAAAGATGCTTGCGCATTTCGACTTCTCGAAGCTTGCGGCCGCGCTCGATCCCTCAGCGGACCTCGAGTTCGACTTCATCGGGATCCAGACCCTCGCCGACCGCTACTTGATTGTCGACAAGACGCGCAAACCGGCCCGGCGCCTCGAGACACCGCAACTCTTTTGGATGCGTGTGGCGATGGGCCACTTCCTCACTGAGGACCCATCCGAGGCGACAGATCGAGCAATCGCGCTATATCGGCTCTATAAAGATCGCCGGTTCTGCTCGAGCACGCCGACCCTGTTCAATTCAGGAACGCCGCACAGCCAGCTTTCAAGCTGCTACCTCTACAAGGTCGATGACTCCCTCGAGTCTATAATGCAGCGAGGTGTTGCGGAGAACGCGTTTCTCTCCAAGTGGGCAGGAGGTCTCGGCGGTTCGTGGACAGCGGTTCGCGGCACGGGCGCCTACATCAAAGGAACAAATGGAGAAAGTCAGGGAGTGATTCCGTTTCTCAAACTCCACAATGACCAGCTTGTCGCCGTGAATCAGGGCGGTAAGCGCCGAGGCTCCGGATGCGCTTACCTCGAGTCGTGGCACAACGACATTCCGGATTTCCTCGAACTCCGTCGCAATGTCGGGGACGAACGTCGGCGCACGCACGACCTGAATACGGCGAACTGGATCCCGGACCTCTTTATGAAGCGCATGGAGGCACGCGAGCATTGGACACTCTTCCGGTCCAACGAAACTCCGGACCTTCACGAGCTTTACGGCAGACGCTTCGAGGAGCGTTACCTTCACTATGAGAAATTGGCCGATGAGGGAAAAATCTTCGGCCAGAAAATGCCGGCTATCGAGCTTTGGAAATCCATGCTCAAGATGCTCATTGAGACCGGCCACCCTTGGATCACTTTCAAAGATCCGTGCAACGTCCGCTCTCCACAAGATCATGTGGGAGTCATCCACAGCTCGAATCTTTGCACGGAAATCACTCTTAACACGAGTGATGAGGAAACGGCCGTTTGCAATCTCGGCTCGGTCATCCTCGATCGTCACATCAAGGATGACGGCTCGCTCGATATGGAGCTTCTTCGGGAGACCATCGCGATTGCGGTCCGCGCCTTGGACAATGTGATCGACACCAACTTCTATCCCACAGAGGCCGCTCGACGCGCCAATATGCGCCATCGACCGATCGGATTGGGCGTGATGGGGCTCCAAAATGCTCTCTACAAAAAAGGCCTCAGCTTCGCGAGCACGGAGGCCATTGAGTTCAACGATGAATTCATGGAGGCGATTGCATTCTTCGCCTACAGCGCGTCGTCGGATCTCGCAGCAGAACGCGGCCGGTATGAGTCCTATGCCGGCTCGAAATGGGATCGCGGCATCCTACCTCAAGATACAATCGACATGCTCGAAACGGAGCGTGGCGTCCCTGTGACAGTTCCTCGCGGGGGGCGGTTGGATTGGGCCGAGGTGCGAGAGAAAATCAGAACGCAGGGCATGCGTAATAGCAACGTCATTGCCATCGCTCCCACCGCAACGATCGCGAACATCATGGGAACGACGCCGTGCATCGAGCCGCACTACAAGAATCTCTTCGTGAAGGAGAACCTGGGCGGCGCATTCACTGTCATCAACGAGAACCTCGTGAAAGACCTTAAAGCTGCCGGTCTTTGGTCGAAGGAGATGGCCGAGCAGCTCAAGTATTACGACGGCGAACTCGATGCAATCGACAGCATCCCTGACGATATTCGCCGGAAACACCTCACCGTCTTCCGGATTCCGCCAGAATACATTATCGACGCGGCCGCTCGCCGGCAAAAATGGATCGATCAGTCGCAGTCGGTGAACCTCTGGCTGGAAAATCCGGATCTGAAGGTCGCGAGCCACATGTATCGCCGTGCGTGGCATTCCGGATTGAAGACGACCTATTACCTCCGGACGACAGGTGCTTCATCGATCGAGAAGGCGACGATTGCCACCCGTAAGGAGGTTCGGCATGTCGCCGCGAAGCCCGAGTATAACGAAGCGCAGAAACGGGCGTGCTCGATTGAAGCGATGCGCCGCGGAGAAGAGTGTGAAGCCTGTCAGTAGCTAGGTGCCCGCAAAAGAGCGCCCTTCCGGTCTGCGACTCCGGAAGGGCGTTTCTCTTTGGAGGGGCCTACCGTGAGCCCCAAGATTCAATTCGAAAGGACGAGAAGGCGACCGATGTTCTTGGGCGAAGTATCCCTTCCAGCCGCGTGCTTCGTTCCTGCCATCATTGACGGACAGGCTGTGGACTGGTTGGCGTGATCGACTCATCCGGCGGTTGGTGCAAAACCATGACCGGCAATTCAATGATGTCCTCCGGTTGAGCGTTCCCGTTGGACACTGCGATGGCGGGACCATTGGCGGATGAAGCAGACGCCTGCTTTGCAGGACCGGGTAGCGGGAGACTCGCGGTCTTCGTGGATGCCGCCAGTTTCGGAACGATAGGTTCGACAGAGCGCTTCGGCGCGAATACCAGCTCCACCCGACGATTCACCCGAGAGAACTTGTCCTTGGTATCAGCAAGCAGGCCAGCCCCGCGCGATGTGACTGCCATGCTTCGATCAGGGACGTCCATCGCCTCGAGCTCCCTCGCAACGGCTTCTGCACGAGCAAATGCCACCGTCCAGTTGCTCTTCGCAGAGTTCTTCTTTACCGGCGTCGCGTCCGAGTGCCCTTCAACCTGAAGATCAAACTTGTCCTCGAACTTTGCGGCAGCATCGGCGATTGGCTTCAAGCGAGATCTGATGCTGAGCGGCATCTTCACAGCCCCCATGCGGTATGTGGCTTCCGGAATGCGGACTACGACATATTCGCCTTGCAGATACACGTCGACGTTAGTCCCCGCGTAGCGTTCCAAGAGGAATTGCATCAGTTCCTTCCTGGCAGCTTCATTCGAGGGACCAGGCTTGATGTGATTTAGTGGAACCCTTGCTTGCGGATTGAGGTTGATGCCGGCTCCGCGTTGCCTCTCCAGCTCTTCTTGGAGAGCCTGATTCTCCTTCATCAGCTGCGTCAGCCGTTCCAGATCGCCGATTGTCAGTGGCTGTTTTGGTGCGTCATCGTCGCCTTCTGCCCCATTGGCGTCTGCCCCATCATCTTTCGCGATTGCAACGCTTGTGGCTGTAGCAGCAGGTCCCTTCTCGGCGTCTTCCGTGTCCTCCGATTCAGCTGGCTCCGGGGAAGATTCATCGGCCGCATCCTTCCCCACGTCGTTAGAAACCGCTGGCTCCGTTGACGGCTCTTCAGCCTCTTCGGGGATTACGGGAGGTTCGGAAGTTTCCGCATCCGCTTCCGGAAGAGGCGGCGGCACGTTAATCTCCGGCAAAGGCGGGACGTCAACGGCTGTTTCCGGAAGAGGCGGCGGCTGGTCATCTGCCGCATACGACGCAATGGCAACAAGACCCAGGGCAGATGTGAGAAGTTTTCTCTTCATCATTTTTTTGGAGCGTTTGCACAGGATAGGAACCGATGGCAAAAGGCGGAAGTGGTTCGCTCTATTTCTTCTCGACTCATCGGTAACGGGTTCTCCCAAATGATAGGACCCCTTCCCGACATCGGAAAGGGGTCCAGCAAAACTAAATTCGAGATTTCCTTATTGGGATACCGATATCCCAGCCTTTTCCTTGAACTCATCAGAGCCATTATCCTCGTCCGATTCATTGGGGACCGGTGTCGCCGCAGGCTTCGCCGTTGCCGAGAGAAGCGCCGACGAAATACGGGAACGGGCATTGCGCTCGAGGTCCACGCGCGTTTGACGGACAAACTCAGCGCGGGCTGATAGCTCGTTATTACGCTCCTTTTTCAACCGCTCGATCTCGAGGGAGTAGTCACTGACCTGCCGCTGGAGAAACAGAATCGTGTTATCACAGTTCTGGATCATCGCAGGCACGGTCTCGAGAGCGTTGTATTGCGTGGACAGCTCAGCGACGCCAACAAGTGCCGCGCGCAGACGCGTGGCAGCCTCGAGGGCATTTTGGGTGTAGTTGATCGTGGCGACGCAAATGTTGAGCATTCTGCTGTTCTCGCTGACACGGACATCGCTGGCCTTGATTCGCTCGGTATATTCAGACGCTTGTGCTTTAGGGAGTCCAACGACGACAATCCCGTTGTTGTTCCCCGTGTTGGCGATTGGACGAAGACGCAACCCTTGCCGTGCCTCGATCACATCGAGCTCATACGCGAAGAGCTGTTCCGCAGCAGGATTTGCAAGGGCTGCGAGAGACCCGTATTGCTTCAGGTTCAAAGGCTGCGCTTTCTTTGCCTCCTTCACCAAGGCCGCGGAGACAATGATCTTTTTACCAGGTTCAGCTCCGGCAAGAATTTGAACGGCCACAGGTGCAAGTGTGCTGGCAAAAGTGTCATAGCCGTTCTTCATCTTCGAGTTCGTAGCAACGCGATATCTTTCGACCGCACCGAATGCCCCGTTCGAAAGGGTCTCGTTGAGGTTCACGTCCGGGAGCTTTTCCCCATCCTGAAACCAACCCACGACGGGATCGTAGCAACTGCCATACTTCATCGTCGTTGCTGCCTCAAAAGCGAGCCGTTCCGCAGGTGTCCCGGTTTGCACCAAATGGAAATATGCGGCGTCCAACTCCGTCTCCGGGCGGACGTAAACACCATCAGCAAAAGCATAAGCAACCTCGCGCTGAGCCGCGTCACTGCCAGCCACGAACCGTGACCCAACGCTGTTGGCGGCGAAGTAATTTTGCGCGCCCTGACGTATCGTCTCCATCCGACGCTGCATGTTCTGTAGTTGCTGGTAACCGGACCTCGCGTCGTAGATTGTTTCAGCAAGCCGGCCAGTTACCGGCAGTTCGACGAATGGAAGTTTTCGATCGAGTGCAATCTGAGATCCCAACAAACCCGCGACATCATCAATGTTTCCCCAATTCGTTCCGATAAACGTCTTCCCAGTATAAACCATCTGATCAATGGCGCCGAAGATTGCCGATACCGAACTGACGAAGTTCCCAGCTTGGTCGAAGAATCCAACGCCCTGATCCGCGAGATCCAACACCCCCCAGGGGCTGCTGGTCAACGTGTCAGCCGCGCCACTAAACCATCCAATAAAGTCACTCCCCAAGGACTGAACTTGGTTTGCCATCTGGGAGGGCTTTTGGACCAGGTCCTTGATATGGCGGATTGCGTCGCTGGGCTTTGCTAGGGAGGGCATCTTTCCGAGCGTAATCGGTTTCGGAACCGACGTCGGATTCGAGACCATGTCATTTACCTGACTCACGATTTGTGACGTTGGCGCCACTTCTGTCAGCACCTTCCCGTTCGTCTGAAGAAGGGAAATCTGGTTCAATGCAAGCGCGAGCTTCTGCTTCTCAACCAGGACGGAACGGATTACTTCCGTGTTCTTCATCGTCCTGTCCGTGTCGGCCTCGATCAGTTTGACGAGATTCTGAATACCCTCCAGCAGATCCTTGTTTTGCTGTTGAGTAATCTCTTTTGCCCAATCATACGCCCATCCATGGGACGGCCAAAGCAGAGCCAATACGGAACACACAAGTATCCGGTTCATGAGAAAGGATGGTCCTCACGGTGCGAACAGTCAACTCGCGCTGTATCTTGTGGTATATGAACCCGGATCAGATCTCCCGTTTACAGGCAGTCGTTTTCCGCCTTTTGGGACGCCCATTTGCGTTGCGCATAATGCAGAACAGGCGCCACCTGGGGGGGCGATGCGAGTTGAATGGTGCCGGTCTCGTTCTCTATGCACAATCCCCAGGAGTCCGCGCCTATCCCATGACGCTTGATAGAGGATGGGGGTCCATCACCCTGAAAACGGTCAAACAAGGTCTCAGCTTCATCGTCTTGCATGAAGCTGCCCATGGCCTCAGCTCTCGAACATTGGACGTTATTCCTTCCGAGGAATCAGCGGATATCCTTGCCGTGTCCGTTTACAACGATCTTCTGAGTGAAGGCGCCTGGGATCGGTTGGAAATTGCAGTTCAGCCCCTTTGCGCTTGCGAATAGAGACCTAGACTAGCGTGTGTTCGCGCTGACACTGCTAGTCATATTCAACCTCTACGGGGCAATCATAGCCGCGAGGTCGACACCAGTCGGTTTTTGCCCACGTAAGACTCCCGCCGCCAGCATTGGCTTTGCAATAGGCCTCGGCACCCTGACCATCCCAAGCATTCTCTACTTCTTACTCGGTGTCGGACTCCTAGTCGCCGGAATAGTATCCCACGGCATCTTGGCAGGTATCTCTGGCGGTGGCGGGCTTCTGATTTTGGGACCGGTTGGCTTTCACGCGATGATGGCAACCAGAATGGATTCGAGACGTCGATTCCGTTCACTCGTTTACTTCAATCCCATCCCCGCCACTGGCACATCCTTTGAGCGACGAATCGAAAACGGTGAGACCGTAGATGTTTCCGAGCCCGTTGTTCTTTACATTCCTCCCGATCAATGGGACGAGCTCGAGCTGAGTAACCCGACGATTCGACAATACTTCGAAGGAGAGCTGCGGATTGCGCCTGGTCTGTATCGGGCCGCTGGGGATAACGATTTTCTTCACGCCCTCGACAGCCTTTCGCTCTGGCGCTTCATCGTCCATCCAGGGAATCCAGTTGCCATCAAGGCGTTCGCGGATGCTCTTAATGGGACCGCCGCCGCCGCCGTTTCTGTTGGCGATCTTTACCCAGAATCTCCAGCCCCCTCCCCCGGTAAGCCGAAGCGGGGCCGGCCACGAAAGGAAACCGAAAAGAAACATGAGGGAGAGTCTGAATCCGGAATTGAACCACCGGTTCAATTCCATGACCCGAACCCAGCAACCACGGCACCCGCTCCTGCCAAACCTGATGACTCACCAACACCGCCTCCGGCGGCGGCTGCTCCCACTTCGGAGACAGATGAAGAAGAGACTTCAAAGGAACCAAGTGGCGCCAGTGAAATCCCTGATCCTTGGGAGCCGGAAGACGTTCTGCCTGCCCCGCCTGCAAGTAATGGCGCAAACCGGTCGACTGAACCGGAAGAGTCGCCGACACTGAGACCGGCGCTTCGCCGCCCCTCCACTAAGGGCCTCGGCTCAGGCAAGCCCAAGCCTACCGCTAACCGAACTCCACCGCCCTCTGAAGAGTGACAACTGAAAAAATTCCTCCTTTGGCGTCCCCACCCGCCCCCGGTGAGTTGGCATCCACTCTCGAAGAGCTCGCTGCACTCTCGCGCTCAACCGGTCGCTTTGAGTGGACGCCAGCCAATGATGATCTCTCCCCGCCGCGGCTCAAGCTCTTCACCGTTTTATTGATTATCGGCGTCATTGCCGCCGGCTCTACATCATCGATTCCGCAAAACGAGACGCATCGATCTGGCCCTGTGGAAAGCAGAAAGGCCTATCCGATAGGCAGTGTCCTATCCCAAGGGCAACAATTCTACCTGGTCAAACAGACTGTCACACCGGAAGACCTGAAGCATATCGACCTTGCCCGGAAACGAGGAGCAAAGGTGACCGTGCTTTTTGAGAATGGGAATGTCCCTGATGGTTACAGAGTCCCGGATGGGCTGATATTGGAGAGTGGAGTGTTGGTGAACGGGGCACGTTGGCTTCCGATAGCCGAATGAGGATCCGAGTCGGTTGACGCTCTATTTCTAACGGCGCACGTATCTCGTGAGATGGAAATCAATCCGCATCCCATCGCACTCCTTCTCGACTACATCGGGCGGCAGCGCACCCTGCCTCCGCGGATCTTATCTGTCGACATTGAGACGCGCGAGAATCCCGAGTTGAGGGATATCCTTCCACCGCTCGAGGGTGATCAGCCTGCCGCTGTCATGCTCGATCGCCTTGAGATTGTCTGCATTCAGATGATGGACGTCTCCGGGAGAACCGTCATTCTCGAAGGCGACGAGGCAACAGTTCTTAAACAGTTCTTCACGATCCTTGAGCCAAACGTCTGCCTTGTAACGTGGAATGGGCAAGGCCTTGACCTGCCAGCCATCGAACTCCGCGCTCGTGTCGCGTTCGCTTCGTGTCCTGCAAACACGAGAGCCGAGGTTCCCGCTTACTTCCGATGCCAGTCCCGGTGGGGCGATCGGAACATGCCAACGCTCGATCTAGGTCAGGCGTGCAGTTGCGGAGGCCGCATGTTGAAACTTCACCACGCGGCAAAACTCTTCTCTCTTCCCGGCAAGCCAGGCGACTACGGCGCTGAGGTCGCCGACATGCTTTCCGGAACGAAAAAGGAACGGGAGGTTGCGATTCAATACTGCATCTCCGATGTCCTGACCCCTCTCCAGATCGGATTTCTTGGCGGCTTTTTTGCTGACTTCACCAACAGCAAGCAGCGGGTCGATACCAGTTCGCTCTTCCTGTTGCCGGACAACATGGGAACAGTGATCGATCGCCCATGCACCCTTTCAGGCTGGCACGCAGACCTCGCGGAGGTCTTTCCGAAACTTGCCGGCGCCCGCGCTGCCATCGCCTCCGGTAACAAGAGAATGCTCAACACGCAATCCGAATACCTTACGGAGTTGCTGAAGAGCATGGTCGAAGTCGGCACAATCGACCTCCTCTTTTCCGATGGGTTCGCCGACATCTTAACCCAGCGTGTTGAGCGAATCGGCGAGGTTGCGGCCACGCCGGAGGCACATCCTCAACCCGCCCTCATCACCCCACACGCAACCCAGCAATGCTCGTTCTTGGATTAAGAAGTTGGTTTAGCCTCGCGGACGGCTTTCTGTCGCCGCGGGATAGCATGCGCGCCGCGAAAGATGCCGGCGCATCAACGGTTGCGTTCGCCGATCGCGGTGATCTCGCCGGCTACTTTGAGTTTTTTGAGGCGGCATCGGAGCTTGGGTTGAAGGTCGTTCCGGGAATCGAGCTCGCTGTCGACTATCGGGACGAGCGCAGGCCGGCGCTTGTGTTCGGAGTTGGACGCAATGCCGAGGATGCGCTGTGGGAGCTTGTCGCCCAAGCAATCCCCGCATGCGACGAAACCTTCAACCTTCCTTGCGTCGACATCAACCTCATCGACGGAAACCTTGCACTGTTTTCAGGAATCGCTGACAGCCACGTTCAACAGCTTCTTTGGGCACATGACGAAGCGGGCTTGGTGGATTTCCTGAAGACGGTCGCTGAGAACAAAGGGAAGGTTGCCATCGCCATCTCCCCCGACGACCTCGATCCGCAATCGACGCAAATCCTTTCGCGGGTGAAAGCGGCCAACAAGGCCCTTCGCATCCTGCCGTATTCGCCTCTCATTTACCGTGAGGGCGAGCAGGAGCAATACCGCCAATGCCGGGCACTTGTATTCGGGAGGTCTGCCGACGAAACGCTCGAGACTTCCGCGAGCATTCGCACGGTCGCCCAACTTGCCGGCGACAATCCTCTCTTTGATCGCTCACAGTTCAACCTTCTCGATCGCTACGCGTTGGAGACAACAAAATCTCGGCCACGTCAGGGCACATATCGCGATCTGACCCCCGAGCAGTGCCAGCAAAAGCTCGAGGAAATTTGCAATGAACAGTTCTCCCGCTTCATCGCGCACGTTGAACAACACGAACGCGCTGCTTTCGACGGGCCACGGCGGGAGGTATATGAGGCGCGGTTGAAGAATGAGCTGAGCGCCGTCGCCAAGAGCGGCTTCGCGCCGAGCATTCTGATGGCTGTTGATTGCGCTCAGGCGCTGGAATCTGCCGGCATTCATCACCGTGCGCGCGGAAGCGCAGTCAACAGCCTGGTAACCTTCCTTTCTTCAATTTCGTCGATCAATCCCGTCTACGAGCGCCTGCCTTTCGAGCGATTCATCAATCCCGCTCGAGTCAAGGAGCCCGATATCGACCTCGACATCCAGGCGAGCAAGGCTGCCGAAGCACGTGATGCGATTCTCGATGCTATTCCAGGCGCGGTCTTACTCCGTCAGTTCATACCGGCTCTCTTCGTCGAAGGCCTCGACCCGGTTCTTCGCATTGCAGATCCCCGTCGCCCTGATTTCGTTTTGATGGAACTAGCGAAGGCTCTCGGATGCCGGCGCGACCATTTGCGAAGCAAGACGCTTAACCAGCTTCGGCAGGAGTTCCCAAAGTTCGACGAAACCTTTACGTCCCTTCGCCCCCGCGAGGACTTCAAGATGAAGGATGCGCTTCGGATGCTCGAACTTTTCGACGGCAGGCCGCGGCGGTCTGATTTCCACGTTGGTATCGGCTACTCGCTCGGCGGGCCTTTAGCCCATGTTCCAATGCTGCCTGTTATCGCACCGAGCGGACGCACGGCACTCATGGCCGCCGTTCCTTACAAGACCGCAATCGAGCATGGGGTGATGAAGACCGATGCGATTCCCTGCAAAGACATCGACCTCGCCATTTGCGTCAATCAGTCGATCAACGCGCAAGATCGGGCGCCCTTCGTTCCTACGATTCCGGATATCCAACCCGAACACTTGCGCACCATCTTCCACGAAGGCCGCGTTGCCACGTTACCACACTACCACAACAACGGCGCCCTTCTCGCGAAAGCCGCACCTCGCACTTTCGAGGAGCTTGTCGACGTAAATGGACTCATCCGACTCACCGGAAAACCGGACGTCGTCGATCGGTATGTCTCCGGAAGCGGAGAGGGTTTGCTTCGTGAACAGCTCGCGGACGCACCGCCCAGGCTCATCGACGATATTCTCTCGGTTACACGCGATACCCGTCACGTCATCCTCTACGATGAACAACTGATCGAAGCTTTCAGCATCGTTGGTGGTGTCACCAAGGCGGAAGCCGACATCATGCGAACGGAAATCAAATCGGGCGCGGGACTCTCCGAGCAAAGTTCAGGGATGATGCTGTCTGGCCTTATGGAGCGATACCAGATCGAGAAGGACGTCGCCGAAAAGGCACTCCACGTTCTCAGCTCCGGTGGCGGATACCTCTTTCCTAGAGGGCACGCGCTGAGTTACGCGGCGGCCGCAGCAAACCTCGCTGTCGCCAAGCGGGATTACCCCGCCGAATACATGCTCGGCTACATCCGGCATTACCGCTTGCCCTCCGGGCCCATCACTAACAAGGCATTCCGGCAGAACCTCGGCTCTCTCTGCTGGGAACTCAGCTCTCTCGGGTATCGGGTGACGATGGGTCGCGGCGACGCCGTCACCGCTTATTCAGTTGTTGGCGGCGACCTCCGACCAGGGGTAACCCACGGCACTGCCGGCCGCTCCGAAATCGTCCTTGGTCTCGACGTCCTACCTACGGTCTCGACGGACGACCTCGAGGCCTTTCAGCGCGGAGAAAAGGTTTCGCAGAGCACAGAAGAGATAGTGGCGGCTCTTCGAGGCAACGATGACAATGAAGCGCGAAAGGTCTTTTACGAAGGTCTCGGCTTCCTGCCTCACAATCTCCACCCCGGTTTCTGTGCGAAGCGCAGACTGCCGTCCAACCTGCTACGGAAACCGCCAAAAGATGATGAGATTGTCCCCGTGGCGTGCTTTGTGAAGAAAGTGCAGCCCGTTCGTGAGGCCAATGGTGGCTGGACTGTTTCGGCGGAACTGACATCGCACATGGGCGACTCGCTGATGTATGCAGGCCGGTTCTTCAGTTCTCGCACGCACAAGGAAGCAGATGCGAAACGCTTCTACGAAGCTCTGAATTCTCTGTCCCCGTTCGAATCGATCGAGCTGCATCTGTCCTACAAGTCACGCGACAACGGCGGTGGATGGTGGAACATCGCGACACCGACGCCGCAGCCATGCCCACCAGCGCAACTCGAATCTTGCTCCGCAATCGTGGACAGGGCTTCGCGCGGTGTTCGAAGACATGAGACGCAGGTGCAACACGAACTGGCTGCATAGTCGTGGCAGCGATCACCGAGGAAGAGGATTACGAGGAGGGGGAGGAAGATTACGCCGAGGATGACGGCATCCTCAAACCAGTCTTCGACCATCCCCCTGACTTAATTGCGCGGCACGATGCGTTCATAACGTCGACACTGAAAACCGTTCGCAAGCTGGCAGCGCTCGATCGCGTTTCGAACCTGATCGTCCATCAGATTACGGCCCAGCATGGCGACATTCTCGAGCAACGAACCGGGAATGATAGAATTCGCGAGAAGAACACGCTCCGATTTCGCCTTCCACAATCACGGATGCTCAACCTCGCGATCGATCTTGGCATTCGTGACGCATTCTTCGTCCCCGGCGACACACCTCCGGATCTTTCGGCGGGTCTGCCGCAAAAGCCCGAGTCGGGTTGGGTCAAATTGGGCACAACCCTACTTCCGACAGAGGACGACGGTTACTATCAGATTGCGATCGAAGATCGGCAGGTGGGTCTGAGCGGAACTCGTGGAACGCTGATTATCGAGCCCAACAATGGCCACCAAGCCTTCATCGCGTTTCTTTTGCTACTGAAAAGGAACCCCAATTCTTTCGGCATTCACGTTGCGCAGCGGTTGCTTGCCTTCCGTGAAGGGGACGTCGTGATGCCTCAGGAACGGATGTTCCCTCCCCTTTCTCAGGAGCAGTCCTATGCCTGTTCGTTCCACCTCACGAATACCCTCACGTTTCTTTGGGGACCCCCTGGCACCGGCAAGAGCTCTGTCTTGACCAAAATGACGAGTCTTAACCTTGCTGCCGGCAGAACGGTTGCGGTTGCGGCCGCGTCCAACGACGCAATCGACGCCGTTGCTGAAAAGCTCTGCAAACTCCACAAGAACGAGCAGGACAAATATGTCAGCAACGCGATCAACGCATTGAGCGTAATCCGATTTGGGCGCTCTCCTCGGATCGCCCATTACCGCCCGATTTCGGAGCAAGTCGTAAAGGCGAAATCGGGTTCCATGGCGCTTTACAATCCACGGGTAGGACTGGCGACATTCCACCGGTTGTTCATCAGCGAGCCGACCCTATACGATACAGTCTGCATCGATGAAGCCGGCATGGTTCCTCCGCCGGTTGCCTACGCGATCTCTTGCCTCGCGAAGAGTAAGGTGGTGCTTTGCGGTGATCCGAAACAGGCCCAACCCATCTTCACCGGAAAGGCACGAGACTTCGGCGGCAAGGTTCTTCGCTATTGGAAATCCAACGTCTTTGACTTCGCCGGCCTTCGCCTTAATCCGGGGGACGCCCCAGATCCTCGAGTTGTCATCCTCTCGACTCAATATCGCTTCGTTCCGGAAATCCTCGATTACGTCAACACGACAGGCCTTTACCGCGACTACCGTTGTCCGGATCCCCCACG
The DNA here is from genome assembly GCA_937901895.1 of uncultured Spartobacteria bacterium. Taxonomy (GTDB): domain Bacteria; phylum Verrucomicrobiota; class Verrucomicrobiia; order Chthoniobacterales; family JAATET01; genus JAATET01. Next base: position 49,416 of record CALGTD010000202.1, on the reverse strand, counting down.
GCCGCTTGATCCACAGGAACAAGTCGCCCTCGGCGCCACCCCGCTTCCCGGTCGAAGCGTCGTCATTCTCGATACAAGCCGCCTTGCAGTGGATAGGCCGAGTAAACATTTCAATCGCGCTCACATGGCCGTGGTATGCGACCTGGTCATGCAATGGATCCGCTCAGGTATGGGCGCTCGGATTGGCATCACTTCCCCATACGTCGAACAGGCCTCTGCCTATCGACGCTGGGTAAAGGATCACAGCCTTCAACAGGTTACCGCCAGCACGATCCACGGCTTTCAAGGCAGCGAGTTCCCGGTCTTGATCTACGACAGTGTAGAAGGTCCCGGCGCGGACAGGTTCTATCACGAGGGAAAAGGGATGCATTTCCTCACCGACGAAACACGAAACAAGGAGGCGATTTACCTCCACAACGTCGGGATCACTCGCGCCCAGGCCAAACTGATTTTCGTCATCAACTGCGACTACATCCGGAAGACGTTTTCTCCGCGGGCATTTATCCGCCGCCTCCTTCAAATGGGAGCTGAACGTGGGTCGATCATCTGCGCTGCATCAGGGGCCCCACACGCACCTATTGTTTCCACAACATTTTCCCTCACGCCGCAGTCCGTCCCCGAGACGAGCTTTTACGATCAGTTAAAGGCGGACGCATCACGCGCACGGCAACGCATTGACGTCGCAAGCACCCTGCTCGACGAGGCCTACGTCAAATCCTGCGCGAAAGCTCTGTTGAAGGCACGGATGAGCAAGGACGTGACGATCACATTCTACGGCCCGTCACTCCGCACCGGCAGTCATCATGACTTCCCTGAAGTCAATCTCCGTGCGCTTACGCGATTCGAGTGCGAGGGCTTTGTGAGCTTCGATAATGCACTGATCTATCTGCCTCGGGAGCCCGAGGATGTTACCGCGCCCCTCGCCGGCTATCTCCCCCCGCTAACACAGCGCGTATTGTTGACCGCTTGATTCTTGAGGCGATGCCTTCGTGAGGAGACAAAGCGGCGCCCGGTTTCATATCTCCGCGCATGTCGACAGGACAAGCGCGGGCCAAAGCGAGATTTCCGACCCCCAGCGGGCCCTTTCGCAGTTTCGGTCAGGACGGAAGCCTCCCCAAAGGGAAGTTCATCCCATTTGCACCTCAGCTTGCGGCATCCGTGATGGATGGCCGGACGACAGGGACTTTTCGGTTGGTCGATCGCAACTTCTACCCTCGCAAGGGAGAACACTTCAAAGCCCACTGTAACGGTTACGAGCTCGAGGCAACCTTCCTCTGCCTGGAACGCCGGAACATAACCTTCAAAGTGATGTCCGAGCGATATTGGAAGACCGTTGTGGACACTTCGAAGGAGGATTATCTGAACATCATGGCCGAGGTTCTTGGGGGACACTATCCGAGACCCAACGCCCGCGGCGTCTTCATTCGCTTTCAGCGAACGGACAAATGACCCCGATATTTGGGCCCCGCGCATTTTTTTGAGAATCCTCCATATTGGCGGCAGTAAGAGGAACATGACTACACCTCTTGCCGTTCCAACCGACACTGCCAATAATGTGTCGATGCGAGAAATAGCGACCTTCCTCGGCCCGAAGGGAACGATGCCTGATTGGCTCAACGCAGATGTAACGGTCACGCTTGAGCTCCTGGCCGCCTCGAGGCCAGCGCTACTCATGCGCGCACAGCGGGAGGGCACGATGCAGGATCTACTGGAGGAGACGACAAAAGCTCGCCAGGCCGAATTCGAAGCGATTGTTTCGCGCATGGGAGACCGTTCCGATGAGAACGTCCTTCTCTGCGCACAAGAGGAACTGAGAGCTCTTCCGATCGATTCGTTTATCCCGGAGAGCTTCAAGTCGCCCTCTCCCGAGAACACCGCCTCGCAGGATTGAACAGGAGCCGGGCCGACACGATGGTCGGCCCGGCCCTCTTTTTTCCGGTCGCACGTGGCCGCCGGTATCTCGCGTCTGAATACCCAGACGCCATGTATGACATCGATACCTCTCCGGCAGTGTTGGACTGTCCTGAACCGGCTGCTTCAGCGGACCCCAAGTTGAGCCCGAATGCCGGCCATGAGCCGACGATTGGCCCCCCAAGAAAAAGGGGTGCGCGCCGGTCGCCGCCGGCGAGCCTGGCAACGTGTCGCCTCTTTCACGCCGAGCATCCGGCGCGGCTTCTCTCGCTCGCGAAACAACTGCGCGTATCTCAGGACGTTCTTGCGGAACTTGCCCGCGATCTCTCCTCAACCACGTCTTGATATGACCTCCGCCACCGCCGAAGTCCGATTCCTTCCTGGTCAACCGTCCGCTGAGTCGGGCGAGGATGCTGTCTTGTTCGAGCGCGCAATCAAATCGGCCATGAGTCACCGCCGGCTTGCGGTATTCGATATCGAAACCGGCCGCTTGAAGGCTTTCGAGGGACGTAACCCCTACGGGGTCGAGGTAGGCATGGAGGGCCTGCATCCTCTCGTGGGCCGTGTCATTTTGGGCGGACTTCTGACTCATGATGGCGCTGGCTCGTGGAGGACGGTCATTCACGGTGTAAATGACGAACGTGTGAACGAGGCTACCATCTTGTCCGAGCTGATCGGCGCCCTTGACGAGTGCTTCACGCAGGGGGGAGAAGTCGTCGCTCACAACGGCCTTGGGTTCGACCTGCCCTTCATTCTCCGGCGAGCCGAACTCCTTGAGGTTGCTGTGCCTCATTGGATGAAGGTAGCGGCAACCGAATGGCGACCGCAGCGTTTCATCGACACGCTTCGTGTCTTCGAAGTGAAGCGGTTTGTTCAGACCGGTATTTCGCTTACGGATCTTGCTGACATTTGGAGCCGACCGTTCGAATCATTCGGCGCTGATTTTGGTGCCCAATGGGAAAACAGAGACCTTCGTCCCACTCTTGTCGCTTACAACGTCTGGAACCTTCGCGATACGCTTGCCCTACATGCGTTCCTGACCGACGACCTTTCACCGGATACTAACCTCGCATCGCGTGTTCCGGTGTCGGAGCAATGGGCGCAATCGGAAGGTTTCTCGCCAGTTCAGGAGTTTGAACCTCTTCCGATGTTGCCGGCTGACGTAAACGTGGCGCTCTGGTTGGTGTCCCCTCGCCCTGGTCTTCTGGAAGAAGGTCCGTCCCGTCGAAAGGGCTGGGCATCAAATCTCAAAGAAGACACGAAGCTGGCGTATGTAAGTGGTGCCGGCCGCCACGATCCACGAGCCGTTCGCATTGTTGGAATGGTTATCAACGGCGCCACCGGATCAACGGTCGTTTACGAGCCGTCCGATGAGGTCGCTGCGATTCGCAACTCACTCCGCGAGCTTCGCAAGTCCATCGATAGAGGCTATCCCGTCTATCTCGAGCACGCAGGACACTTTAATCGCCTGTTGCGTCTTCGCCTCTCCCGTTACGGCGGATTGGTTCCGGATGGATATGCGTCGTGGCCGCTCGCCTCGCTTCCAGACTCCGATCTGGTGACCGCATGGGGAAAATCTCGCCTCGGTTTGAATCAGGACCTTCTTTGCATCCCCGCAGTCACTCATCTTGAGCATGCTGAGTGCGTGATTGATCACGTTCAGAGGATTGCAGGGACCCTGGCAGCCTTTGCTACGAGCAATCGTGCTCTTTGTGAGAGCTAGTAGACGACCTCGACGGTCTGATAGCCGCCGGCAAGAACAACGCCATTCACCGTTCGTTCAGGCACGTAGACGCGACGGGTGCGCACTTCCCGCTTCTTTTTGTCATCTGAGATGCCGTAGACGGCCTCCCTCTCCCACATATCCTTCAGGATCTCCGCACGGGCTTCGGCGGCGCCGTCCAGTTTGCCGTTCTTGTAGGCACGTCCTCGGAACCAATCGATCATCTTATTCAACCCGTATGCCAACCCCGCGCCGGCGGTCGCTCCCATGACGCCCGATTCCACGTTGCCGCCTATTTCCCTACCGGCGAAATAACCACCGACACCCGCACCTCCGATCGATCCATATCGGATCACATTGTCCGCTGCGATCTGCGTCGTGCTATCCCGTTGAGCATAGTCGGGCGTCTGACACCCCACGAGAGCCAGGCTCACAATGAAGATGATGGAACGGTGAACCATGTCCCATTGTAGGAACCGAGTTTGGAATCGGCTAGTGCCTCCAATGATTCCGCGAATGTCTGCGTGGGATATGCTAGAAGTTGCTCGAAAAACACCCGGTCATCTACGACGACCCGCGCAATCTTTGCCCGCAGATCACTTACAGCACCATTCCATTGCTGATCGCCTGTGCGTCTTGCCTGAAGCGCTTCCACGAAGACCCTCGCTATTCCTGGATCACGGAGAACGAGTTGAGCGATCGCCTTCTTCCACTCGATCATACATTCCTGGCGAGACTTGATGAAGCCGGCCATGATGTCCGCGCGGTTGTCAAAGAGGACTCCGTATTTCACTTCCTCAGCCCATGCGCTGAGAACATCCGGATACGAGAGAACATCGCGGACGAATCTCACCGCCTTTTCCTTGTCCGCAAGGAGCACCCTTCGGGCTTGCTCCGGTGAGTTGACATCAAGATCCGCCTTGGCCGCCGCACTACACAAATCCCACAGTTGGGGGTCATCGAGCAATCGTCCGAGAATCGCTGTCCCATAGACAAACCACGTAGATCGGACGACTCCTTCCGACATTGCTGCCGCATAGGTCGTCATCACCGGGCTCTCTTGATCCAGCAAGGACTCCCATACTGCTGACACTGCATCTGCCGCCGCCGGGTTCTGCAACGCAACTTCGTCGAGGAGCATCGTGTCGACGTCGGTGTTATTGAGGACGTAGATCGTTTTTGCTCTGATCGCACGCGTCATCGGACTCTCGATCGCACACAAACGTCCGTGCAGTTTCCAAAACAAGTCCGGCTCTTTTAGCGCCTGTTGCACCAGATCCGAACGTAGTGCGCTCGGCACGGAAATACTTTCGATGGCGAGTCGCCGCCACACGAGGGGCCAACCTTCCGGTGTCGCCGCAAACTCGCAAAAGAACGACTTGAACCTCGCCAGATCGACGTTCCCAACGATCTTGTTTTCTGCCACGGCATTACTCAGCGCTGACAGCCAAGCAATCGCGGTATTCCGATTCGGCGCTTTGCCCTCTTTGACCAACCAGCCGATGAAGGCGTTTCCCAGCACCGAATCGTTCACGACGCATGTCCTTGCCCACACAGCAGCGGTTTCCGGTGCGCTTTCAATCGTCGCGGTCACCAGCTTTCGAACGATCCCATCCGGTCGTTCCTTGGCCCCCTTCATCGCCGCCGCCCATAAGACTTCGTTCGCAGAGAGGACCGCGGCAACGGCATTGCTGTATCGCATCAACGCTTCCGGAGCTACCTCGCCCTCCGCGACTTTCGTATAAAGAGTCGCCGGTTCATCGTAGAACGAATAGCCGCCCGCCGCCGCCAGCGCTGGCTCAAACTCGTTACTAAAAAGAGGTGATTTCTGAATCATCTCTTCCGCAAGCGCAGGTGTGTTCGCGAGCGCAACACCGATCGCATTACGCGTTGCCGACGCAACGACCTCTGCCGGTCGCGTCAGATACCAAAGCACCCACGAGCGCCACCCCTCTGAGTTCTCCACGCTCCTAACGAGCGCCGTTGCAAATGTGCTGATACCTCGGCTGTCTGCTACATCCGAACTGCCGACATACGCCCCAGGATGCTTTTCCTTCGGCACGAGCTGCTGAAATGCCGCTCCAGCGCGAGACGCAGGGTCTTCCGCCGCTCTTACAATCCCTGCCAAGAAGGAATCTTCTGGCGCGGACTTTGCCTCCTCGGCGTCCGCTCTCATTGCCGGAATCAGCAGCCCGTCGACATCCGCTCGGATGCCTGAGATCGTGAGCATCCGGTCGCGAAAGTCGCGCAACAGGCGAGGATCACCAGCAATCGTCGCAGACACCGCCTTCCAGACCTGGGTATACGACGCAGGTGGTGCGATCGTCGGACTGACAAGTGCGCGGCCGATCGCGCCCTTAGCGTCCACCAGTCGTTTCGCCAATGGCATCAACTTCCACCGGCCCGATGGCGATTCCGCCGCACGCCTTAGAATTTCATCTGCGACGTTCGGAGTATTCCCCAGCGTGTTGATAAGCGCCTGGCGAAGTGCGCGATTCCAATCCGAGTCACTTGTGACGATATCGAAAGTCGTTGCGACCAATCTCGTCCAATCCGCATCGACTTCCATGTAGTAGCGCCTCAAGGCTTCCCTGCCTTCCGGCCGACTCAATGATCCGGACATGATACCACGGAAGTAATCGTCCGGCCCCTGCCGCGCCCATTTGTCGAGCAATGCGCGAGCTTGGTCCGCCCGGATGTTATATAGCGAAAGGACGTTCACCATTGCGTCCACCAACGCGCTGTCACCTCGATTCAAGTCTTCGCAAATACGACGATGACCCTCATCGGAATTGAGTGCCGTCTGGAGAACCTGGTCGAGCAATGCGATCGACACCCCCGCATCTCTTTGGCCCGAGGCCCGTATCAGCGCCTTCGACAGCCGGTCGGAATCGGTAAAGACGGAGAGGGTGTTATCTTCATCGAGTTCGGTAAAGGCAGCAACCGATACACGAGGACCTAAAGTTTCCTGAGCGGTTGCATCCGTGACAACCACCGCGCACAACAATGTGATTGTTATCGTCGCCCTCATACAAGCACCAGCGACCTCCTTTTATCCTCCTCGATCTGCCGTTGCGCGACTACCCCATACGGGTATTTCTTCGCGAGATGTTCAACGGTTCGCAGGAGGTCACCATCGAACGCCTTTTCTGTTTTCCGGAAGAGCGCGATTTCATCCGGATCTGTTGTGTTGAGCCAGTATTCCGCCGGCGTCGCCTCAATCAGAATCTCTCCTGACAATGCATTCGCGCTGCTCGCACCGCGCACCATCAAACAACTACGATAATTCTCCATCTCCCCCTTCGCGTTGATCGACGCGCGATACTTCGTGTTGGAGAGGATTTCTCGTTGTCCCTCTGTGAGGTTGAGAATCTTGCATGCACGTTCAAGGTGCTCCTTGGCGCCTTGGTTAAGGAGGAACCAGGTATGCGTGTTTCCAATGATCGCGTCAGCCACTGGGCTGTCGGCAATGTCTCCGCCAAGACTTTGCGTTGAACCAATGACCGCAGCGCCCTCCTTGCGGAATGTCTTCCACGCCTCGACAACGAAGTTTATCAGGCGGCTGTTTGTGATGAGATCCCAGAGCTCGTCCATAATGACGATTTTTCGCTGGGCGGGATTCTTCAGGATGATGTCCTCGATATAATTCACGAGAATCGGAATCATCGCCGCACACAGCCGACGATCTTTTTTGATTCCCTTCAGATCGAGATTTAGGAAGTGCGTCTCGAGATCGATTTGCGTCGGACCATCAATCCACATCCCATACGGCTTGTTCCGTAAGAACGGCGACAGCCTCAAAGCCAACTGCTGGCCGACACCCGAATGAGCCGTCAGTTTTGAATGAAAATCGGATAGTCTCACGAGCTTGCTGCCCGTCGACACTGCATGATGGAACGTCTGCTCGATGCACGTATCGATCACGGAGATCGACTCGGCATCGAGCATCGCCTGAGGGTCATCGGGTGGAACCAAAAGCGCTTCGATGCACGCAGCAACCTTCGCTCGCTCTCCCGGTGTCGGAGTCCGAGGGGTTCCATCAGCATTTGCGCCGTAGACCTGAAACGGGTTGAAGCAAAATGGGTTGTTAAAATCGAAGGCGACCGTCTTCCCTCCCATCAAATCCGTTTGACGCCGGTAACTGCCACCGACGTCGAGAATCAGGACAATCGGATCGCCAACTATGTGTTGAAGGCAAATCTGATTCACGAGGAAGCTCTTTCCCGTTCCGGTCGATCCGCTGACCATCGTCATTGGTGCGGTCACATCGGTTTTAGAAAAGAGATCCAGAGGAAACATTCCCCCAGCCGCTGTCTTGAAGAGGGCTACAGGCGGATCGTTGCCGATCAATCCGCAATCCAAAGGCATGAGATCCGCTGCCATCTTTGCGCGCACCTTTCGTGCCCGGAATTGCTGTTCCACTGCACCAGGCAAGGAGGAGAGCGTCACAAAATACGTCGGGAACGACTCGATCACGCCAACCGCAGACCCCATTCCGCTCATCTGTGCCAAAAGCAGTCGGCGGTTCAGCTCGAGTTCTTCTTTCGTGTCCGCCCATGTATGAGCAACCACTTGCGCGACCACGTTGAAACCGGAACCGACCGTTAGCTCACGCAAGACGTCCCGAATCGACTTTGCGGTTTCATCCTCATGAACATTGAACTGCATGAGGTTGGGATCGGATTTACGTCGGGGGTCGAAGATTTTGTCGTAAATCGTCGTCGTGTCCCGCATTGCTGTCAGCGTTTTATCGAGCTTGCTGCGAAGATCATCCTGCTCCTTCACCCGATCCACACGCCGGATGTTTGTGACTACGCGGACGTTCCGGACTGGGCCGTTCGTCGTGAGAATCCTGATGATGCCGGGCACTGATTCGCGCGGCTCATCGTTCATGGACACGAACCCGTGAAAGGTCTGGTAATCCCCCGCCCCGACCTTCCAGCACTCGTCTTGAAGCTCCCAGTTCTGACGCAACCACGCGTCATTAAATGGCGTAATCTCCGGGTCGTAGATGAGCGGGATATCCTGTGCGAGACGGGGATTGAACAGGTTGTATAAATAGTCTGCGACTTCAACGGCCGTCCAAGGGACGACGGTCACACCGACTTTCGCGAGGCATTCAGAAACGATTTGACGGGAGATACGCAGCAGCTCATGGGCACGTTGAGTCATCTCTTTTGTCGGGATTCTGCGCATGAGCCTCAATCGCTCCACCTTGGTTGTCGTTTTCGGTAGCGCATCCGGCGGCGCACAACTGAGAACCAAGAGGGATGTCGGCCGAACAATCTTTCGATTATGACATTCTTGGAGGAGCTTCAGAGTTCGTTGCTCGCGCAGGTAGTTTGCGATCTGGACATTATCGCTGCTGAAGTCGACATGCTGCGTGATGAGCGGTTTGAAATCTCCCGCAGTGCTGTAGCTGGCTTGGATCTGGAAGATTTCCTCAGGTAGAGACGACAAAATCTCCACGATCGCTTTCTGGACACCTACCATCTGCGAGACCGAAAGGGACTCCATGGCAGGGCCGCGGAGCTCGAGGAAGAAATGGGTGAACGCCCATACGTCCTGCACGTAGGGTCCCACTACTTGCCGGTATGGCACATCGTTCTCGATATCGTAGTAACGGCCTTTGCGCGCCATGAACCACGATAGGCATCCCAAGGCTCAACGCCAAGGGGCGCAGGCATATTCAGGAACTACTTCCCGACACCGTCGCCACCCGATGATTTCTCTCGGGTAGTGACAGCTGTCTTATAGACGTTCTCGACAATGCTCTCTCCCACCCCTTTGAACATATCCGAGGCGCCGTCCGACAGGACATTGAGCTTTTTCCCGCGATAAACGTGGGCAACCGCAACGCGAAGCATCCTGACATACGCCGTTGTCGCCTCTGTCACGCCGAAGGTCTCGCGAATGTCGTCGATAGCCTGGCGAAGTCGCTCAACAGTTGGAGTCTGAGCTTTCGCAAGGCCCGCAAGCACTTGGACGCCGCGATTCTTGCCCTTCTTCGCCAGTGTGTCGTGAAGCTTTTGGTAGCGGCTGGCGAAGGAGACAACGTGCCCATCGCGATCTGGATCCATTTCCCCAACCGCAAATGGCACCGCCGGCTCCGGTTCGGCATAATACGGCGAGGCCTCCGGATCGAATTCCGACAGGTCCTGTCGCATGTCCTCCGGGTAAAAGTTGTAGGCCTCGGTTTCCCCATCGCCCACCTTGGCATCAAGGCTCACTCGCTGACCTCGGCGAAGGCTCTCCTCAGCACCCTCAATTAGAGACGCGAGGTAATGGTCTTCGGCCGCCGTGACATCCGCACCCGCCTCCTCTCGCTCGATTACCAAGAGATCAGAGGATGCAAGTTTCAACGCCTTCTCCCGGCTGAGACCGTTTGCTTCATACTGCATGGCGAGCGTTTCGAGTCTTTTTCGAAGCGCAACGGCCTCCTCATTCACGATCAGATGGGCAGACTTTGACTCCATCTGTAGAGCCTTGAACATCCACGTGTCCGCAGCGAACGCAGCGAACCGACTCGCCACGTATGGCTCTAACTCTCCGAGCAGCTGTTCAACGATCTGGGATCGAGACTTCGGCTCTGCCGCCGGCACAATGCCCAGGTCCATTTGCACCCCTCCACAGCTTTTCGCCGCTTCGAGCTGTTCCATCTTCGCAACCCTCGCAACATCGGTTATCGAGACGTTCGGCGTAATAATGGGACTATAAAACTCGAGGGCCTGCTGATACCCGGTAAGCGCTGCCGCGTAAATCCCATCCGCTTCACTGTCAGGCAGCGACTTCAACCACTTTGATGCCTGTATCGCCACGAAGCTTCCCATCGGCGTGCGCTGCAAAAAGCCTTCCAGCGACTCGTTGGCACCACGCGAGTTGTTGCCCAAGGAAAGGCTCTCGTAATCTGTAATGGACCGAGGTCCAACAAACGCATATAGCCCCACATTCTCCTTCTTGGGCTCTACCGGCAAATTCGACGGGATATGCTCGCGTTCAAAATCTGCGACATCCATCAGCCCGGCGACCCATTCGATCTTGCCGTTCCAAGTCATGTCCATGATGGTGCTGGCGCGTTTGTCCGGCCGCTCTGCCAACACCCGCGCTCCATGCCGGATTCGGGCGACGAGTGCTTCGATCGAATACTCCGAGGTTCGGGCATTGCCCATGTCCGGATGAATATGCCCGGCTTCCTGATGCCATGCTGTTAGCGCAAGCGCCGCGGCTTCATGATCCTCGATCCCTGAATTGCGCATCGACGAGGTCAGATCGTTCGAGCCAACCGCCATCCGCAGGCTCCACCATTGAGCGGCTGCTGAAATGCCCTTCCACCAGCTCTTATGATGGGCGTCTACAATGCTGGCCACCCCCTCGATGTTCGTGACTTTGTCGAGTTCATCCATCCTGGGCTTTCCGACAATCACTGGCGCCGCGTCGACGATCGTCGTGATCTGCCCGGCAGTAAAAGCATGCGTCAGCCGATATTTGTCGGAAATCGCCGACCAGACAGCCACACGAGCCATAGCGACCGGCTTTGGCAGGTATCCGCAGAAACGCTCTTCCGCAAACGGATCGGCAACGCCGCATTTCTTCATGAATGCGACCAATGCGGGGTAGCGATTTAGATCCATGTCGGGAGGGTGTGTCGTTAGCGGGGTTCGGTCAACCGGCTCATTTTTACTTTCTGGAGATATTGGCGCTCTCCCATAGACGACCTACCTTTGGGATATCGTCTCATCCCGAGATGTTATTCCCATAGCCGATGCCAACCCAAGACCTGATCGTCTCAAGCCTTCCAGACGATGACCGCCGTCTCTCATATACCTTTATGGGGCGCCGTCTCTATGCGTGGAATGCACCGCTTTACGTGCATGACGTGGTTCGGTCGCGTCCAGCCCTAGTCCTCGGTTCGACCGGATTCGGAAAGTCTGAGTTCATGCTTTCTCTCGCTTTTTCCGACGCGTCCAAGAAACGCCCCGTGTTCTTTCTCGACGGAAAGTGCGACATGCGGACGCTCAACAAGCTTTATTTTTACGCGAAGCAGGCGCAGAGGCCGTTCATGACGTTGATGCCATTCCAGGATGGGGACCGCCATACCGCATCGTGGAATCCGTTTGTATCGAGCATCCTTCCCATTTCCGTTATCACCGAGGCCTTCGTAAACGCCTACTCGGATCCCAAGCGTGCCCTCAATCGCAATGACCCCAGTGGCAGCGGGTATTACATTGAAATGCAGAGGGCGGTATGCGGAAACCTCATCCGCGCCCTCCATTCCACCGGCTACCAGTATTGCATCAACGATCTCCGTTACCTTCTCGACAATATCGACATCCTCGAACGGGTGATTCAGCCCATCCTTCGACCGGACGGACATCAGCCCTACGGCGAAGTGATGCGTTTGCGGAAGGAGGAACCTGATGAGTTTCCCCGAATCATTCGTCGTTTCACGAACTACCTTGGACAGTTCCGACACTGGGCCATCAATTCCTACAATCCTGGCTTTACGATCGAACGAGCAATCGACATGGCGGCAGTCGTCTACATTGGCTTGCCGGTGGATAGCCAGCCCGTCGAGATGGCTGCTATCGGCAACATGCTCATCAACCTCCTTCGAGCGACGTCGAGTCATCTCCAGACCAAAGGCATTCCCTTGCAGCGACCCGTGTCCTGCATTGCGGATGAAGCAGGCGCCTTTATCGATTCCGGTCTCGCAGAGTGGATATGCAAGGTGCGGTCAACCGGCTTCATGCTCACCTTGGGTGTGCAGACACTCTCCCAACTCGAGGGTCGCTATGAAGGGTTTGGTAGCGAGGTTAGGGCGAATTCTCCGAACATCATGATCTACAATCCACGGGACGCTCAGACCGCTGATTGGTTCTCGAAGCTGGTTGGAAACGAAGCCCGCTACTCGATAACAGCCACTCGGAAAGAAGATGAAGAGACCGGGGATGGAACCGTGAAGCTCTATGAGGCGCCGAAAGTGCATAGGGACGCCATTCTGTCACTGGCACCCGGTCAGTTCTTCTATAACCCCGCTTTGAGCACAGATCACCCCCCTTTGCTCGCGGCTCCCATGTTGCCATCCCCTGACTCACGCAATCCGGCCATCGCTTATCGGCGGACCAACGTATTCCCTGAGGCAAGGCGGAAAGGACTCTACCTCTCAGCTATCCTACATAATCGTCGCTTCGGGGCGGGCGTCGGTGCTGGTTCCGCACGGCGCTGATACCCCGGTTGACGTTTGCGTTTCTCATTCCTAGCCTTACCCATGAACTACCTGACTCGTCTCCAACGCCTGGTTTTTATCCTGTTCGTTGCCTTCGCGCCTGTTGTCGTGATGACTTCGACCGCGTATGCCGCGGACGTCCCCGCCGGCATTCCGTCTGCAACTGAAGCCATGACCGCGTTCCAGACTTTCGCCCAGAGTGCAAAGAAGTTCGCATGGCTGATTCTTCTTATCGGCGTCATCATCGGCGCGATCGCTTGGGGTGTCTTTTCACAGCAGAAGCTCGCCATTGGTGTTTTTATCGGAGCGGCAATTCTCTGCCTTGGCGGTTACATCATCGGCATAATTGCCGCGGCAGATTCCGGTTCCGGTTTCTAGGTAGCGGTGCATTCCACACATAGAGACGGCGGCCCATAAAGGTATATGGAAGACGGCGCTCATCGTCTGTCGCGGCACCTCTGCGTCTTGTTTGCACTGGTCGGTGGGCTCCTGTTTTTGAGTCCATCCACGGTCTTTGCACAGACACCGCCGCAACCGACGCCGCCGGCTTCGTCAGGGGATAGCGACTTTCAGGCGATCACAGAAAAGACCGGCGCGGGTAGCGCTGTTTTTTTGACGAAGCTTCGTCAGGCGGCAACGATCCTGATCACGATTGGCAATGTTGCGGCAGCGGTCGCATATTGGCTCGGACATCGTCGTCTCGCTTATGGGGTAATTGGTGGCTCCATCATCCTTTACCTTGGCGTATGGTTGATTGTCGGGCTCACCGGTCCGATCAACATGAATACCGGCAGCTACTATGCCGTCCAATACGGTCTTGAGTCCGCAAGTGGTCAGTCAACAGCTGCTGATACGATCTACAATACACTCAGCGCGGGACTCTCGATCCTGAGTATCGCAATCACGCCATTCATTGCCATATACGCGACTACGCTGGCTCTCATGAGCGTTCAGGGCAGGCTCGATGAAGGCGCCATCCCGGCGTTCGTTATCGGAATGGTCGTCGTTTATTCCGCAGGCGGACTGGCATCGCTTTTCAACGTCTTCGTTCCCGCGTAGATGGACGATCTTTCCGAATATGCAACTCGATCGATAGCCGCCTCCGGTCTCCAACGCCGGATGCTCGGGCTTCGCGGGTTCTCGTGGATCGCCGTTGTCACCGCGCCGATATTGACGATGGTCGCCACTGACTCGCCACCCTTCGCCTTGGCGGTATGTCTCGCGACGTATTGGTTCATCAAGAGCTGTATCGATAGCAAACCGCCGCTGTGGCTCATCCACACGATCACCTTTTACATAACGCTGCCCCGTCACTTCGCGCATCGCCCGAAGCGCGTTCCGGTGCAGCAGTTCAATTCTTCAGGTGAGGACTAGCCGGTCCCGCGTGGGGAAGCGCGTGGCGGGCTCAGCGGACCTTCGGCAGTTCAGACCACTGAGTCGTCCAGCGAGGCGACCTCTTTTCTTGGCGCATTCGCCATTTCTTCGCGGTTCCCATGGAACCAAATGTGACTGTATCACGACCGAAGCGCTGATTGATGGAGTCCACCAAACGATCAATAGCAGCTTTCGCGGCCGCCTGGTCGCCGTCGAACGGTAATGGCAGTTGCGCTCGCGATGCCGGGACCAAGTCGGGCATCATAACGCCTACCTTCCGGTAAGAATGACCGGTGCGGTAGATTCGACGCAGGATATCGAGTGCAGTGCCGATCAACTCTGGCGTGTGTGCGCTAGGGGCAGGCAATGCCATCTGCCCGAAGGGATGGTATTGCGGCGCGTCTTGCCGAAAGATGTCCGTCGATAGAAACACTTGGACGCGTGTGGCGAGCAAGTTTTGCGCTCGGATTTTCTCCGCGGTTCGCGCAACGTAGGATGCAAGAGCTTCCTCGAGATCCGACAATTCGGTTATCCGTTGCCCGAACGATTTCGCGCAGGCGACACCCTTCCGTGTCGCCGGTTCATGATCGAGCTGGAGACAGGACTTTCCAGCGAGCTCAAGGGCAATCCGCTCGCCCACCACCCCCAGGCTCGCCCTCACTTCTTTCGGATCGGCCGTGGCGAGATCGAATGCCGTCGTGATACCCAATCGGGCAAGGCGTCGGGTAGATGCCGTGGCAATTCCCCAGATGTCCTCGCACGCTACGGATTTCAGAATGTCATCCGCCTTTTCCGGAAGAGTGAATACCCCGCCGTATTCCGGACACTTCTTGGCGCGACGGTTGGCGAGTTTTGCAAGCGTCTTGGTAGGAGCAATCCCAATTGAGACCGGTATCCCGGTCCATTGACGGATTTTCGCGCGGAGCTGGCAGGCCCGCGCCTCGACGTCACAACCATCTACCGCGGCAAACGCCTCGTCGATCGAGTAAACTTCCACGTCCGGATATTCCCCCCGGATCACTCGCATGACCCTCGCAGACATATCGGCGTAGAGCGCGTAATTCGACGACAACACCGCGACGTTGTGTTTCCGGAAGAGCGCTTCCGACTTAAAAGCCGGGGCGCCCATTTCAATGCCGAGCTTCTTCGCCTTTTCGCAGCGTGCGACAACGCAACCATCGTTGTTCGAGAGAACGACAACGGGGACGTGCTCGAGACACGGATCAAAGACCCGCTCACACGAGCAGTAGAAGTTGTTGCAATCGATTAGTGCGAACTTCACCGGGCCTTGTGGATGATGAAGGTGACCGTCCCCCAGATTTCGAGTTGCTGCCCTTCGGTAAGCTCGACTCTTGGATACTCGGGATTTTCCGACTCCAGCCACACGCGCCCGCCCTGCCGGCGTAATCGCTTCACACAGAACTCACCATCAAGTTGAGCCACGACGATCTGCCGGTCTTGGGGCGTAAGGGAGCGATCAACAATCAGAATATCCCCCTCGACGATTCCCGCGTCCCGCATCGAATCCCCCGCCACGCGGACGAAGAAAGTAGCGGCAGGGTGTGCAATCAGATGCTCGTTGAGGTCCAGCGCGCGATCCACGTGATCCTCGGCAGGTGACGGAAAACCGGCAGCGACCTTCGCCCCCACCAACGGAAGTGGCATTCGCGTCAACTGACTCAGCGGTGCAGGTGCGTCCACTACCATACTGCATCTCTACACGCCCCAACGAAAATGTCACCTCGGTGTATATAGATGCATGCCCACTTCTTCCGGCCACGCAGAATTCGGAATACCGGACTCTGCCACCCTCGCAAAGTCTGGGCATTCACCGTCGATCCGTCTGAGCCCTCTCCAGCGAGGTCCAATTAGCGGGATCTCAGCACGCTCCACTGACCGCTTCTGTGGTCTGTGGTCCTTCCTTACGTTAGTGTCGGTTGCCTGATGGATACCGTCGCAACGCTTTTTGCTGCATGCGTAGGTATCTCCAGCAAACGCACTCACAATGCCGAAGCACAAACACCCATCCGGTGATCATCCCAGGTTCGCGCCGGTGTGGCCCGTAGGATTGCAGTCCCTTGCCGAGCATCTGGCCACCTCATACACCTCACTCGTCGCCGCGAAGGTCGCAACGCCGCCCCTCGTCGAACGGACCTTGCAGGAATTCCTGACGCGGCACTCCAACATCGTCGCCGGTTGGGTTGTCCTTCGGGAGGATGGGGCCGTATGTGTGTCGGCGAGCCAGAAACGTAACGGCTCCAGACTCGAGTCGTTGGACGCGACCATGGTCCCGACGAACGCTTCCGTGGAATGGGTATCGTATATCGAGCCCACACTTGCCCGCCTCCCGCAAGGCGAGCTCCCAGTCGCGGGCATCGCTATGCCGATCCGAAGGAATGGCGCCTGCATCGGCCATATTGGCTTGCTCACCCTCACTGGCGAGCAATGCGTTTCCGGAGGGATCCGGCTTACCCCGCGTCGCACTAAGGCGCAAGAGGCGATCGACACACTCACGCGTCGAGAGAAGGAGGTCATGCAGCTGCTATGTCAGGGGCTGACTAACGACGAGATTGCGAGGACGCTTGGCGTGAGTCCCCACACGATCAAGAACCACTTGATGAACATCTTTCAGAAGCTCCGTGTGGCCAATCGAGTTGAAGCGGTTACCGCGTTACTTGAAGCGACCTCGGGGACGGCTACCAACTGATTCTCGGCGCGCGCGCCTGTATCTCTTCCGGTGAAAACGAAAAGGATCGCGCTTGCGAGTCCCACTCCGAGCAAACCCTTCCCGGTGACCCTCAGCGAGTCATTCGCAGGTTTGGACGTTCTGGAAACCGCTTCGGATATCGCGACGTTTCTTGAAGCCGCTCGAACAGCCGGCGATGTCGTCATTGGTGCCCTCGAGCCCGTTGATACGATCATCAAGCAAGCCGTTCTCGGTTATTGGAGTGCAGGCAATGACGCGCCGGATTGGCTCCTGCGTGCGGCAGCGGGAACCCTTCCCTCGTGGCTGGTCAACCTCTCAAACCTCGTGCCTGACTCCGGCTGCCCTCTTTGGCGCATCCAGGAGCTATTCAATTTGAAGGGTGACGCACTTTCGCCGGCGCAGGCCCTTAAACGTGTATGGGATACCTCTGACGGGTCTCTCGACAGTGCCGACACGCCGGCTGATTGCGGGCGCGATGTTCCTGAACCCGCGCCGCGGCCGGACTGGCTCTACCCGCCGACCGTATTGCCTGCCACCGACACGATCGCTGCTCAATGGATCGTCGCGCCCATCGCTGGAGCGCTGGCCGGCGGCCCGGTTGGCGGGTGGAAGTCGATGCGCAAGGATCAGCGCCCCATCTACTACTACAAACAGGGGGCGACGAACCCAGCTTTCAGCAAGATCGTTGGGCTGGCCGTTTGCGGAGGGGGTGCGGTCTGCATCGATCACGACGTATCCTCTGAGGCAGACGCGATTGCGAGGAGCCTTCGCATGCTGAATCGTTTACGAAATGAAGGGCAGATTTTCGTCGTGGATGCCCCCCTCTTCCGTCATCTGCTCCTAGTGCGGGCGGCGGTGAACCACGTTGGCGTAAATGATTGGTTTACATGGCGAAACAAGGGGGCCGATTGGTTGCACGACACAAGGCGTCTAGGGAGTCCCTTTTTTGACGCGATTTCACTTGGAGCCCTAGCCGTTGCGAGCGGGTATACCCATAATTCCTTCGAGAACCTTGGCCGACCAATTGTTTATGCCGAAGAGCCGGATTTTGTAACCGAGGCGACACGCCACATCACCACCCTTTGCACAATCATTGACCATGAGCGACCAGTCAGGAACCTCCGCAGCACCTACAGCTCAGCAGCTTGAAGAGCTGAAGTTGAAGGTGGCCCGCCGCCAATATGGGCGCTTCGTCGGCGCCCGCATGAATTGGTTTCGAGTCATCGTCGGATTCGTCATCCTCGCGCTTATCCTCGGGGAACTCTACTTCGTTCACATTTATCGGACGGAAGGGGTTCTCCTGAAGCTGAAGGTTGCAGACCTCGAAGCCGCGGTAGCGGCGGTTCAGACAAAGGATGAAGCACAACAGCAGGTTGCGCCAGTGAATGCCGGACTAACTCAATCCGACGTCGAATCGATCACGAAACTAATCGACGACCGAGTTGACCCGGTCCGCGCGCTCGCGCAGCAATCCCTCTCGGAAGCGAACTCAGCCAATGCGACTGTCCAGCAGATCCTCAGCGAGCCACCTTTCGTCGTTACCGGGAAGGAAG
Organism: uncultured Spartobacteria bacterium; assembly: GCA_937901895.1. Lineage (GTDB taxonomy): Bacteria > Verrucomicrobiota > Verrucomicrobiia > Chthoniobacterales > JAATET01 > JAATET01. The sequence continues at coordinate 30,922 of CALGTD010000202.1, read as the reverse complement.
CGATGCTCTTTACGTCGAAGCGCTTCGTCAGCTTTGACGAACGCCTTGGACGCATTGAGGAAGCGGTATGGGGTTCCGTGGAGACCACCGAGGATTACGCACCAACCGATAAGGTGGACGAAGGCGCTGCCGCTGACGTTCTCATCGAGACCGCTCAACCTGAGGATGCCGTCCACGACGGTTAGTGTATCTCCGCTCATGCGATACTACGGAACACTCGAGGTTCGCGATGCCGGCGCTGCTATTTTCCCGGCAATTCTCGGCGACGACGGTCCGCTTACCCTGCCAGTGCTTGGCAAAGAAATACGGGAGGGGCGGTGGCTTGCCGCTGGTTCGATTGTTGGCACGCGCGGCCGGCTTTCTTTTGTTCCCGACTTTGTTGCCGAGACCATTCTTCCTCACTTTTCGCGCGGGCACGTTCGCGTCAAGAATGACGTTGCCGTAGGCATCAATGTTCCCGTTGCCGGCTATTCTGGAACCGTCGAGCTCGAGGGCGTCATTGCCGCGCTCGACCGAGATCTGCTTGTCCTTGTCAACGAATCGAGCGCATCAATTCCGGCGACACGCGTCCCAGCACCCACCGCACTAAAACCGACGAGCGCACCGGACGAGTCAAAGGAAGGGATATCGGCTCAAGCCAGAGAGTCCGGTGAGCCGCTGCGTTTGAATATTCGACCGACCGGAACACCATTCCCGGTTGCGACAGAAGAGGCCTTTTCCCTCCCGCCCGCGACGGACACGAAAGGCCCAAACTCGATTGATGCCCATGAGCTCGCCGGAGCATCTAGTTGACCTGGCTCGGCGCTACATTGCGACTGACCCGATCGCGATCTACCAAGCCTACTCCGCGATTCGGGATATGGGTGTCAGGGGCGAGGTATCGGCTCTCCTTCTTGATGGCCCACCTGGAACCGGCAAGACCTACCTTGCCAGAATCATTGCCGAGTTCCTAAAGGCGCAGACTCTCCGGTTTCAGTTTACGGCTGGTTGCGGCCGCAAAGACCTCCTGTTTGATGAGGCATTCGCCACCGAAAATAACCCGCGTGGTGAGGGCATTCTTCCGCGAGCACTGCGCGCGAATAGGGAGAGCGAGGAAACCCTTGTTGTCCACCTTGACGAGATGGATAAAGCGTCGGAAGACGTTGACGGCTTCCTTCTCAACTTTTTGCAGGAGGGTCTTTTGAGTCATCCACAGTTCGGGGACCAGTATGCTGTCGCGGACCGGTTGCTTGTCATCATTACCAAGAACGATCAGCGCAATCTCTCCTCCGCTCTCATGCGTCGGTGTCGCGTCGCATATATGGCATGGCCATCACTCGAGGCTGAAACTGCGATATTGCTCTCACATCACGAATGGTTGACTCCGGACGCCTGTGAAGCGCTGCTTACCCTCCCCCGCCAGCTCCGCATCAATCCAGCCGTCCGAAAGCCGCCATCCACGCCCGAGCTGGTTCGAGCCGTGTATGATCTTGCGGATATGGCGCGCCGGCGCCCGGATGAAGAGCTCATCGGCGAGCTCTACAAAAGCGCGTGCGCTCAGTTTCCGGCAGACCAAAAGTTCATCGAGAAATCCACGCGATACTGGGGATGTCTCATCCTCGAGACATTTGCCTCTCTACCAATCCCAGAGAGAACCGGTCCGCGCGCGACACAGTCCCTGGAATTTCTCGATACCATCATGCCGTCCCAATGAGACCGCTGTTCACCATCATTTCGATCGCGGTTGCGACCGCCCTATATCCCACACTTTTTCGTCGTCTGGAAACGGCACGGGATCTTGAAGTAGCAGCCGATCCATCCGCCCCCCTCTTATACCGTGTCGTCGACTCCGCACGTATCGGGCACTATCTGCCCGACGTCATTGAGGATGCCCGGCGGCTCCATCCGACAATTTCATTCGCTCTCGACTACCTGGTTATCGCATTGATGGGCGGCTTGCTCGCAGGGGCGGTTGTTTGCGGAATCGTTCACGTGATCAGGAGGACCAGACCAAAGGACGAAACGTCAATCGTGGATGATCCTGAATTCGAAGTCCGCCACGGCGCCATTCCTTCACCCGCCCAGGACTATGCAACGGACGTATGCGGGGCGATCCCCGCTGATGTTACCGCGGCCCTCCGCAAATCGATATTGCTGGGAGAATGTGCATCGCCATTGATTCCCGAAGTCCGGCCGAACCGCCTTGAGGACAATCCCGGCCATACATTGCAGCGAAAGCCCAAAAATATCGACTCGGCCGATTGACGACTTGTCGCTATCGGGACAGCCATTCCTTGTGAAAAGGAAATATTCAATCGGCACCGCCCCTCCGGCATCTGCTGGCGTTGAGCTCGCCCAGCCCGGACTACCCGGTCAGGCTCCCATTGGCATGCTCGCCCAACTGTCCGTGCTTCTCACGAAACGGTTGGGCGGCGCAGCCCACAATGTCTTGAGCGCCTTGATCGGTGGCATTGCAGACTCCATCGCTGATGGTTGCAAAGAGGCGGGTCGGCAAATCGAGCGGGGTTTCGCTGAGGCTATGAAGACGGCCTAAGCAGCGAAACAACGCTCGGCGATGCCTCGTTGGGCCGGAAGGTTGATCCGGTAGATCGGCCGGCCACGCGCCACCCAATCGTGATGGAGTTCCCCGCACTTACGCGACATCTCAATCATTCCCTCAAGTAATGCAGTGTGCTCCGAATCGTTCGGATCCCGGTGCTGCTCGATAAACGCGATCACCTTTCGCGCCGGATCGGGCTCATCGACGGAGAAGATCAATTGGACCGTGGCTGAGTCCTTCACGAAAGCAGCCTTGAACGTCTCGAAGGCTTCGAAATCGTGGATCGCCATCTGAGTGAAGAGTGGCTTATTGCCAACCAGGAGCCGCTCGAAAACGTCCGCTTGGATGATGAACGCGGGGGGACGAAAGCCCGGACCGAATCGCTGATGGAAGTAAGCCATCACCTCGCGATATTCAGTCACGTCGTCCCACTCGAGGACCCGCTTGGGATCGACCTCGCTATATGCCGGATCGCTCAGCAGATCGTAAATGTTATCGTCGCTCATGAAACCTCTTACTGCGGACCTCTCGGGAAATTCTCATTAGTCGCGCCGGAACTTGTTATACCATCTTTCTTCGCGCTCGGTGCGGAGAACCGCGTTTCTGATGTGCAACGGTTCGATGATGAAGCGTTGCGCCAGGAACCATACACTACCCCCTACGAGAAATGCGATGACTCCAAAGACGATGCCAACGGCGACGTTTGTGGAGATTCGATCGTTGAAAATTGGAAATAAAAGCGCGTGAGGGATCGCAAGCAGACGGCCAAGAAATGTCTTCGGCGGCCCGTGATATACCGCGTTGTCAGATGCCAGCGTGATAGCGACAACCGCCGTCAGAAGCAGGACCAGCATGACGGTGCGGGTATCGAACTTTTGTGACATGCCGCCTTCAGACATCAGGTGACGTTTCTCCTAGCACCAGGGACAGGTAGCCCCTTCCCCCCATCGGGATCTTTGATTTCCGTGCCCTCGAGTTGAACAACCTGAATGGCATTGGGCCCAAAACGTGGAGGGAGCGTCAACAGCCCCTCGCCATCCTCGAGAGTCAGGAAGAAGTCCGGCGGAAACCTCGGAGTGCGCGCATAGCTCGTCGAGTATCCGCGTCCCTGTGGGTTATCATTACCGGCAAAAAACGCCTGAGTGCTGTCCGCCGTGAAGTTCGTGCTCCCTTTATAGATTTCCCCGCCCTGTCTGCTCGCGATTTCGCGCGTCTTCTCGTCTTTATTTCGCAGAAAGAGCGACGTCGTCGCATTCGCGAGAATCGAGTTGATGTCCTGTTCGGAGAGCTTTCGGTAGAGGCCATTAAAGTTCTGTGCCGCCAGAACACACGTGCAGTGATATTTTCGGCATTTGTCGAGGAACCCAGACTCACCGGTGTATTCGCCAACTGAGGCCACAGTTGGAAACTCGTCACTGAAATATAGGATCGGCCGATCCTGGTTGATTTGAGTGCCGTCCGGACGGAATCTCCGGGATCTCGTCAAGACCGTGCTGAAGAACTCCATTTTCAGCGCCAGTGATGCAATGACGGCCGCCTGTTGATACTCGGCTACCGGCATATCCACGTAAACCATTTGGCCGCGATCGATCACGTCCTGAAAGTTGAACGTCCCCTCCTCGTGAAAGATCGCATCAAACGGTGGTAGTGACAGGAAGTTGGCAACCGTGGACGCGACCGCCGCAACCGAGCCAGACATGCGATCGTTTGCCACATCGAGGTATTCCCCGTTGAAGAATCGTGCCGCTATGTCGTTCATTGGGTTGACGCCCATCTCTCGCAGTGCGTCTTCATATTTATCGAGCATCTGCTTCAATGCTCCATACTTCGGCGCGACCACCGACTGCTGAACTTTGATAACTTTGCTCCGTGTTGCGATCATCACCGCGCACGCCTCGTTGAACTCGAGAATGATCCCGCGCAAATCGTTCAACCTGGCATTCTCCACCGCAGCCATCCGCTCTGCGTAGACCTGGCGCAACGACGCGCAATAGGTCGCGGTCTCGTTCGAATACCTAGCGCGTTCCTTATCATCGACGCACGTGTGAAGCTTCTCGAAAAGCCCAGCCACTTCATGCAGCGCCTCGGATGCACCACGCTTGCCCGGTCGATCTAGCAGGTATTCGAGGTTCATCTTTTCAACCACTGGAGCCAGCAGAGAGACGGCCTCCATCAGGCCCTGATAGCGGTCCACAGTCGTCGCGTAATCCGCACTCGACTTTTGGAGCACTTCAAGTTCCTCGGAGCAGCGTGAGGCTTCCTGCCTCTTCTCATCCAATGTGCGTTCCAATCTCGCGAACTCCGCAGCAAGCCGAAGAATCACCGGGACCATTCGATCCGTTGCCTCCCGGTAGAGGGATGCATGGGTATCGCAGTTCTCATGGGACTTCCGCACTTCGTCCTCATTTTCTGCCCTCCCCCTGTCCATGAGCAGCAACGAGAGAAGGCGAAAGCTCATCGGTGGAACCTTGTATTTTTCAGCCTTTTCCGGGGTGTCTGCCCGTGCCGACGCCTCTTCGAGCGTCTTGTGCATTTGAAAGAGATACGAGAACAGGTGCGTCGCCTTGGTGTCCCAGAAGGGATCTTTTCCGCCGGTCCCCGGACCTTCATACGCCTTCATCAGCTCGAGCATCTTACCGGCCCGGACCATCGGCAGCTCATCCCGGTTGTGAAAGAAGTTGAACTTAACATTCGGATGAGCCGGCCCAAAATAGACGGCGTCTTCGACGCGATCGAAGCGCTTTGCGAGATACCAGAGCTTGTCTCTGTAATCGCCGTTCGCCTCGATGATCACAACGGCCGGTTTCAGCTCTTCACGTTCCTTGCCAGGCGGCAAATGCCCCGCTCGCAGATAAGCAACAATCCAGTTGTCGAGGAAGTAGTAGGTTTTACCGGATCCGGATCCACCAAAGCAGAAGACATGCTTTTCCGAGTCGTGATAGCAGTATTGCTCTCCTTCCGGGGTCACTAGCTTCGCCGGGCCTCCGCGGGGGTTGCTCTTCCGAGGTTTGAACTTTAAGCGGATGATCCCGTAATCCTTGCGACGGATGTATGGTTCCACCCCGCTCTTACGCTTCTCTCGCGGTCGGGCTGGCTCGTTCGCCTTTTTCTCGTCACCCTCAGTCTTTGCCTCCGTTGGCTGCCTCCCGCTGCCAGGGACACGCTCAGTCGGGACTCGTGGATAATACCGGCGTTCGCGCTTCTCCAGAATGGGATGCAGCGTTGCCGCCACAATTTCCTTCGTCAGCGCTCGGATCAACGACATACGGCAGAATAGGCACCCGCCTCGGAAGTGCCAACAGGGGTCCAGTTGTCATCCCGCGCGTGGATGCCTACCCTTCCAGGTGATCACTGCCCGAGCCTTCATTCGCAGCGTCGAGAACGCCGTAAAGCGCGGGTTAATCGATGGAATCGCCCTGCCTTTTGAGGGCAAGAAATATGCCCCTCGTCGCTTCGGGAAAACCCGCCCGATTGAATACCGATATAGGGGTGGATCGTTGTATTTCAAAAGACACGGGTGGAAGGCTTACGGATACGAGCATGAGAGACAGTTCGAGAACGATGTTTCGAAGCGCCGGATCCTGTCGAAAACCGCGCTCGGTTGCCTTTCACTCGGCGACGCGATCAATCCAGAAGGTCGTAGGATAACGGTATCCCTTTTCTTTTCCGGGGAGATCTGGCGGTTGACGTGGCATTGCCGAGATCAATCGGAGGCAGCCGAGATCGTAGAGGCCATTCGCAAAATCGCTCCAGAGGCTAACCCGATTATTGCCAGTGGCCACATAGGTTGGTTGCTCGCAGGGTGGAAGGCGAACGGCCGCGGAGCCTGGTCCCAATATCACTCTCTCCCGGATGACAGAAAGGCTCATATCCGCTTGTTGCTCCTCGCCGGCGTCTCGCTTTTCATCGCCAACGCGGGCAGCTGCCTGACGCAACAGCAATGGCTGATGCCTATTTCGGGCATCGCGTTCTGTGCCATTTTTCTCGCCCTCCATCGACATGCTGCACACACGGCATAGTTGAACGGGTCGTCGCGTCGTCATTAACGGCCCGCACCCTCGCGTGCCGTATCTCAGCTGATATATGACAGCTTCATTGACGGCACCCGCAATGAACGATTCGAAGGGCCTCTTGCATGGGCTTTGCTTCGATTGGGAGCGCCCACCAATCGTTGAGGCAAATTCGCTTGGGGAAGCGTTGCGCATCATTCGTGGAATCAGTGCGAAGCATGACAGTGGGTCTGTCGAAGACGACGCTTTCTATCCGGAGGTTGTTGAATTCGCGAAGCACCTTCTCCCGCTGCTCAAGCCTGGCGCGACCGCGATGGTGAGTTGCGACTATGACGTGGATGGTGTCGTTTCCGGAATCATCCTCTCCGCCACGCTCCGCCAATTCGGAGTCCAGCCCAAAGTATTCCTTCCGGACCGGTTCATCGACGGTTACGGCGTCGGCCATACCGCCGTCCGCAAGGAATTCAATCGTGGGGGTTTTGACTTTTTGATTACCGCCGATTGCGGATCGGCTGATCTTCCGCGTTTGAGCTCTTTCGGCGAAGATGCGCGCGTTCCGATTTTCGTCATCGATCACCACATTGGCGGCGCGACTGCCACGAGTGATCGGGTCATCGAGCTCAATCCCTCGCGTTACCCTGATTTACGCGCAATCGACTACTGCGCTGCTGTGCTTGTTGGCATGCTCGCGCACGCCCTCGGCAAGGACGCACCATCTTTGCGAGGAATGATCACGGACCTTTCGGCAATCGGCGGTCTCGCCGCCATCGCCGACTGCGCCAGCTCTCTCGGCATCGCATCTCGCTCCATGATGCGCGACCTGCTTTCACACGGCCCGAACTCGCAGATTCACGGGCTTCGTGCGTTGTTCACCGCTGCCGACGTTTCAAAGCCCAGCACCTCGGATATCGCCTTTCGCCTTGCTCCGATGGTGAACGCGGCGGGACGGCTTCAACATGCGAAGACTGCTTTTCAACTTTTCGACAGCCCAACCTTTGCAGAGGCGTGCACGATTGCCGGCAAACTCGCCGACCTCAACCAACGCCGCAAAGCTCTACAGCATCAGATTGTCAGCGATGCGCTGGCCGTCCATGAACAGTGTCAGGGTCGTGTGCTCATCCATTGGGCCGATGACTGGCACCCCGGAGTTGTCGGACCTGCCGCCGGCGAGCTTGCTGAACTCTTGAACATCCCCGTGCTTCTCGGAGCAAAATTGCAGGGGCAGGGTTGTTACACCTTCTCTGCGAGAACGGCACAGGGCGTAAACATTCACCAGCTTGTTAGCGGTTGTGCTGATGGACTGCCTCTCCATTTCGGGGGGCACTCGCAGGCGATGGGTCTTCGCGCTTCCTGTAATGCGGATGGAGTCGCAGCCCTTCACATTCTTCGCGAGCGCTTACTTCTCGCCGCCCCGCAGCCTGCCCGTCGACGGAAGACGATCGATCGTTACCTTTCGATCGCCACCGCGAACTGGAAAAACTTCGCCGAATGCATGTTGCTGGAGCCATTCGACTCAAACGACAACCGCACGCCTTGCCTCTGCATCCCGGATGTTGCGATCGCTCTTCGTCCGTCCACCTCGAACCAACTTACGATGCGCGGAGAGATTGAGGACCGGGATGGCCGGATCTTGGAGGTCCTCAGCTTTCGAAATCGACAAATCGCTGAAGTGCGCACGATGCGTGGGCATGTCGTTGGTCAGTTGATGGATTCGAACTTCCGTGGACGCCGCACATTGAAGTTGCTCATCCAAGATATCATCCCAACAGACTCTTCTGCCGGTTGACCAAGTGCATTTTGGGGCGTATCCCGGAATATGGACCGGATCGAAGAGCTTCACCAGGCAGGTATCACTTCGTTGCCCGGTGGTGTGACGGTTGATGCTTTTGACACTCCCTTTGATCCGGCGAGTTTCAAAGCTGAAGAGTTCGGCTGCGATCCAGAGCTTTTGAAACAGGTTGTGTCTGGTCTCAATGTTGCACAGCAGCAGATCGCCGCAAGAGCCTCCCAAGAGCCCAAACTATCGCCGGCGCAACAGATAGAGCGAGTCGATACCCTTGCGGATGATCGAAGCACCCATCGTTCGACTGACCGCGACCGGGAAAAGGGACGGGAGAAATAACCCCTCCCCCTCTAGGCGATTACGCAAGGCGTTCCTATCCTCTCACGAGGAATGTCCGACGCTTTTGTTCGTATCCACGAATCCCGGCCTCCAGAGGGATCGGGAACCATCGTCGTCCAAGTAGGACAACGATGGTTCGAGCTTGTTGGCTCAATATCACCGAAACTTCCGGAGCCTGTCCGTGTCGCAGCCAGACTCCTCTTTTCCCAGCGCGAGGAAACCCGAACAAAAGAACGAATTTGCCTGTGCGCGGATTGCGTCTGCCCTCGCAAGGATGGTTTATCACGCGAGCTGCCGGACTGTCCGCGAAATTGCTACGGGATCTGCGTGGACGCAACATTAGAAGCGAACGACGGGGTCCCTCTCTCCCTACAAGCTATCGGATACCTCACAGGCATGAGTAAGCAGGCCGCCGGTAAGCATTACGACCTTGCGAAGAAAGAATTGATCGCGAAAGTCCTGGAAACTCCGGAGCTGCTTGAACTTTGCTTGGAACTCGGCATCGGCCGGAAATTCACCGAGTCCAATGAGAAGTAGACCCCTTCAGCTTGTTGTTATCGGCATTTCATCGCTCATTGTCAGCGCATGCGCGACACGCCGCCAGCCGCATCTCCCCCCTGCTCCTCCAACCGGGCCGAAGACAATCATGATATACCAGCCTATCAGGGCAACCGATCCTCTCTTCGTAACCGCCCAGCCACCGTTGCCGCAAAAGCCACTTCCTCCGAGGGTGGCGCGAATTACTGATGAGACGGGTCTTCGATCCGTCGCGGCTTTTCCAGCGGATTACTGAATACCGCTATTGCACGACTATCCCACGCCTTCTTGCCCTACGCCGTGGGACGCATAATCTTGGGCGACTCGGCAGGTATCGCAGCACGACAGCTTCTGCCAGGTCGGTAATTGTGATGCCGTGGTAAGTCTCAAGGGCAAGCGTCCGTCGCTTCAGCTCCGCATCCATGATAATCGGTATCGCCACAGGGCGGTGAATCGTTTCGTCGAATGCCCGATTTAGCAGCCACGCCGGCAGATCATCTCCATCCGCTGGCAAGGAGGAGAGCATGAGATAATGCAGAACCTTCGCCACAGGACGGATATTATGCTCCACCGCGAAGAGTCTGACGTCCGTGTAGATTTGCTGCGTCACCCGCACGGAACTGGGTTTCGCATTCTCCCCCACCCGTGCCGACTGGATGGCTTTCGCTAACGTATCGAGATTCGCGCCCAACGCGACGCGCGGAGCAACTACTGTTGGAGCAACCCGCTCCGAAACCGGCGGTGTAACAATGGACATCTGCGGCTTCTGATTCACTGAACCGGCATCAGCCGGTTGAGTCTCCGGGGGCTTGGGCGCGGATACCCTCGGCGCTGAGGCGGTTGGCTTCAACGGAGGATCCCCAAAGGTGCTGGGGATCGGATGGCGCCGCTTCACGACAGGCGGCGGTTTAACTGCGGCGTATTTGTCGTTGGTCTCGCTCATGCTACAAGCAGTCCGTAGTTCTTGAGGTGTTCTTGAGTGACGGTCTCACGGAATTGATCGAGTGCGTCGACCTCTCCCTTGGGCGCGGGCAAAGTAATCTCTTCGGCTCGGAGCACTTCCAAAAGCCAGTCCACATGAACCTCCCACTTCTTTGTCCACGCCTCGACGGGCTTGCAGTGATCTTCCGGCGTTGGCCGATAATAGATGTTTCGCACGGGCAATGACTTCACGCGCTGGTTGTAATCGAGGTGATAGTTTCCCTTTTCGAAACGAGGGACATGGGTTCCCGCTTCTTCGAGTTGGTCCAGAAACGAGTTGAAGGCTCTCGTGATGGTCTGGCGTTTCAACATCGTGCAGCGAGTTGGAATAACGGCAATCGGCTTTCCACCTCGCAGCTGATCCATGCCGTTCAATTCACTGAGGAAGAATCGAAAATCCGGAGCGTCTTCGGTTACCGGCGCGACGAGCAATTCCGACTCCTCCCAAGCACGAGAGATATCGTGAACGTGTCGATACTGCGGCGTATCGATCACGATCACGTCGAAGTTCGACTTTAGTTCATCGATCAGTCCGCTCGAAAAAGGCTCCGGATCGAAATAGCAGTGGAATCCGGGGTTTTGGCCGCGATGTGCCATGAATGCCCAATCGCTATGCGAGTTGGCGGCTGTATTCGAGTCGACCAACACCGTGTGATGTCCCTTGCGAGCGAGCGTGGCCGCGAGATTCGTTGCGATCCAGCTTTTTCCCGTTCCACCCTTCGAGACACCAACCGTGATAACGAGCGCTCTTCCGAGCGTGCGAAGTTGCGAGGTTGCTTTCACGGGAGTTACCATGCCTGCGTTCGTTACATCATCCGTGCGCGCTTGTGCAAGTATAATCGTGCGCTTTTAACCGCTTCCGCCCCCTTTCCCTTGCTCGCGTGCGTGCGTTTCGTTCCGCCTGCGTCCTTGCTCGCGTGCGTGCGTGCGCTTGTGCGATTATTGTGACGTAACTCGTTGTTCCATGGTGCTTTCCCGGCCTCCCGGCGTGGCCTTATCACCAACACACCAGACCTTGTTGCAGAAGAATAGTTGCGCGTTTTACCGAACTACCCGGCATTAGAAATGGCTCACTTTGCGAATTGGAGGCATATACCTAGAATACGAATAGGGGAGGGGAGCACCTCACGAGCACCATCTGTTTTCACGGAACTATGTTCGCAAAGTCACGGACCGATTTTTTCTCCAGGTCGGTTGACCACTTTCCTCCATCGGCGCACCCCTCCGTCATGAATATGACAATTCGGTGCCTTGAGCCGGACGAGGAAGCAACGCTTCTGGCGGAAGCCCAATCCCCTCACTCGCCCAATGCGGCAAGAGCTCGAGAAACACTACTCGCAGCCCACTCCCCCATGATTCAGAGACTCGTGAGTGGTTATACTCGCGACCGGGAAACTGCGCGGGATCTCTTTCAGCAGGGCATGCTTGGATTCGATCAGGCCATCACACGGTTCGATCCAGAACGCGGCACTCGTCTTTCCACCTATGCAATTTGGTGGGCTCGGAAATTTGTCACTGAATACCTGGAGACCAAGACTCGCACCATCAAACTCCCTCGAAAACTCGCCAGACTGGCCTCGAAGGTCGCCTTTACAAGACTCCAATTGGAAGGGGAGGGGATCGAGCCGAGCGCCGAACGGATCGCCGCTCGCTTGCAGGCCTCGCCGGCAGACGTAACTGACGTTCTCAATCTCGATTCCGGCACGACATTATTCGAGGACTCCATCGGCACACCCGCCAACGTGGAAGCTGCTGCCGACCACGCAGCCATCCATAAAGCGATGGCGTCCTTGAGTAAGCCCGAGAGGGAAGCGGTCGAACTCGCGTTCGGATTTCGGACCGATAAGTTTCGGCCGACGTCCGAATTTATGCGCCTAGTGGATCTGGGCCTCCAGCGCTTGAGAAACTACTTTGCAGTCAATGGGGAAGGGGAGCCAGATAACACTCGACTCCCCGGCGCGGAGACTGTATAAGTCTTTGATGCCGCGAGATTTATTCTCGCCACGGTGAGCGCAAAATGCGGGAACCGGAAGCCAGATTTTGAGTGGTTGCACAATAATCTCTGGTTTCTATTCTGTTATACGTGTTATCTGCACAATAATCTCGCCGATGAGTCTGAAAACCCTCGAGTTAATCGACACCCTTATTGATGCAGGGAAGACGAGTGGACTGTCTCAATCGACACTTACCGCATATCGGAGGGCGTGGAAGGATATCGTCGCCTTCTGCCAAGCCTTGGACTGGAGCCTCGAAACTCTCACTCCAAGTCAGGCACGAGAGATTTACGACCAGTGGCTTGCAGGGAAGGGGAGAAGCAGCGCGTTGCAACTCCACGGGGCAATGCGGTTCCTCTATAATTTCTTCGAGAAGCGCAATCCGTTCGTGGATTGTCCGCTTCCTGCAAAGAAGCCTTCGGCACCTCTCAAATCCGCGAAGCTTACGCTGTCGGATATCGACCGCGTTCTGAATTGGCTCGAGACTCAACACCGAACCTACTTTGACGTTTTGGCGCGGACGGTTGCGCCAACGATCAGAGAAACCGGTCTTCGTTTCACTACACTCGCCAGCGCACCACTACGCTTCCTTGAATACGTGAAGGAAGATGGGTCGTTCCCAGCAGGTGAGGAGGCCATTCCACTCAGTGAGCATCTTCGCTCGAAATTGCTTTGGTGGGGGAGGTTCCGCGATTCGCTTCCGCCTCCGAGAGTTATCAATGGAATGTCGGCGCCATTACTGTTTCCCGGTCGCGATCGGCAAAAGATTCCGCCTAGCACGTTCAATCGTCACCTTGCACGAGCCTCCAAGTCAGTCGGGCTTTCAGTGCCCGTTACCGCCCACGCCCTCCGTGCTGCTTGCGTCGTTGAATTCCTCGCCGGCGGAACAACACCCGCCCAGGCTGTCAAACGCTTTGGCTTCGCGGATGAATCCGTGCTCCGTCCGTATCTTGATGCGGTGAAAGGAAAGACACTCACACCGGATCTCAACCAGTGAGCAAGGCGCTGAAAGATAAAATCGGTAAGGCTGCCGTCCAGATGCTCCTAATCTGTGGCGGTCCGCTTGCCGTCCAAGACATGCGCGATGCCATCGCAGAGGAAATTTTTCCCGACAACACCTCGAACCTTTCAACGGTCATGGTGTTGACCGCGCTTTTGGATATGGCGGAGAAACTGTCTGCCGCTGGAATAGAGCTGTGTGTTGAGTCGGGCATCGCCCGGCTACGTCCCGCCGCGCCACTATTGTCCGACACATTCGCGATGCGGCTCCATCGTCTTTATCTCGACGCAGCGCGACGTCTGGCACAAAAGATTTCCGAAGACGAGGACGCTGGAGCAAGCACGCCTGATGGCCTCACAACGACTCAGCTCGAAATCCTGGCCTGTGTCGCATTCAAGCAACCCATCATGGCCGTGGAGGTTGAACGCGTTTTCGGAGGGGACAAGCGAGCCGTGCTCGCAAAACTGAAAAGCCTCGGATTTATTGACACGATCGGCGGGGACGATGGCCGTCTCCGTTACGTCACCACAGACCTCTTTCTACAGAAGTTCCACCTACGTTCGCTCGATCAACTTTACTCGGAAAGCGAACGAGCGGAGAAGACGGACCTCCGACACGCTACCCTTGTGACCCTCGCTGACGCCTGACTCGATGGCCGCGCCCCTCTCGCCCCTCATATCAGAACTCCTCAACGACGCGCTTCGCTTTACGACTTCGTCCTCAGTGCTTCGCCTTACCGTCACACCATCGGTGTTTCTCGAAATTATTATTGCCGCCGATGGCACGATGCAGCCGAGCTCGCCCAATAATTTCATCGAGCGTTTTGCGCGGGCATGGACCCAAGTGGAATGCCTCCTCTGGTCGCATTCCGATCGCGAGGATCCCGCTTACGGTTGCAATGTGACCTTCGCCAGAGGTGGCACGCTGTCATACGATTCGTCGACTTGTTCATTCACTCCTTGGAATCAGCACGAAGCACTTTTGCGGTTCCCTCGCTTCTCGAGCACAACGGCTCCAGAACCAGGAATACAATACTGCCAATGGGGGTAGGGGAGGGGAACCAGCGTATCTCGTCATGTGGATACGTTCACCGAGATTCCATCGCATTCTCAGCTGCTCCTTCCGCTCATCGATATTCTGAGCGCCGGCCCGAAAAAGGCGCGTGATGTGGTCGACGAGCTCGCGGAGCGATTTGGACTGCCGCCGGAGGTCGCCTCGGCATTCAACGATCCGCAATCTCGGAATCGGTTTCGTCTCTTCCCGCGGCGAGTGCGCTGGGTAAAAGAGACAGCGAAGCTTCACGGTCTCGTTCAAAGCATCGATCATGGGGTCTGGGCGCTCACAGACAACGGACACGACAGGCTATTGAACTGCCGCCCAGGAGTTGTCGTCGTGGTTTACGAGTCCGATGACGGGACGGTTCTTTGGGCTGACGCGAAAAGCGCCGCCGGCGTCATTGCCGAGGAGTCTGTTGATTTGCTGATCACCTCACCGCCATACCCGCTGCTCAATCCACGGGAATATGGAAACCTCGTTGGGGATGTTTATGTAGAATGGTTGCTCGATAATCTCAAAACTGCGGCGACGAAGCTCAAAGACAGCGGCTCGCTCTGCCTGAACTTGATGCCGATGCAAAGCGCACCGGGTGTTCCAACCGAAAGTCTCTACATCGAACGGGTGCTTCTCCGCATGGTCGATGATCTCAAGCTTCACCTATGCCAGCGACTGATTTGGTGGAACCCCGCCAAAATGGTGTCTGGCCACTGGACCACCATCAAGCGAGTGCGTCTCAAATCAGCGTTCGAGAATGTCCTATGGATGTCGAAGACTCCGCATCCCAAGGTGAACCAGCGGAATGTGCTGCTGCCCTATTCCGACTACATGAGAAGAACAATCGGGAGGGGAGGGGAGCGGCGTAGGGCAAGACCCTCGGGGCACGGCACCGCGAAAGTTGGTTTCGCGCGTGACAATGGAGGCTCGATCCCGTCGAACATCATCCGCGCCGCCTCCGCTACATCGAACTCCCGCTATCACCGCTTCTGCCGGCAACACCATCTGCCTGTTCATCCCGCGACCTTTCCAAAAGAACTGCCGAGCTTTTTGATCAAACTGCTGACCGATCCCGGTGACACGGTGTGGGACTGCTTTGGAGGTTCATGCACGGTGCGGGAAGTATGCGAGGAACTAGGACGGAACTTCATCATCAACGATAAATCGCTGACTTATCTCGCCGGCTCTCTTGGCCGCTGAGCCGGCATTGGACGGAGGAGCGGTTAAACGATAATCTCCGGCAATGGTTTTCCCCCCCTCTCCGAACGCATGAATGTTGGCAGCCGGCCGCAGGGATCACCCTTCCACAGACATCCCCACGGGCGACTCGCCCTGAATCTCTGGGCGGAAATCGGCCAACCTGCTTTTGCTGACCTCAAGAAGCAGGCCGATAAGGGCTCTCTTGAGGCATTGTTCCTTGTCGGGATTCTCGCCTGGCATTTTTCCAGCGCCCCGGACTTGTTGCTGGCGCTAAGGAAACAACATGCCTCCGAGCTCCCTGATGTTTCCGTGGTAATCGCTCAGGGCCTCGACCCTCGCGATCCCATGATTGAGGAACTGGTAAAAGAGGCCGCTGAGTTGGGTTCGATTCGAGCACAGCGCATGTTGGAGGCGGTGAGGTTTCTCGGATCTGAACCTCCCATCGCTACACTCCCCGGAGACCCAGAACTGATCAAACTTGCCCTATCGATCGTTGGACTTCAGTCCCGGATGACCGACCCTCTGCTGGAGGCGGCAACTCTATTGAAGATTCCCGGTGCATGGTCTTTGCGAGCCACTGTCGCCGGCCTTCACAACGGGGAGCTCCGCGAGCAAATGGGATACCTTAAACAGGGGGTTTTGATGGACGAACCCGAATCCAAGGCGGCCATCGCGAACCTTGTGCTCAATAATCCATCATCCGAGCTTTCCCCGTTAACGCGAAACATCGACCTTCTCGCCTGGGCGGAGGAGGGTGCCGAGGTGCTCGATGCCAACGGACTCAAAGTCTTCGCCGAACGAGGCGAGGGGAGGAAAGCCAGGACCTCCGCTATCATCTACGCAATCATGAGAGACCAAGCACCGTCAGCGACGATTCACGAGCTCCGCGAGGCCGCGGACTTTGCAATCGATGCTTGGCTCCGGGATCCGGCGAGGTTCTGGATCGAAGAGAATGCGACGAATGTTTTCGGAATGATTGTGGCCCCGGACCTTCTGCAAGACGCGGACAGCTGTTGATCAGACGCCCTCTTCCCACCTCCTGCACCCTCAGCACGATCTCTATTCGACTTTACCGTCGTCCGCCGAACTGTTTTCGAGCGATTGTGCATCCGTGCTATTCTGCGTTGGTGCGATGCTGCTAATACTCTACCTTTTCTCCCTGTCTACGTGGCTGTTACATACGTTTGTTGTTATTATCGGCAGCTTTTTCATGATCCGTCCCCCTCTGGTAATCATGCACTATTCGTGATCGCCAGGCACAGTATTTGCCGCCATGTTACCTCGCCGCGAATTTGTTGTTGTCCTGCCAGTTTCTCACTTGATAATCTGCCGCATGTCCACAGTCGACCCCTCAGGTATAGATACGCGCTGTTTCTGAAGCCCCCGATCTTCAATCTCGGATGGTCTTGGGGCCGACAAGGAGACGTGGCAGGGACCGTCGGTTTAGCGATGAAAACCGATGCGTTCACGGTATTCGGGTTTAATTTCCCTGTAGAATACCGTTGCCATTTTCAGAACCATGGATGGCTGGACTGGGTGCCGGCAGATAAACATCATTATAGCTCCGGCAATACCGCGCGATTAGAGGCAATCGAATTTCGATTCCCGCAAGGCATTCCAAAAGGCACCTCATTCTATGGGCGGGTTCATCTCCAGGAAAGTGGGTGGGGGAGTATTGTTCGAATCGAGAATGGCACGGTTCTTGGAACGGTTGGTGAATCACGAAGATTGGAGGCGATCCAACTCGTCGCAGGGGACAACTCTATTATTTCCGACGACGCGCTTATCAAGGACCTTAATGACTCCCTGGCTTCATATTCTCAGGGAATAACCGTCAACGAGCCATGTTCGCGAATGCGTGCTGCCCCGCCTGAAGTCTGTCCTTGGCGCCGGCATTTTTGGCTTCATGCAATCGGATGCGACCATCAGGGAAAAAACCAATAACATCGGGAAGGCCGCGTAATCCGCCGAGCGCGGTCTTCATGGTCGTAATAAAAATCTTTAACGCGAGGCGGCGGATCAACACAAACCAGATCCGGCCCGATGAAGACAACGCCGTGCCACATCTCAGTAAAGAAGGCGAATTCAGCTCCGTCATCTATGAACTCCCGCGCAATGAGCGCGCCGACAGGAATCTGAGCCCCGTTTTCTTGGAGCACGTAGTGCTCCCATTGATTTGGGGTTTCGCCCTGATCCCGACCCTTCCGAACCGCAGCGCCTAAGCGTCCTCCGATCTGGTCTCGTCTCAGACCTAGGCTGAAGAAGTGGCGCGCCTGACGTTCATCCGTTTCGACGGCGAGCGTCTGGTCACTCACGAACAAGCAGTTGCTCCCAGTGGCTCTTGTTCACATTTTTTTTCACACACCCAGGGGACTCGCATCTATGGACACTGCCGCGACCGCCCCCAGACCATAAGCTGCCGTATCTCGCCCGATCACTCTGAAATACCGATCTCCATTATACATGACCAATGTTGTATGAAGTTATCAGGCAAGGGGTTACAGCTGGTTTCTACGAGAAACCTGTAAATTGGGCATGCCGTTTTTTACGCTTTTGTGAACTGGCAGTCAACTTCGGGAAAGAGGTCCATCTATTGAAATCTCGTTTCGCCTCATGCCGTCCAGCGCGTTACTGAGTAGCGACCTATGCGCCGGATGACGACGTAACCCGCAAAATGCAATTTGTGCTGCTGGCGATTCATTCTGGTCGATGTTCCCACGCAGGATTTCCCCGCAAACTGTTTGGTCGAACAATGCCCCAGTGAATCTCGGGCAGCTATTTCAAGGCAGGGAAATATTCCCCTGCTAGATGCGACCCTCGTTGTTGCATTTGAGGCGATCCCCCACAGCTTTCAAAGCAGGGAAGATTCCCCGCCAGTTGCGACTTCCAGCGGTCGAGTTGCTGCGCATGCCGCAGCTGTTCCAAAGCAGGGAAAGATCCCCGCCAGTTGCGACGATAGCCATATGGATGATGGCTCGTGGCTTTAAGGTTCCAAAGCAGGGAAAGATCCCCGCCAGTTGCGACTGAACCACTACCCGCTTTCCTTCCGCTTCCGCGTGTTCCAAAGCAGGGAAAGATCCCCGCCAGTTGCGACCCTCGAAGTCCTCCGCGAGCTGCACGATCGCACGTTCCAAAGCAGGGAAAGATCCCCGCCAGTTGCGACCGCTCGCGAATACGCCGCCCGCGAAGGGCTGCACGTTCCAAAGCAGGGAAAGATCCCCGCCAGTTGCGACATTATCATCGTCATCGTCCTCCTACATTGACGCGGTTCCAAAGCAGGGAAAGATCCCCGCCAGTTGCGACGGTGATGTATGTAAATCTTTGAGCGACCAGTATTTCAGAGAGCGATTTCGCGAACCCCATTGAAAGGGTTGCATGGCAGTGGCTCGGTGGACCGTCTGCCCTTTAAGCCTACAGCTTCACGAACAGCGCGCGATCTTACGTAGGAACCGCTGATTGCCCCTGGTTCGCGGGAGCTGGAAAATCCACGGGCTTGCGCCACTCGAGGATGTTGGTCCACGCGGCGCGGTCCCAATATGGCGACGATATGCACCCGACCCCTTGAGCATGACCATCAGTGGCAAACTCCGAGAGGCTTTCCGGGAGGTTTCGCCGGCGCCACAGGGTTGCGGCCTCAGGATCCTCGACGAGCTCGAACGACGCGATGCGGCCGAAACCGTTGCGAGTCAGGCGCCCTAGAAACGAAAGCCGGCCAAGGAGGTTTTTCACGAGATCGATATCGCCGACGCCGTGTGCTCGGAGCTCCGGAAACCACTGGACGGCTTGTCGGAGGCTATAGTTCCGGAACTGACCGGTTCCGAGGGTAATCACGGAGAGCCGGCTGTCGAAGAGCTTCCCTCTCCACGTGGCGAACGTGAATTCATCGGTCCGCCGGATCATGAGACGAAGTTCCGGTTCGAGGGCGGGGGTGCCATAAAGGCAGCTCGCCTTCCACACCGTTGCTCCATCCTCCCCACTCACCTTTTCCAACGGCAGATCATCTTTTGCCTCGAGGTAATTGCCGGGAAACTCCGAGCGCCGGCGGAGATCGACGGCCGCCCACGCCAGCAGCCCGTCCAGATGGATCGGATACGGTGCGAGGCACAGCGGCGAAGAAAGCCGCCAGGTTACGGTAAACGGTTTCATCGCGGGTTACTCGAGGCGGAAGAGATGCTCGAGTTCGTTGACATCGAGAGTGCCGGCAACCTCCGCCCACGCCTGAAGAGCTTCCTCGACGAGGCTGTTGCCCGTTTCCTGTAGGGTGTTCACTCCGTTGACGTTCTTGATGAGTGGCGCAGGCAGCTCCCCGTTTGCTATGAGATTCAGATCGGCATCAAATCGCCCGAATCCGACGCGGGATAGACCGCCGAGGCCCTGGGTCTTTGTGAAGGTCGAGATCGACTGGATCAGGAGCCCGAGACCGGAAAGGCCGATGAATTCCGTATCCACGCTGAGATCAAAGCTGAATGGCACGCCGGGGATGACCATTTCGATCGCACCGAAGAATTTCAGTCCCGTCTTCTTGGTCTTCTCGCCGGCGGGCTTTTCGGCGCGTTCTGCGGCGCGTTTCGACTGCTCACCTTCGAGCCCCGCTAGATATTCACTGGCGGCCGCATAGAAGTTGTCGACGACCTTGTCCGAGCCGTTCCGAATGTAATCGGCGAGGTCTTCGAGCTTGCGATAGTAGCGGGCCTGCGTGATGTCGCGGGCCCTGATCGGGTGAAGTGGGAGGTTATGTGGCACGACGCCGGCCGCTTCCTCAATCAGAGGATAAGAGTCGCAGACGGACAGGCTCGACTGGATCAGGCGCGGACCTCCTCCGAAAAGCCCGAGGTAGAAATGTTTCGCCGAGGCCAATCGATCTTCAACACTGCACGTGCCGGCCGGCTGGCCTGTGACCGCGCCGCAGAGCAATCCCCGCAGCGTTCCGAGAGTGATCTTCTTTTCCTGAAGAATGATCGCCTGAAAGATTTCATCGGCCGCGAACCGGCGGAGGCGACCGCGAATCGAATTGGCCGGAATAAACGGCAGCTCCACGAATGGAAGTGGCTTGCTGTCGCCATTGCTCTCCACCAGCTCGTCAGCCGGGATCGGCTTGCGGGTAAACATGGTTCTAACGGCCGGACATTCGCGATTGGGGTCTTGAATCCCGCCGAAACGAAACCTCGAAGGCGCGCGATCGGTCGGAAACTGGCAAACGGCATCCCCCGGCGCAGCAACGTGCAAGGGGCTGGTAAGGGTCAGGGTTCCTTGAATATTAACTTTCATGGTGGGTTTTACTGGATGTTGATAGTTTCTGGCTCGACAGCTTTCTTGGGGCTTAGCAACACGCACGCTGCCCAGACCTCTCCGGGGCCAAACTCGTTGAGAAAGGCCCGTTCCTCTTCATTTAAGACGGCCAGGACGTTGGTTTTAATCCTGCCGAAGTTCATATCGGCGACAAACGGTTCCGCTGAAAGGAAGGGATGATACAGCGTCGATTTTCCACGTTTTCGGGCGGATGACTCGACCCTTTGCTGAATCGAGGGCATTTGCATTACGAGATGCCGAACGATGGGCATTCGAATCGGAAACATTCGCCAGCCGATGCGAAGATACAGGACGTCCCTGGATCGACTGACGGGCGTCTTCCAAATCATGTGCTGCGAATTGGTGTCGCTGCTCACGATCACAAACGGAGGCTCCGGAAGGTTCTCGAGGAGCCATTTGCGGTTCTCCGTCCTGCCGAACTTAAATACCGCCGAGCTCGTAATGAACGCCTGTTGCGTGTTATCCATGAAGCGCTTGGGCTTCAGGGCGAGGCAGAAGCCGCACAACCAGCCGGGTTTTTCACGGGACGTCAAATACGCGTCATCCATGAAGGTCGCGCCGACCTCGAGTTTCCCGCAAAGAGCACCGACAGCGATCGGTTCGCCGCAGAACGTGCAGGTATGAGGCTCGAGCGCTGGCGCTCCATCGGGCTTTAGACCAAGCGCCTTTACCGTCAATTCTGGCGCGCGAAGAATCTTCGTTCCAGCCGTCATCATCCCCTCACCTCCTCCGTGTTTTCAGGGACTTTGGTGCGATGTTTACGCTCGAGGAAGATCTGGCCGAAGCCACGGCTGCAAAGGTGGCCGACATGCCACGGGCCTTTCATATAAACCGGAGCGACGAACCTGGCTTTCGCGCAGAGATTAAACCGCCCGTTTTTCACTTCGATCGGGGTGAGCCGTTCAACCGAAAGGTTGTAAATCTCAAACTCCGGCGTATCGCTCTGAAGCATTAGAGCCTGGCGTTGAATTCCCGAGAGAATGGTTTGCCGCAGTTTGTTAAGGATAAGCGGATCGGCGAATCGGGATTGCTGAAACGCCTCGCGGTAACTGTCGAAGTTGTTGCGCTGAAAAACGCAAATCGGGAGTAGATACGACAGCATATCCTCGCGCTCGTGAATCGCGCAGCTATCCATTCGCCGGCGCTCACCGGGACATCCGCCGAAGTGCTTGGTCAGCAGCCGGCTGATTTTCTCGACGTTATCCTGAAGTAATGAGACGCCAGCTTCACCGACCCCGTAGATGACAATTTCTCGGAACGTCCCACCGATTCGGACTGGTGCGAGCCCGTCAATCGGTCCTTCTTCCGTTCGGTTGAATATTTCCAGATCAAATCGCTCCGCTGGTGGCAATTGATCCCGCAGCCAACTCAACAACTTTCGCCCGGATGTATGAGTATTCATACGTTGGCCGTCCGGAAGTTGAAATCTGTATTCGAAATACATGCTATGAAAAAAACTTGATAGGACAGGGTTGCCGATAAGGGAAGGGCTGCCTATAGGAAACGTCAATATGCAAACTCACGCTTTTTTGCCGTCGCGTCTGAAGCCGCTAGACGGCAAATCACTTGGGGTTACCGCGCGTGAGTATGCGCGGAGCGCGATTGAGCGAAGCCTTGAGCCGAAAGAGGTGGCACCTGGAGACCAGATTCGGATCCCAATTTACGTTTCGGAAGATGAGGCGAAGCGGATCGAACGTATTGGACGGCTCCAAAAAATGAGGTTGCCGCACGCGATCGGGGCACTCGTCGAAGCGTATTTACAATTTGAAGCAACGAGAAACCGGAATGGACGGCAGTCCACGATGCCGGTCAACGGCGAACGGGAGAAGTTGCAGAGCAAGATGTTCGAGGGGGTAACGACGGGCATCGCCGGCGGACGGATTGTCTTGGCCGAGGGCGGCACTGGGTTGGGGAAAAGTCACGTGATTGCTCGTGTCGCGCAGCATCACATTGCGGAGAACAGTGAGGGACGAGTTGGGATTTTCGCGCCAACGCTGGCGATTCTAAATCAGCTGTTGAAGGCCTATCGGAGCGAGTTGGCCGACCGCAACGATCCCCTGCCCCGTCATTCCTCGATCGCGGTGGTGCTGGGTCGGCAGCAGTTTGTCGACGAGGCGAAGTTGCGGTTGACGGCCGAAATTCTAATGGGCCGCTCGGAAGAGGAAGCAGCCATTGCGAGCGCGGCGCTTCGATGGTTGGAAGACGGCGGACCGTTGCTGACGGAGGCGTCGATGGCGCTGGCGCGGGAACATCGAGAACTTGCCTATCTTGTGGACGATCTCGCGGAGGCGGCGCCCGGCTTTCCGGTTGAGACATGCGTGTTGGATTCGAAGCAGGACAACCGGGCCTCGGAGATTTACGAGGGCCTTCGCGCGCGGGCGCAGGATGCATCGGTCGTGTTTACTTCCACCACGATGATGTGTCTGGACAGCTATCTGCGCCGGCTGGACCGTTCACCGATTCTTCCCGACTTTACGCTTGGACTTTTCGACGAGGGGCACCAACTCGAGGACCAGATTTCCACGATCGAGAGCACGGAGATGAGCCTGATGGAGCTGAGCTACCGGCTTCGCGTCTTGCATCGTTCGCCTTGGGCCGGCGAACACCGTGCGCGGACCCTCGCTGAATCGGCCTTGGACGCAAGCAAGCAGCTTGAGGCGACGTGTCGACAATTCCCGGAGGTGGAGACCGTTCACAGTCGATCCGGGGAAAATGACGAACTCTGGAAGGAGGCACGTGAATATGCCGAGGCGTTGGCTGATCGGTTAAAGCAGCTCACCAAGCGGTTGGCGAAGACCAACCACGAATTCCTGCATCCGTTTCAGCATGCAGCGGACACGTGCGCACGATTCGCGAGCGGCAAGGAAATGTGCTGGATCTCGTTTTCGCCGGTGCGCAGGTATGCGCGACTGATTACCGGGCCGGTGATCTTGCGGAGGTCCTTTGAACATCTCTGGGGGTTGTTACCGGCTGCGGCGTTGTTCAGCGGGACGTTGCTGTTGCCAAGCAGCACCGGCGCGATGTCCGGGCGCTACATGCGGATGAAACTTTGGATCCCCGACGATCGCGTGCATTTCTGCGAACCCTGCACGCCAAGCTGGAACTACCAGCTCCCAACGCTCTATTACCCGTCCCTCAAAGCCGCGAAGAAGCTTCAGTTCACGTTGTTCAAGAGCGAGAACGGCGAAGCCGAATATGGGACCTGGTTGCGGCGGTGTTCGAAGCTGCTTGTCGAAAAGGTCGCGGCAACGGCCAAGGGTGGAATTCTCGTTTTGACGCCGGCTTACCGGGACATCGACGACCTGTGCCGTCAATTGCGGAAGGACGGCTATCCCGACGTGATCGAGCATTCGCCGAGGACGACGCTGACAACGGCGATCGCGGATTTCAAGGAACGGTCGCGCGCCGGGAGGAGACCGCTGTTTGTCGCGACTGGCGGCGCATGGACTGGCATCGACATCAGCGATAACGAGCAGCCGCCGGAGGCGGATTTTCTGCTGACCGACCTGGTGATATTGCGCGTGCCGATTGGCGGCGCAATTTCCTCCGTCCAACTCGCCCGCAAGGACTTCATGTTCGACAGCATCATCTACGATGCGGCCATCCTGTTGCGGCAGGGCCTTGGTCGATTGATTCGACGGAACGGTCTGAAGGACCGCCGGATTTGGTTCCTCGACGGTCGGATTTATTTTGCGAAGGTTGGAGCGAGCGCGTACAAGCGAGCCAGCTACAGCATCAATCTCTACCTCCGCCGTGAGCCATTCGAACTATGACTCCTCGACGCGGGCAACCGCTTCGTGAGTGTCGGTGGGTTCGGGAATGTTGGGGATACGAATAGTGACCACCGTCCCGGAGGGATAGTTATCGCTTAGCTCGATCGTTCCGCCCATGGAATTGACGACGCCCTGACAAATACTCAGTCCCATGCCAAGCCCGTGTCCGCCTCTGCGGGTGGAGAAGAACGGCTCGAATGCGCGGGCTTTGACGTCATCGGGCATCCCATCGGCATTGTCGCTCACGGTGATTTCGGTCACGTCCTCGAGTTTGCGGGCGGCGACACGGATGCGCTTCTCGGCGCGGGGCTTGGCCTTGGGGAACGCCTTGATCGAATTACCGAAGAGGTTGCAAAACAGGAGCATCATCTGAGGTTTCCGGCAGACGACGGTCAGGCTCTCGGGCACATCGGTTTCGAACGTGACCGTGTTGATGTCGATGGTGATCAGTCCGGCGGCCTCGGCAATTGGCTCCATGAGCGGAACGGAACGCGGAGGGGCCATGGGGTCGTGGAAGGCGAAGGACTTCAGGCGTTGGATGACGTCGCGAATTCGTTCCATGCCCGACCGCACGTCCTCGAGGACTTCCTTGAGTTCGGTGGGATCCATCGCGCGCTGGTTCATCGCGAATTCGAGCGCGGTCAGGGTGATGTTAAGCGGGTTGTTAATCTCGTGGAGGAGGCCAGCGGAGAGAGCTCCGAGTGCGTTCATTTGCTCGCTTTGAACGATCTGGGCTCGCATGCGTTTGAGCTTTTCGTGAATGCGTTGAAGCTCTTCGAACTGCTCCTTGAGTTTGCGTTCGTTGAGCGCGGCGCCCATGTGATTGCGGATTCGCGCGCGCAGCTCGAGGGCGCTGAAAGGCTTGGTAAGATAATCGGTGGCGCCAGCCTCGAGGGCAGTCACCTTGGAGGATTCGTCGTTGCGGGCCGTCAGCACGAGAATCCGGAAGTTTTCGAACTTTGGGTTTTCGCGGATTCTGCGGCAGAGCTCGACGCCATCCATGCCCGGCATCATGTAGTCGATGACCGCGAGCGCAGGTTTTTCGCGTTCGAGGACATCGAGAGCCTTTTGGCCGCTGGCCGTCTGGATGATTCGATATTCGTCCTGTAGGACCGAGACGATGTAGCGGCGCATGTCGTCTTCGTCATCGACCACAAGAATTGTCTGCTCGCCGGCGCCGACAACACGCTCCTCGGGTTCCTGTCCGATGAAACGCACGATGCGATCGGCGGCACGGAAGGCGGTGGATACGGGCTCTACGTCTCCGTTCAAAGGGGCGAGAATGGGCACGTCATCGTGTTGGGGAAGTTCGACGCGAAATTCGGTGCCGATACCGACTTCGCTAATGACGGAAATGCGGCCGCCGTGCCCCTCGACAAGTTGTTTGACGAGGGCGAGGCCGATACCGATGCCTTGATAGCCGTTGCCGCCGCGGACCTGATGGAAGCGATCGAAGATATGGGGAAGGTCCACCTCAGGAATCCCCCTCCCGTTGTCCCTCACCACGAGTCGATACCCGTTGTCGAATGACTGACCGCTAAGAACGATGCGGCCGCCGGCGGGAGTGAACTTGATGGCGTTGGTGAGCAGGTTGAGAACGACCTTTTCGAGTTTCGGCGCGTCGGCAGTGATTTCGCCTTCATCGCAAATCAGGTCGATTTGAAGCGACGCCTGTTTGGCCAGAGGCTGGATGCCCCGGACGAGACCGAAGAGGAATGGCTTTGCAGGGAACTTCGTGATCTGGAGGTTTTCGCTGCCCTGGTCGAGGCGCATGAGCTCGAGCAGATCGTTGACCAGCTTGAGGAGTCGGAACGCATTTCGCTGGATAATGTCGAGCTGTTCGACGGTGCCGGGAGAGAGCGCGGCCCCATCGCCCTTGATGAGATCGATGGGGCCGAGGATGCAGGTCAACGGGGTTCGCAGTTCGTGACTGACGTTGGAGAAGAATTCGGTTTTGAGACGATCGAGGTCCTGGAGAGCACGGTTCTGGCGATCGAGTCGGTGGCGCAGGAAAAACTCCTCACGGCGGAGGCGTCCGCCGTGATAGGCGACGAGGACACAGACACCGGAGGCGACGACGAGGAAAGCGACGTTGAATGCGTATTGGGCCCAGGCCTCCTCCTCCCAGACCGTTCGATTGAGGATGCAGGCGATCGCGTATGAGACGACCGAAAGGAAGCACATTAATGCGCATTCCCATGGAGACCACATGAGCAGCGCCGCCATCACGAGGAATACGAGCACCATGCCCAGGTAGTAGGGCGACTTCACCCCATCGGCGCAGAACATCATCAAACTGAATGAGGAGTTCATCACCACGGCCATGACGATGGCCATGGTGGACACGAGGCCTCTTCGTTCCCGGAGCCACGGGACGCGCATCAACAAGATGATGGCAATAAGGATCAGTTCGACGGCGAGGCGGATCGAGACCATCACCGGGAAGAGCTGGGGATAAAGCGAGAGGTCGAGGGTGACACCGAGGGCCATTCCGACGACGGAGATCCAGCAGGCACCAACCACGAGTTTTGCCCGCATTCGGGTGTCTTGCTTCAAGAATTCGGCCTGCGTTTTGGCGTAGTCTTCCTGGGCAATCAATTGGTTTGGCATTTGACTGGTGCCGACCTCCTATCAAAGGATATGCATCAGAGGCTAGGAGCTTCTTTCGGAAACCGTCAATAGGCGGGTCGACGAGATGGGCCGAGGAGGGGCAAGACCGCGGAAAAACGCCATTTTCGAGGGTGTCGGCCTCAAGATATCGGTTGATACGCCGACGTTCTGACTACATATTGTGGTTGACTCTGGAGGGGTAGACGTTTTGCATAAGGGTGCCCAGACTTGCACATGTCTCAGGCCCGCCCATGTCACACACCACGCAGACAGCTCGATAACCGGGAGGAAGTCGCGTGAAGCCCCATCAGCTTTCCCTGGGTATCGAGACCGAAGAGCGGCGCGCCTTTGTCCCTCGCGACTGGCTGACGAGCCCCCTCTTTTTGGCTGGGGAACAGCCTCATGGTCGGACCGTTGAAATCCGCGGCGCGACGTGGACACTTGGGGTGCCGAATCCCTTCCAGCCCCAACAGCCCTCGAGCCGGATCAATTTCAACCATGTCCGGTTACTGATCGCGCTGTTGTCGTTGCGCTTTCCGGGGCAGCCGACAATTCCGGCGAGTATCCGACAGATTTGCAGCGCCTACGGTTCGGGTTACGGGCAACCGCAACGCCGGCAGATCAAGGCGATGATCAACGACCTTCGGAATTTCTGGGTTCGGGTAACCATGGATGGTGGCGCTCGGTCGCTGGAATTCAGTCTGATCCACAGCGCGGCGCTCGAGAAGGAGGTCACCGAGAGCCAGGGGGAGGTAAAGGTTCGGGAATTTCTGGACGACCTCCGGTTGCACCCGCACTTCATGGAGATTTTGGCGGACGTTGCAAGGGTCTTGCACGTCCGCGTTGACGTGGTCAATTCGCTACCGACCGACACGGCTCGCGCCCTGTATTTGTTCATCCCGTCGCGGGCGGTCAATTACGGCAGTGGTGATCGGGCATGGACGATTCGTGCAAGGACGTTGCTTGGGCAGGTGGGCGTGGAGGTTCCTCCCAATCAGCCATCGGTTTTGCGGCGCCGGCTGTCGACTTCGGTGGAACCCCTCGATGGGGTTCCGTTGCTGGGTCCGACGTTGCGGTCCCGGATCGTCTACGATCGGAAGGACAACCCGCAGGTGTTGTTCTGGGTCGAGCGGAGCTCCAGGCAGCGGAGTTTTGCGGATTCGGTTCTTGAGAGGCGCGGGGTCCTGGTCAATCTGCTTACGGAAGCCGGTTGGACGGACGAGCAGATCCGGGCGAGGCTTAACCGGCATGCCCCGCTGCCTGACCATCTGGTCACCCGACTAACTCGGTCAGGAATTGATCCGGTTAGCAACCGGGTGTTTTTGGAATTGGCGTGCTGCATATTGGGAGAGGCAAGGTTCGAGTATATCTGCTCCGAACTCTTCCAAAGTGTGATTGAGGGCACGTTGAATGGATCGGCCTCCGCGATCCTCAATCACCGGTTGCAGGCTGCCATCGGCAGTCTCGCGGCGCCAAGCCGCTGATCTCCATCCCTCCATCCCCTCCCTTTTCCATGGCAACAGCCTGCCATTGGCGTCAGCCGAATGGTGCTGTTGGCTGGAATATACCATTATACGGAAACCTTTATATGACCTCGAGGGCCGCGATGACCCGCCATCGTGACTTATCTCGTTCTTTATGAGCGCATTGCGATCACTTACATCTGTAGTTCTCCTTGCGGCAATACCCCAGTCTTGGGGAGTCTCGTTGCACGGATACCCCAGGTTAGAGGAAGCGGTTGCTGGGTTACCCCAGGTTTGAGGTTTTCGTTGCGCGTATACCCCACCCCGCTCTCGGTTAGAGGTTAGGTCTCGCTTTCGCTCGCGGTTAGGGGGACGCGGTTAGCCCGATTAGGTTAGCTTGTATGCGGTTAGAGGATAGGGTTTGCCGCGCTACGGGGTCAGCGATTAGGTTTGCCGAGAGGTTAGATGCTCGAGGTTGGCCCCACCAATGCGGTTAGACACCTTTTGCGAGTCTCGGCCTGCCAGCCAGCCCGCCCCGTTACCAACCCACCCGCTCGCTCACCCCTCCCCTAATCGGGTGCGAGATGGATCAACCTATTGCCTCTTGACACTAACCGTCATTGACCTATCCTCTAACCAGTCGCTATGAGCACGCTTCCTGCAACTCCGCGTCAGACCCCTTCCGAGTCGTTTTTGCAGGGGATCCACCGTCTATCCGGCCCTGAGCGCCGGTTACTGCTATGGATTAGAAAGGAAAAACAGCATGGACGGGGTTTGGATGGATCGTTCGAGATTGTCGTCGACCGCTCATCGACGGCGTTCGGCCGGCGACTTTCCTTCGACCAGATTATTGAGCTTTTGAACGGTCTGCGCACCAAGCCCGTGACGGCCGGGGCCCCAGGGCTCGCCGCGTGGAACTGGATCGCCGGTTTCGAGGCCTCCCCGGACGGCTCGGCCGTTACCCTTTGGCTCGACCCTCGGACCAACGCGATGCTCGCGAACCTCCCTCCCCTCTTCACACAGGAAGACATGGCGATCATGGCACGATTTCGCCACAGTTCCTACTCGAGGGCCATTTACGAACTCTACTGCTCGATTCGCAAACAGGATTCTCCATTTGCCGCCGCGAGGCTTGAGCTCAACGAACTACGGGGAGAACTCGGACTGACGACCGAATACCAACGTCCGGGTCAGCTTTACCATTGGGCGCTCAAACCCGCCCAGCGCGAGCTGCACGCCGTTGCCGGTCTCAACTTCCAATATTCGCCGATTAAAAACGGTCGCAATGTCGTTGCAATCGATTTGCGGTTCGGTCCGGCCTCCGCGTCCGATCCGCTCCCACGCCACGACGATGCTACCCTCCCGCTCGGCCTCGAATCTTCACCGGCTCCCGCGCCGGGACTCACCCCCGAGTCGGAGGCTCCCCGGCCGATCGCCTGCACCGTTGCCGCAGTCGTCTCGACGATGCCCGCCCCGACGTCAGCTCCGGACGCGGTCGCCAATCGGCCCGCGGCTTCTCCTGACGGTTTTTGGTGGGTGGAAATTCTTTCTCGCGCCACCAGCGCCCCTTTCCACATGACCCCGGCAAAGGTCCGCGAACTTCTCGACTCCCACGACTGGTCCCGCAACTACTGGATCTGGGCTCTCGACGAAATCGCAAAACGGTTGTCGAAACTCCCCGACGTCAACAACCCGGAAGCCTACACCTGGAGTTGCCTGAACAAACTGTTCCCAGAATGGTCCGCCAGCCACGGCGGCGATGACGGTTTCAATGACGTGCGCCTATGGTGGATCCGCCTCTCTCCGGATCAACGCGCCCAGATCCGCGAGGAACTTCGGGACACCCTTTCGCCCATCGTCCCGAACCCACTCGCTGAAGGTCAATTCCTCTCCCGTTGGGAGGCTTGCGCCGTTGCGGAATTCCGGCGTGCTATGCCGCCGCCCGCGCCCGCCGGCGCTTCCGCCGCTTGACGGCAGCCCGCTTGGCAACCACCGCCGGCTTCGTCTTCCGGGCCTTGGCCGCAGGCTTCTCGCTCGGAAGCTCGTCGCCCCTCAGTCCCGCTTCCTTGCGGATGATCGTGATCTCCGTCGCCAGCGTCTTGCGCGACAACCCCAGCTTGGCGCAGATTTCACGCGGCGCTACACCCTGCTCGAGATACAACGAGCGAATCTGCTCGCGCCGCTTCTCGTAAGCCTCGCGCGTCAGACGAATCCGACGCTTCTTTCCTGTCGCCGACTCCGGCGCAATCGCCGCTGTCTTGCCGGCCCCCTTCGAGTTGCCCTTGATGCGCGCAATCTCCTCGAGCTTCTCCTTCTTCAGCGACTCGAAGATC
>CALGTD010000201.1 GCA_937901895.1 uncultured Spartobacteria bacterium | reverse complement strand
CGAAGAGCTGGTTGTAGCGCTCCGGGCCGATGAGGATCACCGTCTGCGGCGTCTTCGAACGCCGGATCACGGTCGCAAGTTCGCGCACCTTTTTATCGGAGCCGATGTTCTTGCTGTCCTGCACTCCCGCGGCCTTGAACTCACGAGCGATCCGTTCGTCCGTGTAGACCCCCGCGACGACGAGAGGACCGAAGAAATCGCCCTTGCCGCTTTCGTCGATGCCGAAGTGGGGCGCGAACTTTTCCGGTTCGAACACTTCGTCATAGCCAAACTTCGCCTCGCCGAGCACCTGCGGCTCGAGTGTGAAGGTGATGAAGTCCTCCAGTCCCCTGCCTTGCACGACGACCTTCGGACCTTTTTCGTAGACGGCAACGTTCAGCCGGTCCTTCCGCGCAGTGAAGATTGTGTAGGGTTTCTCCTCGAACTCGAATTGCTGCGCGACAAGTGCCTCACGCAGAAGCTGGACCTGGTCGCCCGTAAGCGGCGACGTGTAAACGGAGGGTGCGGGCATGGGTCCGGGAAGGGTAGCGGATCGCTGCGCCG
This sequence comes from uncultured Spartobacteria bacterium, assembly GCA_937901895.1. GTDB lineage: Bacteria > Verrucomicrobiota > Verrucomicrobiia > Chthoniobacterales > JAATET01 > JAATET01. The sequence continues at coordinate 24,159 of CALGTD010000201.1, read as the reverse complement.
AAGGACATGAAGAACGAAGACTCAAACCGTTCGCGCCGACGAGGGTGCTTCGCAAACTCCAAACCCTGCGTTGCTCCGTCCAGGTTCCCTCGAACAGTCCCTGACCGCTCGGGCATGCCTGAGCAGGAGATCGCAGAGAATCCCGCGGTGATCGCCTATTTTCCGGTGGCGGTAAAGCGGTAGGCGGCAAACTCCACCCCATCGAAAAACACCGCGATCGTCCCAGTCAGTTCCTTCCGCCGGCCCTTCGGTTTGACGTCCATCGACACCTTCTGCTCCATCACAGGTGTCGTCCCTCTCGTCACCGCGGTGCTCTCCAGCTTCGATTTTCTGCGCACTTTGTATTTGCCGGCGGCCGGGAAAATGCCCGGCCCGAAATCGATTCCGCTGACGTTGTTCGTTTTCATCTTCCGCTTCTTCTTGAGACGAAGCGTGGTTTCCCAAGGCGTGGCTCCCTCGGCGATGATTCCCGATATGGTAACCTTGGACCTGCGCCCGTTCCTCGCGACATCGAATTTCACCTCCGCCGTCAGAGGATTGGAGAACTCCTGGATCGTCAGGCTGCCATTGCCGGTGTAGTTTCCATCAAACGCAGAGAGATCGACTTTCTTGACCGCCCACACATTCGTGAGCGCCATCATTGCTGCCAGCACCACTGGTAATGCTTTCATCGTAACAAAGGATGGCTCCTTAGCTGTCTTTCAGCCAGCGGAATATCGGTTTGCGTCTTTCAAGGACGAAGGCGCTGTTCCCCCAACAAGGATTGCTGCTCGTGACTGGAGAGCGCCTCGACCTCTCATTCCAAATGCGTATGGTCTCGATGCCGCACACCATGCCTCCGCCGAATTCCGCCCCCCAGATGGCTCCGCTGCTTGCGTGGTATCGGCGGAATGCCCGGGATCTCCCGTGGCGACGAACGTCGGATCCTTATGCGGTCCTGATCTCCGAGTTCATGGCGCAGCAAACGCAGATTTCGACCGTGATCGGGGCCTACGAGCGGTGGATGAAACGATTCCCGACGGTGCAGGCGCTCGCGTCAGCCGATGAGACCGAGGTGCTCGCGATGTGGCAGGGGCTTGGCTACTACTCGAGGGCGCGAAACCTCCATCGCGCGGCGAAGGCGGTCGTCGAGCGCCATGGTGGGAAGATTCCTGCCGATTTGGACGCACTGATGGCGCTGCCGGGCATTGGCGCCTACACGGCGGGGGCGGTGATGGCATTCGCCTTCGATCGACCGGCGGCGGTGGTCGATACGAACGTCGCCCGGGTGTTGACCCGTTTGCGCGCGATCACGGAACCGATCGACTCGACTGTCGGGCGCAGGCTTGTGCAGGAAGCTGCGATGGATTTGCAGCCGCAGGGAGGCGGTGCGCGGGAGCTGAACTCGGCGTTGATGGAGCTGGGAGCGCTCGTTTGCAAACCGCGCAGACCCGATTGTCCGGGTTGCCCGATTCGAGGGGGCTGCGCGGCGCCGAATCCGGAGTTGCTCCCGGTGAAGCGCGAGCGCGCGGCAACGACGAGTGTCGTGGAGCGCCGGGCGTTTGTCGTGAAAAGTGGCAGCCTGTATCTCGCGCAGTCGGACAAGCGCTGGCGGGGAATGTGGATCCTGCCCGAGGTCGATCTCGACGGCGAGCCGGCGCATGTGGAGACGTATCCGATCACGCGCTATCGCGTGCGGATGGAGGTTGTTCGTGCAGAGCCCGGTGGAATAGCCGGTCTTCGCGCGTTTCCGCTGGACGCACTGGAGGACGTGCCGATTCCCTCGCCGCATCGTCGTGCGATCCGCGCGCTTGCGGGCGCAGATGCGAAGAGGCATCGTGAGTGACATGACACGATTCGACTCGGTTCCAGACGCAAAGGGGCACTTCGGCCCGTATGGCGGCGTCTTTGTGCCGGAGACCCTTATGACCGCGTTGCAGGAACTCGAGCGTGAGTATGCCGCGGCCCGGCAGGATCCGGAGTTTCGGCGCGAGTTGAATGACCTTCTGGCGAACTACGTGGGCCGGCCGACTCCGCTGTATTTCGCCGAGCGGCTGACCGAGCGACTTGGCGGTGCGAAGGTTTATCTCAAGCGCGAAGACCTGCTTCACACCGGGGCGCACAAGATCAACAACGCGATCGGCCAGATCCTGCTCGCAAAGCGCATGGGCAAACGGCGGATCATTGCCGAGACGGGCGCGGGTCAGCACGGTGTCGCTACCGCGACGGTGGCGGCGCGATTCGGCTGCGAATGCGTGATTTACATGGGCGCGGTGGACATGGAGCGGCAGGCGCTCAACGTCGCGCGGATGCGATTCCTCGGCGCAAAGGTGGTGGCAGTGACCGCGGGTCAGGCCACGCTCAAGGAGGCGGTGAACGAGGCGATGCGCGACTGGGTGACGAACGTGCGCGACACGCACTACATCCTCGGCACGGCCTACGGCGCGCATCCGTATCCGATGATGGTTCGCGATTTTCACCGGGTGATCGGCGAGGAGGCCCGGCGTCAGATTCTCGAACGCGAGGAGCGGCTGCCGGATCTGCTCGTGGCATGCGTGGGCGGCGGCAGCAATGCGATCGGGCTGTTCCATGCGTTCTTGAATGACGAAGCCGTTCGAATGGTCGGCGTCGAAGCCGGTGGACGCGGGATTCGTCCGGGCGAGCATGCGGCGCGGTTTCAGGGAGGGCGTCTTGGCGTGTTGCAAGGCGCAAGGACGTGGCTGCTGGCGAACGAGGACGGCCAGATCGAAGGCACGCATTCCGTGTCGGCGGGCCTCGATTACGCGGCGGTGGGGCCGGAGCATTGCTGGCTCAAGGACATCGGACGTGCGGAATACGATTACGCCACGGACGACGAGGCGTTGAATGCGTTCCGCACCCTCGCGGAGATCGAAGGAATCATTCCGGCGCTCGAGTCGTCACACGCCATCGCACATGTGATCAAGGTCGCGCCGCAGATGGATCGCGATCGCATCGTGATCGCGAACCTCTCTGGACGCGGTGACAAGGACGTGAACCAGGCCGCGCGAATTTTGCTCGGGGTCGAGGCGGAGTAGAGAGATTGACCGGGATTGCAACGAATCCCAAGCCGGATGCGGCTTTTATGCCCGCGGGTTTAAGCGACGGCTCGGCGGGAGCCTCGCCCTCCCGTTTCGATGGATCCTTCGATCCGGAGGTCATCGCCGATGCGGGTGTAGGTCGGATTCTCCAAACGAAGTCCCTCTTCATTCGATCCAGCGCCGCGACCGCCCACGGCGGGAATTGGACCGCCGAGCATCTGCGGAGCCACGTAGAAGACGACGCGATGGACGAGGTGCCTGTCGAAGGCTTCGCCCAGCGTTGCTCCGCCTCCTTCAATGAGGACGGACGTCACATCCATCGCGCCCAGCGCGGCAAGGGTGGCCTCGAGTGATTCCTTCTCAAAGACGAGCGTGCGGTCGCGAAACCGGTCTGTGAGCAAATGGCAGTCCGTGGGGAGTTTGCCCGACCGCGTCCAGACGACACGCCACGGCTGGCGGCCCTCCACATCGCGCAGGGTGAGCTTCGGGTTGTCGGCGCGCACGGTGCCTCCGCCGACGAGGATTGCATCCACCGACGCGCGAAGGCGCATCGCATCGGCGCGGGAGGCTTCGCTCGTGATCCAGCGTGATTCCGGATGGGAGCTGATGCGGCCGTCGAGCGACATGCCGCATTTGGCGATGACGAACGGCCGCCTGGTGACGATCCAGTGATTCCAGGCTTCGTTCAGCGCCGCGCATTCCTGCGCGAGGACGCCGGAGGTGACTTCGATCCCTGCCGCGCGGAGCAGCTTCGCGGCACGGCCGGCATGAGCGGGATTGGGATCGGTTGCCCCGTAGACCACGCGGGCGAAGCCATGATCGAAGATTGCGTCCGTGCATGGCGGCGTGCGGCCGTGAGTCGAGCAGGGTTCGAGGGTGACGTAGAGCGTGGCGCCGTGGGCGAGGGCGGGACTTTTCAACGCGCGGATCGCCTCGATCTCGGCGTGGGGTTTGCCGGCGCCGCGATGATGACCGACGGCCAGCACACGGCCGCCCTTGACGATCACCGCGCCTACGGCCGGGTTCGGACTTGTGAAGCCGAGGCCTTTTCGCGCTTCGACAATTGCCCGGCGAATGAACTTTTCGTCGAGTGTTCCGCGTGCTATCATTCTGGCAACCAAGCCAGACATGAAACTCTCCCTCCAGCAGAAAGAGCAATTCTTCCACGAACTGCGGGAATACGTAAAAAGCGGGCGGTCGATTCCGGATGCGCTCGAGCTCAAGGCTAAGATGCGTTCCGGCCCGCTGCAGCGCGTTGCGGAACGGATGTGCAGGGAGGGGACGGGGGACACGGCGGTGTCCTATTTCGCGGCGGTCCCGGAGGTTTTCAATTCGCTGGATCGCGAAATCATCAGCGCCGGTGAGAAGGGCGGACTGCCGGAACGTGCGTTCGAATTTTTGCGTGGTTATTACGAGACACTTGCCCGGATGCGGCGTGGAACGATCATGCGCTGCATCTATCCATTGCTGCTGCTCCACGTCGGCGCATTCCTGCTTTCCGTGCCGGCGCTTTTCTCATCCGGGGTTGGTTCGTTTCTGGTCCAGATGCTGACCTTCCTCGGAATGTTTTATCTGGTGGGCTTTCTTGTCTGGCTGGTGGCCCGCACGGCGGTCAAGGCGGCCCGGGTGAATCCGGATTTTGATGGAATGCTGCAGACGCTGCCCGCGATCGGGGGGACGCGGATCGCTCTCGTGGGATCGAGGTTCTGCGCGACCATGGGAATGTTCGTGCATGCCGGTGCGGGCATCCTCGGCTCGATCGACCGTTCCGCTGACGCGAGTGGCAGTGCGCGTTTTCGCCGTGGGGCGGATCGGGCGATCGACGAGGTCCGCAACGGCGGCGGCGTGTTGAGCGAGGCGATCGCGAAAACGCGGGCGTTTCCCGAGGAGATCGACCGGGCCTTTGCCGTCGGAGAGAATTCCGGCCGGCTCGACGACGAAATGGAACGTCTCGCCAGCCGCTACACCGAGCAATTCCAGGAGCGCGCCGATGCTTCCGCCCGATGGATCTCCGGAGCCATCTACGCCTGCATCGCAATCGCCCTAGCGGTGCAGATCCTTCGCTGGTGGTTTAACTATTTCGGGATGATTCGCTCTTTGCTCTGAGAGTGACCGAATTCGCATCGGAACGCCGGGACTGGTGCGTGCGTGTTTGAGGCAAATTGGCTCAAAATGGGAAACGAAATTTCGCATGGTGTAGCGACATTATGTCTCATACCTCTTTGTGTGGGTTTGTAGTAATTCCGTTTAAAATTCTATCGATAAACAACTTATAAAGTAACAGCTATTTCCGGCACGGGTGAAGCTGAATAGGGAAGTTGAGAGCAACCAACTTCCAAAGGAGGAAACAACCATGAGACTTATCAGCTACAAACCCCAACTTTCCCCGTGGTCGTCATTCGACCGCCTGTCGTCCCTGCGGGACCTGCTCGACTCGGCATTTGAACTCGCCGGGACCTTCTCGCCGACAGTTGATCGCGGCTGGGCGCCTGCCCTCGATATTTACGAGGACGACGACAAGGTCACGGTGAAAGTCGAAGCGGCGGGCATGAAGAAGGAGGACTTCGACGTCTCGCTGCACGACGACAACCTCACCGTGAGCGGCGAGCGGCGTTCGGAGAAGAAGGAGGGCGAAGGCGAAAGCTTCCGCAGCGAGCGGTTTTTCGGCCGGTTCAGCCGGACGATCACCCTGCCTGCGGCGGTGAAGGCCGACGAGGTGAAGGCGACCTACGAGGACGGAGTGCTGACCGTGATCCTGCCCAAGGCCGAGGAAGCGAAGCCCCGCAAGATCGAAGTCAGCGTGAACTGAGTCGAAACCCGCGGCCGGCGAAAAGCTTCGGCCGGCCGCAAAACCCACTTTCGAAGGAGGACAAATTCCATGAGCCAGCTAGTGACCAGACCGAACGAGGCACCCGTCGTGCGCCGCGAGAGCAATGAGTTTATTGCGCCTGCGGTGAACATTCACCAGGACGCCGACGGCTATTCGCTGGAGGTTGAGATGCCCGGTGTGCCGAAGGGAAGCGTCGAGGTGACGTTTGAGGACGGCAAGCTGACGTTGGTCGGCCGCCGGAAACGCGAGGAGCCCGATGAGCATCGGGTCTATCGCGAATCGAGCGATGCGGATTACCGCCGCGTCTTCGATCTCGACCCGACCATCGATTCCTCGCGAATTGAGGCATCGATTGAGCAGGGCGTGCTGACCGTGCGTCTGCCGAAGGCCGAGGCGGCGAAACCTCGCAGGATTGCCGTGGCCTGAGTGCGAAGGTGCTGTTGTCTGAAATCCCGCGGATGGTAAACCACCGCGGGATTTTTCTTTGAGACCTGTGCGCGGTGTGGAGGAGATCGGTGATGCGATCTTCACCCGGCTTGTGCCGCAGGGGATTGCCGATAGGCTGGACGGAATGTCGGAAGTGATCGAGATCGGGGATGTGGCCTTCGGCGGGAAAGCCGTTGGCCGGCTTGCGGATGGGCGCGTGTGTTTCGTGCGCGACGCAATTCCCGGCGAGCGGGTCGAGGTGCGCGTCGCTCGCGAAACGAAGCGCTTCGTCGAGGCGGATCTCGAGCGAATCGTCGAAGGATCTCCTTCGCGGGTGAAGCCGCCGTGTCCGTATTTCGGAACCTGCGGCGGGTGCAGCTATCAGCACATTTCCTACGAGCAGCAGGTGGCGTTGAAGACGTCGCAGGTGCGGGAAAGTTTGCGACGGCTTGGCGGAATCGTGGATCCTGCGGTTCTCGAGGGGGTGCCCGCCCCCGAGCCTTACAACTATCGAAATCGGATTACGGTGCACCGCCATGGCGGGCGCATCGGGTTTCACCGGCGGGACGGCCGTGGAATCGTGGACATCGAAGGCTGCCTCATCGCGTCCTCGGAAGTGAACCGGAAACTTCACGAGCTGCGTGCCGAGCCGTATCGCGAGGGCCCCCGGGTGCTGCGCGAACACGTGACGCGGATGGGGTTTCATCAAACCAGCGACGCCGTCGCGGCACTGCTCCTCGACGAGGTTGCGGATATTTGTAGCGATGGGGGCGCGCTGCTCATCGATGCGTATTGCGGAGATGGTTTTTTTGCGCGACGGCTGGCCGGCCGCTTCGAGCGGGTTGTCGGAATCGAGTGGAATGAACGCAGCATCGCGCGGGCACGAGACCTTGCCGGCGCCAACGAGTCCTATCTCGAGGGCGACGTGGCGGACCATCTCTTCGCGGTGCTGGAGGGGAAACCCGGGAGCGGGGTGACGGTGATTCTGGATCCGCCGTCGCAGGGTGTGGATGCCCGTGTGTGTGATGCGCTTTCGGGCGGAGCGGTGGACCGGATCGTCTATGTTTCCTGCAATCCGGGAACCCTTTCCCGCGATGTGAAGGCGCTGTCGTCCGGCTACGAGCTTGTGAACGCGCGACCATTCGACATGTTCCCGCAGACGGCGGAGGTTGAGGTTGTAGCGGTGCTGCGCCGTCGCGCCTGACGACCGATCGTTCGATGAAATTCGATCCTCCCACGTGAGATGGGGAGGATTGGTAATGGCTGCATGGCTCGTCGCGAGCGCCGTTGCGGAGGAGAAAATGCCGCCGCCGGTCGTGGCATCGATCGAAACCGGCGAGCTTGAGGATTTCGATGCGAACCCGCCGGAGGTGCGTGCGTTGATCGAAAAGGCGCTCGCACTGACAAAACGGAATCTCGGCTACAAATACGGTTCGTCGGAACCTGAAAGTGGAGGAATGGACTGCTCGGGGACGATTTTCCACGTGCTGGAGGAGATGGGCGTCGACGATGTGCCGCGCACTGCCAGCGACCAGTATGTGTGGGCTCGAAAAACGGGGGACTTCCAGGCGGTCGTCAGTCGGAGCGAGGACAGCTTCGAGCTGGATGCGTTGAGGCCCGGCGATCTGCTGTTCTGGACCGGCACCTATGAGATCGACCGCGATCCCCCGGTGACGCACACGATGATCTATCTCGGCGAATTGAAGTCAGACGGCAGGCCCGTGATGTTCGGAGCCAGCGACGGTCGGACTTTCGACGGGCGAAAAATGTCCGGGGTGAGCGTGTTCGATTTCCGGATTCCGAAGGCACCGTCGGAGGGCGGCCCGGGTAGCGTGTTCGTCGGCTACGCTCCGATCCCGGGCCTTGGCAGATCCACGGAGTAGCCAGGGGAGGATCTATCCCGGAATGTCAGGATGCGCCAGACGGATTCGGTGGTCTGCATCACATGTGTTCCTCGAGTGGTGTCGACCACCGGATGGGACTTGCAAATCCGTCCGATCGGCGGGAGGTATGATTCATGAAGTTCCTCCCGGGATTGCTGGCGGCGGGCTTGTTCATCGGATGGCTCCAACCGGAGGCCGTGGGCTCAACCCATCGTCTCACGAAGGACGAGGAGAAGCTTTTCAAGATCATCAAGAACAACGGGCTTCAGAAGCGGAAGGTCATGAAGCTCGATCCGATCCTCTGCAAGGTTGCGCGCGCCCGAGCACAGGACATGGGGAAGCGAAAATATTTCGCGCACGTGAATCCGAGCGGGCAGGGGCCCAATTTCCTTGTCACGAAAGCCGGATACCGGCTCCCGTCTTTTTACGATTCCGTTCGTTCGGCAAACAACATCGAGTCGATTGCAGCGCGATCACCGACCGGCAAGCCCCGTGACGCACTGAAGCAGTGGCTGAATTCCCCTCCGCACCGCTCGCACACAATGGCGCTTACGACTTTCAGTCAGGAGCAGGTGCGGATTGGCGTGGGCATCGCGCAGTTCAAGAACGCGCCGTTCGCGACCTACTACGTGTTCATCTCCGCGCCGCCAAACGAGAACCCGAAACCGCCAAAGGTAAAGCTCGTGAACGCGAAAGGGCGGGTGATTTCGCGGACACGTTGAGACATCCGGAACAGGAGATTTCTGCGATCTCCGTTCGTGATGGATGACTTCAACTCCCGCAGGGTCGGAAGGTCGCAAGGCCTGCATGAGGCGCGCTTGCGAGTTGAGAACTCGAAAATCCGCAGCCATATTCTGATATGACGCAGGTGATTCTCCCTCTCATCGCCGGTCTCGTGGGCACCGCTGTCATGACGGTTTTTCTTCTTCTGCCCCGATGGATGAACGTCGCACACGTCGATGTGGTTCGCGCGGTCGGTGCCTTGGTGACTGGCCGCATTGAGGGCGCCTACATGCCGGGGCTGGCCGTCCACGTGGGCTCGGGTGTGTTGTTCGCTTATGTCTATCAGGCGGTGCTGCATTTCTCGCAAATTCCGTTCACGTTCATGTCGGGTCTTTTTCTGGGAGGCGTGCATGGAGCGATCGTGATGCTCCTCGTCTGCATCACGGTGATGGAGCACCACCCCATGGCGAAATATCACCGGCGCGGTCCGATGACCGCGGTCATGCAGCTCGTCGCCCACCTCGTTTACGGTGGCACCGTCGGCCTCGTGATGCAGGCGCTCGCCCCGCGCGGGGTCTGAACGATTTGGGTTGAGCGGGGGTAAGGATTGGTATGCTCTGCGTGCAATACCCGTGATCAACCAACTGCGCTCAGCCGTCGAGTTCGCGACGCATCTTCCGCGATACAACGAGATCCTGCACGTCCTCTTCAAATACGGATTCGGGGATGTGCTGAAACTGGTCGCGCTCCAGCGTGTCGTTGGCATGGAGGACGCGGAGCTCAAGGTTCACGAAACAGGGTTGCTCGCGAAGCCTCCGGCGGAGCGGCTGCGTCTCGCCCTGGAGGAACTTGGACCGACGTTTATCAAGTTTGGCCAGATCCTGAGCGCCCGGCGTGACCTCGTGAACGATGAATACTACGCCGAGCTGTGCAAGCTGCATGACGATGTGCCGACGTTCCCGGGAAAGCTGGCGAAGAAAATTTTCAGCGACGAGATCGGAATCACGGTGTCGCAGGCATTCGCGGAGTTCGACGAGGAGCCGCTGGCCGGTGCGTCGATCGCGCAGGTGCATCGTGCGGTGACCGTCGAGGGCGCCGTCGTCGCGGTGAAGGTGCAGCGGCCCGACATTCAGAAGCTCATCGAGCGCGACCTCGCGATCATCCTCGACCTGGCGAAATTCGTGGACAAGCACGTCCCGGAGATCGCGGTGCTCAATCCGGTTGGAGTCGTGCAGGAGTTCTCCGCGACGCTGCGCAAGGAACTCGATTTCACGAACGAGGCCGCGAACGCGGAGCGGTTCGCCAAGCAGTTTGAGGATTCGGAGGACATTCACGTGCCCGCGGTCTTGCGGGAGTTTTCCGGGGAACGCGTGCTGACCATGGAATTCATGGAAGGCATACCGGTGAACGATCCGGACAAACTGCAGGCGGCGGGCATTGATCCCATCGAGCTTTCCGAACGGATTTCGAAGCTCATCTACCAGCAGATTTTCGACTTTGGGTTCTTCCATGCCGATCCGCACCCGGGGAACATGACGGTGCTGAAGGGTGGTGTCGTCGGTCTCTACGACTACGGGATGATGGGATCCTTTTCACCGGGCTTTCGTTCCAGCGTCGCCCATCTCATTGCGGGCCTTGCGGAAAAGGATCACCAGCAGGTGATGCGGTCGATTCTCGAGATGTCGGACGAGGGCATTGTCGAGGACTCCGACCGCATGCTGCGAGACGTCGAGGATTTCAGTGACCAGCATCTCAACCAGCCGCTGCGCGACATCAATCTCGGCTACGTTCTCAACAAGCTGCTCGAGCTGCTTCGCAAGAACCGCCTGCGCATGAAGGGCAGTTTCTACCTAGGCATCAAGGCGCTGTCACAGGTTGAGGCGATCGGACGCGCACTGAATCCCGACCTCAACTTCGTCATTCAGGGCGAGCCCTACGCGTCGAAACTCATCGAGGGAAAATATCACCCGCTGCATCTCTTCGGTCTCGTCAAGCGGCTGCTCACGGAGTCGGTGGATTTTCTCGAGGACTTTCCACACGACTTCCGGACGCTCTGGAATCGGATTCGGAGGGGGCAGTTCAACATTCCCCTCAAGCACAACATCGATCCCGAGGGTTTCGAACCGCTGCGCAAGACTCTGGATTCAATCGCGAACCGGCTCACGAACGCCATTCTCGCGGCCTCGGTGCTGATCTGCTCATCAATCCTCGTTCTGGCGAACCTTCCACCAAGAATCATGGAAGTCCCCGTGATCGGGCTGATCGGCTTGATCTGGGGAGGTTACATGTGCCTGCGACTCGTGCTTTCCATTTGGAAGCACGGCGGCTTGTAGGCAGCAAAAAGCGGCGCACATGGCGCCGCTTCTGCGTTTTGGTTTTTGGGAATCTTAGAATTTGCCGAGGAGCCCCTGCAGCGTCGAAGCCCCGCTTTCGATCGCCTGGGAAAGATTGGTCGAGGCCTTGCTGAGCAGGGCGCTCGCTTTTCTCTTTGCGGCAATGCGCGACTTCGCGGTGGTTTCCGCGCCGGAGCGAATGCCGCTGCGCAGCACACTTGCCGCCTCGTCCACGAGTTTCAGTGCCTGCTCGGCCAGCTTCTGCTCACGGCCCGACGGGACATGGGTGGACTTGGTGTTCACCTTCTTTGCAGCAGGCTTCTTTGTCGCCGTTTTCTTTTTCGCAGCGGGCTTTGCGGCCTTTGCTTTTGAGGTGGTGGATTTGCGGGGGGCGGGCTTCTTTTTTGCAGTGGCCATGCGCGCATTATACGCACCCTCTTATCGGGAAACCACCTGATTTACGGGTTTCCTGACGAGTCTGCGGATGGAGACAGGCGGTAGAGTTTCACGCTCGGCTGGAGGTATTGCAGCGTGCCGGCTTCGCTCTGGAACACGAGTTCGCCCTCCGCGAAGAGTTGCTCGTAAAACGCGCGCCGCCGTGCGTAGTCGGCTGCGCCATCGTCGGTGGATTTGAAATCCTTGCGGAAGAAGCGGCCATAGTCTCCCTCGGCGACCGCGACGAACTCCACACCGGAGGCGCGGAGTTCGTCGAGAGTTCCTTCGTCCGCGGCGAAAAGTTTTCCGCGAAATTCGAAGGGGAGTTTCTGCGAGTCGAGGTCCGCGCGCTTGTCCTGCACGATGACCGTTCCGGGTCGTGCGTGCTCGCGGAGATACGCGGCCATTGCGGCGCGGCCGTCGTGGCGGAAGCCGCGGAAATAGGTGAGGAATTTCGGAGTCTGCACCGCGAGCGTCGCTGCAATGAGAATCGCGGAGATTCCACATGTGACGGATCGTGCGAGCCCCTTGTCGCGCCATCGAACGAGTGCCGGAGTGACAACGCCAATCGCCGCAAGCGTGAGGAGCAATCCGGTTGCCGGCAGGAAATAGCGGTGATGGGTCTTGGGCGAGAACGAAAGCATCAGCGCAAACGCAGGTGGGAACAGCGCCAGCATCCACTCGGAGAGACGTGCCGTTTTCGCTCGGAACGCAAGCCCCGAGGCATAGATGCCGAGAAGGATCCACACGACGGGATTCGTGGCCGTGCGAAAAACCGCGCCGTAAACTCCGTGCGGGATATCCCGGGTGATTCCCTTGTGACCGGAGACGGCAAAACCGATCTCGCGCTCGAATCCCGCGGCGAATCCTTCCGGGTTCGTCAGGACGGGAAGGTTCACGGCGGAAAAAAGCGCGGCGGCACACGCCACGAAGATTGCGGAGTGGATCCACTTTCGGTCCGCGCGGACGAGAATGATCACCGCGGCCAGCGGGATCATGACTGCACCGACGTATTTTCCGGAGACGGCGAGGCCTGTCGCAACGCCAAGCCACGCAGCGCGGAGGGCCGTCGGGCCGCGGTCATAGAGAGTGATGGCGAGGAATGTGGCGCTGACTCCGAGGAGCACGGCGGGGTCCTCCTTGAAGTAATGCGCCAGTTCGAAGAGTTGATGGTTGGCGACAAGTAATGCGCCGGCGGCAGCGCCGCTCAGGAGGCCGGCGTGCAGGCACGCGAGCAGGACGAGGCATGCAATGGCAGCCGCGGTGAATGCGGCGGATGCTGTTCGACCGGCGATCGTGACGCTCTGCTCGTCGAGTGGTGCGCCGGTCATTGCCACGATGGTGCGCGTGGTCGTGAGCAGCAGCATCGGGTGATGGAAATTGAATTCGCCTTCGATGACCTGCCGGGCCTTTGACGGCTCGTCGGGGTGATAGGACGAGGGAAAGGTGTTGTCGCGTGTGTCGAGGACGAGCGACAGCAGCGCGAAGAGGATCGCGAGAATCCAGGCGCGGAGGTTCAGTCCTGAAAGACTTTGCAGTGGAGCGATGGAAAGATTCATCGCGAGATCCACGCCTCCCGAAGTTCGAGATCGGGCTGAATCGTTGCGAGCCGGATATCCACCTTCGTTCCCGCGAGATCGCCGGCGGGCAGGATGATGCCATTGCCCGCAAGCAGCACGCCCTGGGTGAGATCCGGCTTCTCTTCGCCTGTCGTCATCTGCACGAGCAGATCCCGGTGAACAATCGGACGGTTCAGCAGGAGAACGAGGGCTTTGGCACTCTTTGGAATCTGCACCGAAAATACCGCGTCGTGGTCGGGAGCGATCTTTTGACCCGTGGAAAAGTCACCGTCTGCAATCGGGGAACTTTCGTTGATCGACCAATCCGCCGGCAGGGTGAAGGAAAGGACAACATCGCGGATCCTTCCCGGAACGATCCATTCCATCACGCGCTGCGAGTCATCGGGCGCGGCGAACCGGCGGCCTTCCGCCCACTTGTTTCCCGCGTCCGCCACGATGAGTTGCCCGGCGGCGAAGTCCGAGGCGTTGAAATCGGCGTTGCGCGCACTGGAATCCGCGAGCGTGTGCTTGAGGTATTTCGCGTAACGCTGGAAGTCGACCTTCATCCGTTCTGGAAACGCGGAGTCGACGGCGCGACCCGCCTGCAGCCAGTCCTCCGCAGGAAGAAACCGCGACCACAGAATCTCTCTCGAGACTCCGACAATGAGGATGGCGCAGAGTGCGGCGAAGGGAAGTGCCCGAGCAGGCAGCGGCCAGATACGCATCCATGCGCCGATGGAAAGAATTCCCGCGAGCGCTAGCGGCGCGAAGACAAATGCCGAGATGCGCACCGGCGGCGATTGCAGGGCGAGAAGAATGGCAAAAAATGTGGCGCACGCTGCGACGACGACGCGGCGTCCATTGCGCCCCCCGGAGTCGTCGGGCGCCGGGAGGACGAAGGGCGCGACGGTCATTGTCGCGAGAAACAGCCAGCCTTCCCAGTCGTCACACGAAAGGAGGTGGAGCTTCAACGAGCGCAGGATGCCGGCAGGTGTCCGAAAATCGTTTTCGGCAGCCTCATGAAAGGCGCGCAAGGCGGTGATCACCTGGCCGAGGACCGGGAGATAGAGCAGGAGGATTGTCGCTGCCGCGCCGGCACCGAACAGGAATGTCCTTCGAGTGCGGTCGACGGCGAAGATCAGCAGCATCAGCGGTGCCGCAAAGAAAAGGTAGGCGGGAATCGTGTGAGCGCCGAGCACCGTGGAGACGGAGACAATCCAGAGCCACGCCGGGTTGCGAAATCGGAGAAACTCGATCGCGGCGATGGATCCCGCGATGGCGAAAAGTCCCAGAAATCCGTATCCGCGCGCCTCCATCGAGAGATCGAGCAGATTGGGCGCGGTGCTCCACAGCGCGAGTAATACTGCCCCCTCGACGAGCTGCCGCCGGTAGGTCGCATAGGCGATGATGCATCCGGCGGTGAGGACGGTGGCGAGGATCGCCAGCGCCCTGGCCCGGGCGGGGTGGAACGAATCCCGGCCAGGCAGCAGGGAATTCGCGAGATTGAAGAGAATGTGATTCTTCGGGGCGCGGTAGTCCGTGAGCACCCGGACCGGACCTTTCGAGCTGAATGTGCCGATCGTTCCGAATTCGTCCGTGCTCAGGGACGTGGTCAGCATTCCACCCATTGTCTGGCCTGCATGAATCAGCGCGAGCCCGATCAGCAAGGCTGCGAGCCCGGTTTCGAGGCGGTTCCAGAGCTTCGCGAGGGATTCCATCGGCAAATCGTGCGCGGACGGCCGCGCGAAAAACGGGCAAAGGTTACTCGACTATCCGGGCGCTGCGAGGAATTCTTTTCGGTCCACCGGCGTCGGCCTGCGGCGGGGGTGGGATTTGCCCATATGAAGCTGATCATCCAGATACCGTGCTACAACGAGGAGGAAACCCTCGGGGTTGCGATCGCAGACCTGCCCCGGGAAGTGGCCGGTTTCGATACCGTCGAATGGCTCGTCGTGAACGATGGCAGCAGCGACCGAACCTCGGAAGTCGCCCGCAAACTCGGGGTGGACCATGTGATTGACCGGCCGCATCAGGGCCTGGCCCGCACCTTCATGGCGGGCATCGAGGCCTGTCTGGCGGCGGGTGCGGATGTGATCGTCAATACCGACGCTGACAATCAATACCAGGCTGCGGACATCCCCAATCTCGTTGCACCCATTCTCGCAGGCGAGGCGGACATGGTGATCGGGGAACGCCCGATTCTCGAGATCGAGCATTTCTCGCCGGTCAAGAAGGTCCTGCAACGCATCGGAAGCTGGGTGGTTCGCAAGGCAAGCCAGACGACGATCGCGGATGCGCCGAGCGGGTTTCGCGCGATCAGCCGCGAGGCGGCGATGCAAATGAACGTGTTCAACGAATACACCTACACGCTCGAGACGATCATTCAGGGCGGGCAGGGGAGCCTGCGGGTGATCTCCGTTCCCATTCGCACGAACGGCTTTCTTCGTCCGTCACGGCTCTTCAAAAGCATTCCCGCCTACATTCAGCGGTCGATTCTCACGATCTTCCGGATCTTCGTTGTCTACAAGCCGCTGCGATTTTTTTCCTATGTGGGGGCGATTCCGTTTCTGCTGGGAACGGCGCTCATGATTCGCTGGCTGTGGCTCTGGCTGGTCGTCGATACCACCCGGACGCACGTGCCTAGCCTGATTGCGGCGGCGGTGCTCGTGTTGACGGGCGTGCAGATTTTTGCGCTCGGCTTCGTCGCGGATGTCATTGCCGTCAATCGCCGGCTGCTCGAGGACATCCAGCTGCGACTGCGACGGGCCGAGTTCGACAGGAAGTAACCCAATGGCTGATCGAAACCTTTTTGCGCGCGAGGCGCTGCGCTGGATTCCCAAAATTCTCACCCTGCAGGACCGAAACCGTCACAGCCCAACCTACGGCTGCTTCGATCGGAACTACTGGCAATACAAGATCATCGATTTCCCGAGCGGGATGTCCCAGGAGTTCGTGTATCCGCTGGCGCTTGCATGGAATTGCGAACTCGAGGGGAACCCGTTTTACCGGCAGGATGCCCTGCGCGAATGGGCGGAGGCGGGGATGGTCTTCGCCGCGCGGAGCGCACACGCCGACGGATCGTGCGACGATTATTTTCCATTCGAGAAAGCGGGCGGCGCGGCGGCGTTTTCGCTGCTCGCATGTGCGGAGAGCTACAAGCTGCTCGGACTGGACAACAAGGAGGTGCTGCGCTTCTTCGAACGACGTGCCGACTGGCTGGCGCACCATCACGAGAGCGGCCAGCTGACGAACCACCAGGCGCTCATCGTGCTTTGCCTCGACCGGGTGTCCGCCCTGATCGGTTCACAAAAATGGGCGGACGCGCGCGCAGAGCGGCTCGCACGGGTTCTCTCCTGGCAGAATGAGGAGGGGTGGTTTCAGGAATATGAGGGATGCGATCCGGGATATCACACCCTGACAATTTCGCTCCTCGCGCAGATCCACGAGGAAACGCCGACACCGGAGCTGCGCGCGGCGCTGACGAAGGCGGTCGCGCTTGCTGCGGAGTTCGTGCACCCGGACGGGTCCTTCTCCGGCGAATACTCGAGTCGCAACACCTACAACTTTTTCCCTCACGGATTCGAACTGTTCGGTCGTCATGAGCCGTCGGCGCTTGCGGTGAACGACCGCTTTCTCGCAGGCATCGAGGCCGGAAGGAACCCTTGCTACGCGGACGACCACATCGTCGGCCATCATACATGGAATTACCTGCTCGCGTGGCGCGACTTCGTCGCGGAGCGTCCGGTTCTGCAGCCGAGGCCGACCGGGCGCGTGTTTTTCCGCAACGCCGGCCTGCTCATTGACCGGAGGGACAACACGGAACTCTACGTCG
This sequence comes from uncultured Spartobacteria bacterium, assembly GCA_937901895.1. Classification (GTDB taxonomy): domain Bacteria; phylum Verrucomicrobiota; class Verrucomicrobiia; order Chthoniobacterales; family JAATET01; genus JAATET01. The sequence continues at coordinate 7,100 of CALGTD010000201.1, read as the reverse complement.
CCCTGAACAAGGGAGGGGTGTTCAAGTTTTTCCGCGACGGCGCCCTTGTCGCCTCGGACACACAGGTGTCCCTCGTCGTTGAGGAAGGAGCGAAGACCCGCAACGCCGTCGCGCACCTCGTGGCGGATTATCCTGCAGAAGTGACCGGGGACCGCATCTCGGTCCGCGGTGAATTTGGCTGGGCGAAGCAGAAGAAAATGACGCCGTTCAACCTCATCGTGCTTCGGCTTATCATGCTGTTTGGAGGAAGATTCTTCCCGGACCTCGTTCGCAAGTTGCTTCAAAAGCTGCTCATTACTGGAAAAACGGCCGCGCCGTTCCGCTTCCGGAGGGAGCTTTCATGGATGAACGGGCGGCTGAGGGTTTCGGATCTTGTCGAGTCCGATGACTGGAAACGCGTGAAGCGCGCGGCGATCGGCTGTGACCAGACATCGATCTATGTCGTGATGAGCCGCACGTTCCAGACAGGGCAGATGCTGCCATGGACGGATCTTACGGAACGCGTCGCGAAGCTGGAGGCGGGCGAGCCGCTGGAAATCCATCGCGAGTTTTGAGCCGGCTTCGTCCATTTCTCGAACGCAGGCCCGCCCTGCGGGACGCGATCCTGTGGGCGATCCCGGCGATCGCTTTCGGGTTCGTGCTGCGCGCGATTCTCACCGCCTATCAGCCGCTGGCGTATTGGGGATCGGATTCGGAATCGTATTTCAGCTTTGCGTATCGCCTGCTGAATGAGGGCGCCGTCTCCATTCCGGCAAAGCGCCGCATCTTCTACCCGATCCTCCTCCTGCCGGTCGCGATGCTGCCCGGGTCTCCTCTCCAGTGGCTGCTGCTGTTCCAGCATGTCATGGGGTTGCTGACGCTGATTCCGCTCGCGTATTGCGTGAGGAAGGCGTTCGCGGGCTGGAGGTGTTGGGTGATTCCAGTCACCGCCATTTACGCCGGAATGCCGATGATCATCTGGTATGAGCACGAACTGCTCGCTGAGGCATTTTTCTACGCCTCGTTCATCTGGGCGGCGGCTGCGTGGTTTGCATGGATCGGTCGTGCAAGAATCGGACTGCCTTCCGCGGGAATGTGGTGGTTCTTCCTGGCAATGCTGGCGCTTTGTGCCTGGACGAAACCGGCCGGGCGTTTCTTCTGGCCCGGGATCGTCATTGGTCTCGTCTATGTGCGCGCATGGCGCTTTTTGAAGTGGCCGCACTGGATCGGGATTGCGGTGGTGGCCGCCGTCTCATGGTCGCTGGGCGAGGGCAACCAGGCCTCGCGTCTGCTTTACACCTCGGCCTTTCCGCTCACGAATCTCGACTCTCCGTTGCACGCGGACCTGAAGGCCGAGATCGCACCGCTCGTGCGGGAGTCCCGCGAGAGGCTGGATTACTACTACCTGGAAGACAGCGGGCCGAAACAGTTTCTCGCCGGTGGATTCCGCAATGGGGATTACCCCGTGTGGCAGGCGCTCGACGAGAGCGATGATTCGCATTTTGATGCGATGCGCGAACTCGCGCTGGAGGGGATCAAGGAGAATCCGCACCTGTTCCTCTACATCGGAATCCAACGCACCGTTGGCTCGATGAACTGGACCGCGTTCAAGTTGCGACGGTTCAATGCGAACTATTTCCAGGAACGCTTCGAACCGCTTTACGAGGAAATGATCAACAAGAAGGCGGGCAAGGCGCGGATGCTTCAAGTCGTCCTCGGCCTGCCGCCGAGCGAAAAGGCGCCGGCATTTGCGGAGGTCCTGGAGGTTCTGGAGACGGACCACCCGGAGCCGTATGCGAGCTGGATGCAGGCATACACGGGCGCTGTGACGGGCGCCGGAGTCTTTACTGCGGAACCGGTCGAGAATGGATACCGCCGGACGCTCTGGGAGCTCACGCCGACCGTGCTGGGATGGTGGCTGCTTGTGGGAGTCGTCACGTCGTTTTGTGTGAACCAGCGCCTGCGCGCGACGGTCGGGGTGTGGCTGTTGATTGCCTGCGGATATGCGCTCGGCGTGCACCTTGTGGGCAGTTCCAATCCGCGTTTCTTCGCGACTGCATGGCCCATCCTGTTTCTTGCGATGGCCACGCCCCTCGAGGCGTTGTATCTCGCGCTCGCCGGCAGGAAATCCCGCTCTTCCGATTCATGAAGCGTATCCTCTCCATCATCGTCAGTCTCGCGATCCTCGCGGTGCTCTACTGGCGAATCGACTTTGCCAAAGCGATACCGATCTTCGCGAATTCCTCCATTCCCTGGCTCGTGGCGAGCCTGTTGATGGTGGTTCCGCTCACGCTGCTCACGTCGTTCCGGCTTTGCCAGCTCATGCCCGCGGCCCACCCACTGAAGTTCCTCGAAGCAAACCGGCTCATCCTGCTCGCGAGTGTGCTGAATCTCGTGCTGCCCTCGAAGATGGGCGACATGGCGAAGTCCGTTTTCATGGCCGATCGCGGGCATCTCCGAGGTTCTCTGGCGCTTGCGCTCGTGGTTTTCGAAAAGGCCTGCGACATGCTCTCCCTGCTGGTCTGGTGCGTCTTCGGCCTCCTGCTCTACCCGCGCAAGGATGCGTTTTTCTGGGTGATGACGGCAGCAATCATCGCCGGCTTCATCGCGCTTGCCTTGCTGCTCGGTTCCACGCGTTTTGCGCGATTCTGTTTTGGAATGGGAGAGCGTTTCGCCCCCGGAAAAATGCGTGCGAAGATCGCCACGCTTCACGCGTCGTGGATCGAAATGCACGGCTACTTCTGGCAGGACAAGGCGAAGCTCGCGAGGATCGCGGCGAACTCGATTTTCATCTGGTTTCTCCATCTCGTGCAGATCTGGATGTTCACCGTGGCACTGCGTGAAGCGGTGCCGTTCCTGAGCAACCTCGCGCTGTCACCCCTGGCGATTCTCGCAGGACTGCTGCCCCTGACATTCGCGGGCGTGGGAACGCGCGATGCCGCGCTGGTCTTCCTCTACGCGCCCTACATGCCGGAAGCAGCGGGAGCCGCGCTCGGCGTGCTCTGCACGCTAAGGTATGTCCTGCCGGCAGTGCTCGGACTCCCATTCCTCGGACCTGCAGTCGCCGAGATGGGCGGGCTGCAGCGATTGCGGCAGATGAAAGGTCGCGAGCCGGTTTCCACCGGAAGTTGACGGGCTCAGCCCTTCGGCTGCTGCTGCGTGAGGCAGTGGAAGGCACCGAGCCCCCAGATCAGCTCGCGGCAGTCGATCGGAACGATCTTCCGGGTCGGGAAGGAACCTTCCAGAACGGACTTCGCCCAGGCGTCGTTGCGTTCGCCAAAAACGGGAAGAAGCACCACCTCGTTCGCGATGTAGAAGTTGGCGTAGCTCGCCGGCAGTCGCTGGCCGTCGCGGACGACCTTCGTCGGCATCGGCAGCGTGAGCACCTCCAGCGGCTCGTCCTTCTTCAACTCCACCGCGCGCAGGCGGCTGAGGTTTTCCTGAAGCGCCTCGTAGTTTGAATCGCTCTCGTCCTCTTCGACGACGGTGACCACAGTGTTCGGACCTACGAAACGGGTGAGATCATCGACATGACCGTCCGTGTCGTCGCCCTCGATGCCGTCGCCAAGCCAGATGATGGTCTTTATGCCTAGGAAATCGCGGAGGCGTTGCTCGATTTCCTCGCGTGTCAAGTCCGGATTCCGGTTCGGATTCAGCAGGCAGCTCTCCGTCGTGAGAAGCGCCCCTTCACCGTTCACGTCGATGGATCCGCCCTCGAGGATGAAATCACTGCAGTCGAACACCTCGATCCCGAGTTTGTTTCCGACGTGGACGGGCACCTCGTCGTCGTCATCACACGGCGGGTATTTCCAACCCCACGCATTGTAGCCGAAGTCGACGATCGCCACGCGCGGCGATTCCTTGCGCGTCACGAAGATCGGGCCATGGTCGCGGCACCATGGCTCGTTTGTGGGAATGTGGTGAAATTCAATGCGCTCGGGGGGTGCTCCGTTCAACGCACGCCGCACTTCAGCTTCCTGCGAGGCGTCCTTCACGTTGATGCGGACGATTTCCGATTCGGCGAGCGCGGTCGCCATTTTCACGAATGTCGGAATCACACGGTCGTAGCAACCGGGAAAGCTGATGCCCGACCGGTGGGGCCACGAAAGCCAGGTTGCCTCGTGCGGAGTCCATTCCGCGGGCATGGCGTAACCGAGTTGGGCGGGTGTCTTCAAAGGCATCTGATCGATATGTCTGGCCGCGCCGCGGACGAAAACAAGCGGTTTTTTGGGATTCGGATGAGCGCTGGAAATCGGCCGTGCCGCGGTGTAGCGTTCGCCGTTTTCCATGCGCAGCGTTTTCATCAAGACCTACGGCTGTCAGATGAATGAACGCGATTCCGGCCAGGTTGCAAAGATGCTGGCGGATCGCGGCTACCGCCTTGCCAGCGACGAGGAGGACGCCGACGTGATTCTTCTGAACACGTGCAGCGTGCGCGACATGGCGGAGCAGAAGGCGATCGGGAAGATGGGGATGCTTCGCAAGTTGCGCGAGCGTCGGCCGCATCTTGTTTTCGGATATCTGGGGTGCATGGCGCAGAGCCGTGGTGCGGAGCTCGTCGAATCCTCCGGTCACGTCGATCTCGTTGTCGGGACGCAGAAATTTCACCGCGTGGCCGACTACGTCGACGAGCTTTTGCGCAGAAAACTCGAGGCGCGAATCGACGACGAGCGGATCTCAATCGTCGACGTGGACGAGGAGGACGGCTCGCAAAACGCGATTCGCGAACAGCCGGTGCGGGATGGGCAGGTGACGGCGTTTGTTTCGATCATGCAGGGCTGCAACATGCACTGCACGTTCTGCATCGTTCCATCCACCCGTGGTGCGGAACGGTCGCGACCCATTGCCGACATCGTCGAGGAGGTTCGCGGTCTTGCCGCGCGAGGGGTGAAGGAGGTCACGCTGCTTGGGCAGATCGTGAATCTTTATGGACGCCATGAATTCGAGAAGCGCGACGGGCTCAGTCCGTTCGTGCAGCTGCTCGAGGCGGTCCATGATGTGGATGGAATCGAGCGTGTCCGTTTCACCTCGCCGCATCCGATCGGTTACAAACAGGATCTCATCGACGCCCTCGGCAGACTGCCAAAGTTGATGGAGCATGTGCATCTACCTCTGCAATCCGGGTCGAACGCAATTCTCAAGCGCATGCGACGCGCCTACACTCGCGAGCGCTTTTTGGATCTCGTCGCGGCCCTGCGAAAGGCCCGCCCGGGCATCGCAATCACGACGGACATCATTGTGGGGTTTCCCGGCGAGACCGACGCCGATTTCGAAGCCACCAGCTCGCTCGTCCGGGAGGCCGATTTCGACAATGCCTTTGTCTTCCGCTATTCCCCCCGCCGCGACACACCGGCGGCGTCCATGGAGGATCAGATTCCGGAGCGGGTGAAGGAGGAGCGAAATCAGAGGCTTCTCGACGTCGTCAACGAAATCGCCGCACGCAAGCTTCGCGAATGCGTCGGACAGCGCATGGAAATCCTTTGCGAGGGCACGAGCCGCTACAATCCGGAGCGCTATTCCGGCCGCACACGAACCAACAAGATCGTTGTCTTCGAAGGGGCTCCGCGCCATGTCGGCCAGGTGATGGACGTGCGGATCACCCGCGCGACCGTGTCCACATTGTATGGGGATGCGGCGATCGCATGAGCCTGTGCGGGAAGCGCGGATTTGACAGCTCTGCGAAAACATTGCTCCTTTTCACAATTTGATGAAAGAGTCCGTCCCTCGCAAAGCCGTCTATCGCCTGTCGCTCTACAAACGTTGCCTCGACCGGCTGAGCAATGGCGAGGCGACGACGGTGTCCTCCGAGGCGCTTGCGAAGGTCGCCGGAGTGAAGCCCACGCAGTTGCGGAAGGACCTCGGTTATTGCGGGCAGTTCGGCAAGCGCGGACTCGGTTACGATGTGGCGACCTTGCGGCGGAGGCTTTCAGATGCGCTTGGCCGGACCAGCCTGCAGCCGGTGGTGCTCGTGGGCGCCGGCAATCTCGGCTCGGCCCTGCTTCAATATGGGGACGGCTTTGCGCGCGAGGGATTCGAGATCGCGGCGGCATTCGACATGAATCCGCGCAAGCGAAAGGCGGCGGCAGGGGAGGTGACGGTTTATCCGATGAGTCGGATGGCGAAGTTCATCGAGGAGCATCACATCCGGATCGCGATCCTGTGCGTGCCGGGGACGGTTGCCCAGGAGGTTTGCAACGCGCTTGTGGAGGCGGGGATCCAGGCGATTTTGAATTTCGCGCCGATTGTTCTCCAGGTGCCCTCGAAGGTGATGGTGAATAACGTGAACCTTGCGATCGAACTCGAGAATCTGAGCTACTTCATCAAATGACGCCTGTCGCCATCGAGGCGCCGGAGTTTGATCTGCGGCTCACGCTCGAAAGCGGCCAGGTGTTCCATTGGGAGCCGGCCGGTCGGGGATGGAACGGATTGATCGACCGATATCCGGTGCAGGTTGAGCAGGTCGGAGAGCGCCTGCTGGTTCCCGCCGGCACGGAGATTCTCGTGAGCCGATACTTTTCACTGGATCATCCGATGCGAAAAATTCTTCGCACCTTTCCACGCGATCGATTCACGAGCGAGGCGGTGAAGGCATGTCGTGGAATCCGGATCATCCGTCAGCCGAAGTGGGAGTGTCTCGCAACGTTTCTCACGAGTGCGATGAAGCAGGTGTCGCACATTCGTGCCATGTCACGGGCGCTTCGGAACCGGTTTGGGGACGCCGTGGAAGGGAGCAGCATTCGTGCGTATCCGTCGCCGGAGGCCATTGCCACGGCTTCGGAGGCGGAGTTGCGGGCCTGCGGACTGGGCTTTCGCGCGCCGAATCTCCAGGCGACCGCCCGGTGGATTGCGGAGGGCCGGCTGGATCTCGATGCGATTGACGCGATGGATTCGTCCGAAGCGCTTGAAGAGCTGTGTCGTCTGCCGGGCGTCGGACGGAAGATCGCAAATTGTGTCCTGCTTTTCGCCTATGAGCGACTGGATGCGGTGCCGGTGGATGTGTGGATCGGCCGCGTCCTTCGTGCGATGCAGGCGGAGGGGGCCTCCGCGGACCTCGAAGCATTTTCCCGCGCGCGGTTCGGCCCGTATGCCGGCTACGGCCAGCAATATCTCTTCCACCACGC
>CALGTD010000200.1 GCA_937901895.1 uncultured Spartobacteria bacterium | reverse complement strand
GAAGTCCCCCAGTGGGGCGGAGACGGCGGGCTCTTCGGCACCGTCCCAATACATGCGAAGGTGGAGGGCGCGGAGAACCTGGGGATCCCGGGGATGAAGCGTCATCCAGATGCGGCGGATGGTGCCGCAGCCTCTGGTGTTGAGAAGCGTCTTCGTTTCGCCGGGTTGGACGGCCTGAGCGGCGCTGCCTTTCCAACCGGAGTTGGCTGTGCCGCCGGCGCCGGGAGTGGCGGTGGGATTTTCAAATCCGGCCCAGCGAGTGACGCGGCCGCTACCGGCCTGGTAGAGCGCGGGCTCCGAAACGGCCATTGATGGCGTGGTTTGGTGGCAGGAGGTGCCGAGCAAAAGGATGGCGAAGACCAAAGCGGCGCGCTTCATCGGGATAGAGGAGAGGGTTCCAATTCAAACCAGGAGCGATAAGGGTCGGCGAAAAGTCCGGCGCTGGAAAAGTCGCAGACGGTGAAGGAACGGCCTGCGCCATCGGTGACGCGGGCGAGCACCCAGGGGCCGGGACCGGGCGGTGGTGTGATCGCTTCGATGGCTAGTCCGTCGATCGCGACGGGATCGGCGTGAGGCTTGCGGTCGTTGGTGTGGCGGGCGTCGCTCGCGAGAAGCAGTGGACCGCGAAAGATCGAGACTTTGCCGGCGTAGTCCTCGCGACCGAAGTCGAAGCGTGGCGTGAAATCGAACTCGAAGGAGATGGTGTCGCCGGTTTTCCAATGGCGACGCACGGCGGCGTAGGTCCCGGGGATAGGCGCTGGCTGAACCTGATCGTTGATCATCAGACGAGTGGTGGCGGACCATTGCGGGATGCGCAGGTTGAGCGTGAAGGTTTCCGGTCGGTCGATCGAAACGTGGATACGAACCGCTCCGTTGGCGGGATATTCGGTCACCTGCTCGAAGGCGACGCGGTTGCCGGGACTCAGTTCGGCGGAGATGCTCGAAGGTCCGTAGAAGTTGAGAGCAAGGCCATCGTCATCGCGCATCAGCGCCCACGCGGAGAGATTGCCGATGGCACGGGCGGCATTGGTGGAGCAGCAGTTCAGTTCGATGCCGTCGGGCGGACCCTGGCGAAGCATGAGAAACTGACGAAGCCCGTCGGGCTGCGTCGCGTAGGTCGAGCAAGTGCCGTCGTAGGGAATCGAGCCGAGGGCGCTGTTGAGTGTGCTCCATTCGAGTTCGTCCGCGGCGGACGAATCTCCGGTCAGGCGGAGCATGTCGGTCGTGAGCAGCGTCCAGGCGACCGTGCAGCACGTCTCGATGGTGCCCTTGTTGTAGGGCGTCCCGAGAAGACCTTCGTTGGTGGAGAAACCGCCGGTGTTGTGACGCTCGGTGGCGCGCAGCATTTGCCAGACGTGCTCGAAGGCGGCGCGCGAATCGTTGTCTCCGGTTCTCCAATACAATTCGGACAAGGCGAGCAGGCTGTGGACGGCTTCCCAACGGCGGACGGGGAGCGCGGACAGCGGCGCGCGTTCGCGGCCGAGACGGTGAAAGGCGACGCCGCCCGGCTCGTTCCAAGCCTCGTGCACGAGATAGCGGGTGAAGGCGAGATAGCGGGGATCGCCGGTGGCGCCGTGGAGACGGATCATCGCATGTGCAATGGGCTCGGCGGCGCCGCCCGATTTGGGCAGTGCGGAGGCGTCAGGGCCGAATGTGCGGATGATCAGATCGGCGATGCGGCGGGCAGCGAGGAGCACGGCGGACTCGCCGGTATCCTCGTAGCGGTCGAGCAAACCGGTGATCACGGCATAGTGATTCCACAGCTCGATCGCACTGCCGATGTCTGCGAAGGGGGCGAGGTAGCCGTCGTCGCGCTGCGCGGCGAGAAACTCCGGAACGAACGTATCGAGACGGGCGGCAATTTCGGGATTGCGGGTAAGCCGCCACATCAGCTGAGCGGAGCTTAGGTATTGACCCGGGAAAACACCGGCCCACGACGGGATGTTTTTCTCGGGGCGCTCGCGCAACATGCGCAACAACCCCGGGTTTCGCGCGGGGAAATCGACCATGTAGCGGGCGAGTCGTTCGACGCGACTACCGAGGTAACCTTGCAAATCGATCCTGACGTCGTGGGCGCGGGATAGATGTGGCTTGGCGGGGTGCAGGGGCGCCAGAGCAGCGGTGGCAAATTCGAGTTTGCGGACCGACGAACGGGTTTCGCCGTGGGGCGAGATCGCATTCACCGACCAGTAAACGGTATCAGACCCGGCGAGGTTGCGGGTGAGCTGAAACGAGCACGATGGGTCGGCGGAATAGGTGACGAGGGGATGTCGTCCCTCTTCGTCCGCAAAGAGTTGGATTTTGTAGGCCGTGGCTCCCAAGGCGGGGAGCCAGTGCAGCTCGATGCCGGACGGTTTATGGGAGTGGGCATCATTCGCGGGTGCGATGAGCTGAACGGCGGGTGGGGGAGGGGGGCCGTCGGGTCCTTCGAGCGGTCCAACGGAGAGGAGCGATCCGACATCGCTGAGATTCAGCGCCAGCATCCGGAGTTGAGAAGTGGGCGGAACTCCGGAACGCAGATGGACCGCCTCCACATCGCCCGCGAACTGAGAGTGGGCGTCGTCGGCGATCGATCTTCCGATCCGCAGTTCGTCGGTGAGCCGAGCTTCCGCGCGGACAGCGAGGGAGACCGGCGGTGCGTCATCGAGGAGCAAGGTTCGATTTCCGCTCGCATCACACGCCAGCACCACGGAGTGCCAAGCGCCGACTGTCGCGCGGGGAAGAGAAAGGGAGGCTTCGCCTTCGCGGTAAACGATCTGACTTTCTTCGACCATAAGCTCGAAGGTCTTTCCTGCGAGCAGGGTCATCGAAGACGCGCTGCCGGAGCGGAAACGCGCGGCAAAGGTAAAACCGGCCTGCGGGTTGGGGTTCGGCGAAGCGAGGGTGATATACCCGCGGAAATCCCGGTTGAACGTCAGCCAGCGTTCATTCCGGTCGGTGACCAGGCCCGGACCCCATCCGTTCTGAACGACGTAACCGATTCGGGAGATGTCGGCCCCGCCGCGGACGCGGTTATGGGTGTCGCCCGACAGCGGAAGCATGGCCAGATACGGTGAGGGCCAAAGCTCGGCCGGCGTGGCGGGTGCGGCGTTCGGATGACCGAAATAGAGGTGGAAGGCGGGCGAGCCGGGTGGCGTATCCGAAACGGGAATACGAACGTGAAGCACCACATCGTTCTCCTCCCACCTGACGATCTCGAGATCGAGCGGATGGCCATCGGTCGAGATCGCGCGGAGATCGGAGCCGTCGGGCTGCGCGAGCGTGCGTGCGAAGACGGCGTCGGTCAGACGCACGCGGAGCGGAAAATCCGGGGCGCGCTCAGTCAGGTCGGGCGGGGCGGTGAGACGAATCTCCTGGCGAAATTTCCAGTCCGGGTTCCACCACGACGCCGCGCGCCCGGCGAGTGGTAGCAGCAGCGAAGCGCAGAAGATGAACAGCGCCGCGCGGCCGCGGTGAAGCGGACGCCGGCGTGCTTCGTTCAGGTGGAGAGAATCGGTGCGTCGACCAAGCTGCGAATGGCGGAGACTGCGGCTTTTTCCTGTTCGATAGTCAGGCATGAGGGAACGGGAAGCAGCACCGCGCGTTCGAACAGGGCGTCGCTACGCGGGCAGGCGCCGTGGCTGTAATCGTAGACGCTGGCGCTGTTTTCCGGTGACGACCACGGATTGCCGGCGGGCGAGAGAGGGGTCTTGTTCACCAGCGCGACGATGTTCGAGTAGATGTGCAGACCGTAGTCGGCGATGCGAAACACATTACCGAAGCCGGCGCTGCGCAGGCCCTCGTGAAGGCGTTTCGCCGTAGCCGCGTCGTCGAGAATCATGATGATGAACGGAGCAGAGTCGCCGGCCTCGTCATGCAGCGTGCGGAAACGGAGGCCCGGTATGTCCGCCAGCCCGGCCTTGATCCGACGTTTCGAGCCGCGCATGCGCTCGATGAACAGGGGCAGCTTCTTCAACTGAACGTTGGCGATGGCGCCGCAGAGTTCGGTCATGCGCCGTCCCTGGCCCCACGAGAGCGCGTAAGGCTCGGGCTGAGCCAGCCGGCCGTTCTTGCGGACCATGCCCATGTCGTGGGCGGAGAATGCACGTTCGAACAGATGTGTATCGTTCGTGACGATGAGGCCGCCTTCGCCGCACGTCATGTTCTTGTTGAGCTGAAGGCTGAAGATGGCCATGCGGCCGAACGAGCCGAGTTTGCGGCCCTTGTAGGTGCCGCCATTGCATTGCGCGCAGTCTTCGAGCACGGAGATGCCGCGACTGTCGGCGAG
>CALGTD010000199.1 GCA_937901895.1 uncultured Spartobacteria bacterium | reverse complement strand
CTGCGTCTTTCGCACAGAGAAAAGCCAAGTGGCTTTCCTCAGCGAGCATCATGCGGAGGCGATAGATTTTACGTTGCCTCGGCGAAAGATGTCGTTCGCCCGCGGCGATACGCTTCTTTGGTCTCCACTGTCCATTATCGTCCTGTAACTTAAGGCGATAAGGGAGTCCCTCTCGGCGATGCCTGAACCCAGCGGCTTGTGACGAAGATACCTTCTCCTCACTGATTTCGTCGAGATGAAGTCTGCCGGCCTGGGCCGATTCACGGAGTAGTTTGTCTATGAGTCGCGAGCGAACAACAACGACGTTCGTCCCTCGGCTGTCTGCAACATACTCCGGTAGCCACGCATCTCCGACCGACACATCCGCGGTTTCCCCCACAACATCGTCACAGAAGTCGCAGGCCTTGTATTTGAAGAACCCCAGTCCCCAATCCCCGCCATACAAACTATCCATCGGCCGAACCGATTGCACCAATCCGACATCATTACGCGCTGTGATAGTCACTCCGTAGCTGTTCGCGTTCCGATTTGGAATCTTAGTCCTAAAATCCAGCGAGACCATATCCTGGGGCGCCGTGCCGCACTGCATCGCCAGCAGCTTCGAAAAGGCCGTGCTTTTAAGATGTCCGCAGAAAATCGCTACGGTCACGGCAATTCGCTCCTTAAAGACCGCTGATTCACTTGCCGCCAAAAGCACTCCTTTGATAAAACACGGGACGCCAATCACCGCATAACGTCCCGGCGTTTCAGCAATCTGGCGGAGGACTTTGGACATTTCTACAGGATAGTAACGCGACTTTGCGCCACTTCTCACCGATTCCTCGTTCGAAGAAATCTTGTATTCAAAAAGTGCCCCACCAGCTGTGTCTCCCGGAGCAACATGCACCACGTGATCGACAATGTTTCGTCGCAGAAGCTCGGTCAAAATCCAGGTGGCGAGTCCTCCGGACGACCCATTCTCCCGGTAGCTACCCTCGTTTACCCATCCAGCGTAGGTGGAGACAACCGGGCCGAGATACGGATTGAGCGAGGGGGCGTCAGGAAACCGCTCCCGAGCGAGATCCGTTTCGTTCGCAACATTGTCAGCAAACGGGCATACCGAGGCAACATCTACTGAAACAGACTCACTGGTGCGTTTAGCAACATATCGTCCAAACTCATCGAATCTGATATCGATCCCGTTAGTCAAAGCAGCACAGACGCCACAGCCAATGCAGTAGCCTCCGTCCACAACTGTTTCAAAAATGCTTGGCATGAAAGTGCGCCAATCTTTCAGGTCCCAGTAGATCCGCCGACTCGAAGAATCTGGTCGCAGCCATCAAGTGTGCTTAGACGGTGAGCCACCACAATCATGGTTATAGTGCCATGCAGGTTTTGGATTGCGCGCATCACCTCGGCCTCGGTTTCGTGATCCAGCGCGCTTGTAGCTTCATCTAGCACGAGCACTCGCGGTTTGTGATATAGCGCGCGGGCCAGCCCAATCCGCTGGCGTTGCCCGCCCGAGAGGCGTATGCCGCGTTCGCCCACTTCTGTTTTCCACTGCTGCGGCAATCCAGTCTCTATGAATTCTAGAATCTGCGCGGCGCGGGCCGCCTCGATCATCGCCGCTCGGTCGATTTCTTCTGCCGAAATACCAAACGCGATATTTTCCTCAATTGTCGCGTCCAAGATGTAGATGTCTTGCGGCACATACCCGATCAACCGTCGCCATGCATACAGATCCTCGGCCTTCACTTCACGATCATCTACGAGCAAACGCCCGTGCTGAGGTAAATGCAACCCGAGTAAGATATCAACCAACGTCGATTTACCGGAGCCAGTGGTGCCCACAATGCCCACACTGCTGTTCTTCCTAATCTCGAGCGTAAAATTATCTAACACCGGTCGAGGTGCACCGGGATAACAAAATGTGATGGCATCTAGTCTGATTGCTCTTTCGAAACTGACTATTTCGGACGAATTATTCCCTAGATGGCTACGCTGAACCCGTTTCGCATTCTCTAACTCGACCTCGACCTCTCGGGCCGTATATCCCAGCGAAAGCACCTGGGTCACTTGCGTATAGAAAATCTGAATCGACGGGAGCATCCGGTAAGCCGCAAGCGCCAATACCGACAACCTCGGCAGAATATCCCCCAAATCACGGCCCTGCGTCGCCGACCACAATACAATCCCGACCAAGCTGCCAAAAACAACCGGCTCCACGAGGTATCGCGGGGTATTTCCGTAAATCGGCACCTTGGGGAGTAACCGCGCCTGCGCGGCCGACGAACGGGCAAAACGATCTCGGAAGTAATATGCTTTTCCATGAACCATAATCGGCTTGATTCCGCCAAGTAGTTGTTGCGCCCCAGCCATCATGTCGCGATTTGCCACTTTCAACGCCTGGCCCAGCACATGCGACCGGCGGCGTAAAATAAGGAACACAATAATATAGAAACCCCCAAAGATAGTCCCCGCTGCGACAGCCACGCCGGGCTGCACGAAGAACACGGTGCCGAGAAGCAGCGAGATTGTTACTAAGCGAGAAGTCGCCTCAAGTAACGGAAGGAAGACAGTATTAACGAACTGTTGAACGTCCCCAGTGATTTTTTGGAGCAGGTGGCCCGTATTCCGCTGAAGAAAATAGCCGTAAGGCTGCTCGCACAAGGCCTCTACCAGCTGCGTGCGCAGTGAGTGCCCCAGCGCGTGGGCATAGCGCATACGGACGACATCGCTCATGAGAGAAATTCCATTAGCGAGCAGAAGCGACACGATCGAAATGCATCCTGCCCAGATCAACATAGTCGAGTGGTCCATCGACGGGATGCGCGCTGTGATCCATTGCCCAATGGCACTCTCAGTCACTCGCTCAGGATTGGCAGCTAGCGCGAAAAAAGGAAAGACCGAGGTAACACCAGCAACCTGTGCAAACCCGTTTGCGAAGATCACAGCCATAACCGCTATAAACTTCACCCGACCGAACGGAGCGGCGAGCCGGTAGCACCGCCGCACTAGCTCCGTCATACTTGCACTATTACTACTCATTGATAGGTCCTAACAAGCGACGCAGGTAATTTACCTTCCGGCGCATATTCACCACAACGGGTTGGTCCCCAACCACCATCGTAGAAGGACCAATGGTAAAGGGAGGTTGATCTGCAAAACAGCAGCTGTGCCAAAGTATATCGCGGGTGTCACCAGCTGGAGAGGGAGCAACCACACGGCAAAGTTTCGGATTTCGGCAGGCCCCCTTTCACGCACCCAGCAAAGCGCCAGCAACACACCTGGATATAGAAACGCGGTTCCACGTGCGACATCTCCCGCGCCGGTCAGTGCCAGTATTCCCCCGAGAGCTGCAAGCCCGCCCAGCCACTTTGCCGAGACAACTTGAAACCTCCCCTGAAGGGAAGGCCATGTTGCCCAAATAGAAAAGAAGACAACCGCGCCCCAAATCCACCGATACCCCCATATTACATTCGTTACAAATAGTGGCCACGTGTGTGTTGTTGGATCCCAAGAAATAAACAAATTCCAAAAATCGGAATATACAGCAGGACGCTCAATACCAGGGCCGACTAGGCCTAGGGTCAGGGCTTTACGAGTAAGCCACCACAAGAGGCCTCCAATAGCCGATGAAACAGCAACAACCAACCAATGCCGTCTAGTCGGCAGATGAAACCACCACCAGCCTACTACGAAAGGCACTCCAAGCCACATCCGCTCATCGTTACATGCACCAACATAGATCAATATCCAAGAAGCGATCCAATTCGGCCGCCAAAGGAGACCACCTAGACACATCAATGTAACCGAATCAGGCACCCCCATCCATCCGTTGCTGATTATTGCGACATAGCTCGTGGAAATCAGTAGCGTCGCGAGCAGGGCAGTGCCGCGCGAATAGAAGTTAGCGGCCGTTAAGTAGATTAGAGCATGAGCTACAATGTTGGCGGCAAACTGAGGAATAAACGAATAGAATCCCGTTAGTCCAAGTGCATGACAAATCACAGGCACCACAAACCGGTAAGCAAGAATTGGCTCCACTAAGTCACGCCGCAAAGGATCTTCGCACAATCGCATGAAGTCTCCCGTTCGGGAGGCTTCGAAAAATGGCATATTCCACGCCCAAAGCATTGGGGTGGTTATCGCGTGATCCCTCATCGTATCGA
>CALGTD010000198.1 GCA_937901895.1 uncultured Spartobacteria bacterium | reverse complement strand
TTGTTGAGCGTGAAGACGCCCGTGCCTCCCTGCCCGACGTAGACGTTATTGAGAACGAAGTGGGATGTGCCGCCGTTCTGAATGAAATGTCCAGTGGTGCCAGCCGACTCTCCAATCCGGACACCATTTCCATTCTCGCTACCCATCGTCAGTGAGCCATCGTCCAACTGGTAGGTGCCGGTTGCGCCGGCAACTCCACTCAAGTTGTATCCAATGTGCACGGGATTGGTGGTCACGATCGACACGACCGAATCCTCGCCCTGTTGATGGATCTTTCCGACGCCGCCGTCGTTTCCAAGGAAGATCTGGGTCCCGGGAACGTCCGTCGTGCCTTGGGTAAACTTGCCACCGTTGAGAATATTCAACGTGCCCTGGCCCCCTACTCCGTCACCAACGTAAACTGTTGAGCCGGTGCTTCCCTTAACCTCTGCGCCGTAACCAATCGTGTAGGTGCCGTGACCTCCCTCGTAGCCGAGCTGGAATGCGCCGCCGGAAATATCCACCAATCCTGCAGAATGGCTGACCGTGCCGATCGAACCGGTGCCACGACCGACATCAAGGGTGCCCCAGACACCTGAGGCGGCGGAGTCGTCGATCTTGAACGATGCACCAGTCGTAAAGTTGGCCGTGCCCGTTCCACCATCGACGCCAACTTGCAATCGGCCAATGGTATTGGTGACCAAGATGGTCAGGTCGCTGGACAAATTCAACGTGCCGCTCTTCCCCGATCCAGCCCCGACCTTGAGCAACCCACTGACGGTCGAGTCGGATTGCAGATCGGTCGTGCCATTGAGAATGAGCGCTCCTTCACCCGTTTTCGTAAACCCGCCGGTGCCGGCAAAGCCGCCGCTGAACGTCGCATTTAAGCCATTGGTATCAATGGTTGAGGTCGTGCCCGCCTTCAAATTGGGAACCACGTTGGTGACAAGATCGCTTTCGATCACCCGGAGCGTGCCGCCACCGAAATTAAAGATGCCTGTGCCGCCACCAGATCCGCCCGCCTGGAGGCCGTTAGTGCCGCCGATTTCGAGCTCCCCTAAATTGAGGTTGTAGGTGCCGTGGGCGACACCGCTCTGGCCGGAGCCAAGCGCGAGTCCGTCCTTGATGATCCGAACGAGGCCACCGTTTTGATTGACGACGCCGGTGCCACCACTGGTTGGACTCGTATCGCCGCCGACAAGCAGGTAGCCGCGCGTGAGAATGAGCTCGGCATCGCCGGAGATGTTGAGCGTGCCGGTGGGCGCGGGATTGGAACCCGTTCGGCGTGCGCCGATCGAGACACCATTGCTGTCGGTGCCGTCTTCGGACAGACCAACGTTGAACGTGCCTTTGGAAAAATTCCAGGTGCCGGTGCCGCCTTGAGAACCAATATTCACGGCACCCACGACGGAAACCTCGCCACCGGTCTGATTGAAGACGCCCGTCGCTCCGAAATCGCCGACAACGAAGAAGCCGCGGTCCGTCTCGTTGCCAATCACGAGATTGGCTCCGTTTTCGATCGTAAGAGTGGCCACGCCTAGGCCTTCACCGACACGCACGCCGACATTTTTTCCGGCCTGGACGAGAGTCACGTCCGCACCATCCTCGAGCGTGAGATGGCCATCGCCCACCACGACCATTGCGTAACGGCTGTTACCGGACCCGTCGCGGACCGGATGCGGGAGCTCTCCACCATCCAAAAAGGCCGTGGAAGCAAAATTGGTCGTCCCTGCCGTCTCGATGACGCTGCCTTGCAGAGTGCCCGGCCCCGACACATTCAGCGTGGCACCCGGAGCGCTCGAGAGCGTGCCATTCTGCGCGGAATTGAGGACGAGCGAGCTCTCCGCGTTCAATACCAGGTCCGTCGTTCCTGCGATGATCCCAAGGCTCCGCGTGTTCTGCGTGCCGGAAACTTCGAGCGTCGCGTCGTAATCGACGATGAAATTCTGGTTTAAAGACGGCGACACGCCTCCCCAATTCGCCGAATCGCCATAATTAGCAGGTTCGTTGCTCGGCCCCGTGTAGCGCTGGGCCTTCACAAAATCGATGGTCTGCCCCTCGTTGAGATAGCTGATCTGAGCGTAATCCAGAATGCCGGAGGCATTGGGGTTTCCGGAGCCGAAACCGAATTGCGTGCTCGCAATCTTTGCACCACTGCCGAAGAGCACGCCGCCGAATTCCGTCTCATCGAGGAGCTTCCACTCCGCCAGAGTGCGTTGTTTGTTGGCGTCGCCACCGATGTATTCCGCCAGAGGAGTGTTGTTGAAGTAGGTATTCCCCGCTTGGTTAAAGAGTTTAAACTGCGCTGTCGAGTAGTCCACGACCGTGGTGATATACTGCCCATTGACTGGCGAGATACCCGGTGGTGCATTGTAGGTCGGATCAGCGACAAGGAGCAGGTCCCACTCCGCCTCACCCGACCGGGTCGCCGTGAAGCCGTCCTGGGAGTCATCCCACTGGGTCGACCGGAGCCCGATCTTTATTGCGAGGCTCGCATTTTCCGTATCCGTGTTCTGCCAGCGATAGATGGCACGGAAATCCTCGCTAAGAAAATCACCCGCCGCGAGATCTGCGCTCCCGGTGAGCACGCTGATCGTGCTCTTCCCGCTGCCGGTCGTCGTTCCTGTCAACGAAACACCGCCGAGATTGCCGAACATCCCGATGGAGTTCGTCCAGTAAATCTGTGCCGCAACCGCTGCGGGATCTGGGGTCGCCCCAGGAACAGGTGCATGTGTCGAGTCATTGACGATATTGGTCCCTGCCGAGTTACGGACGTCGTCCGCACTCCAACCTTTGTCATCGAAGCCGGTAACCGCTTCCGTGGCAGACTGTGCAAAGAGCGATACAGAAGACACCGCCAACGCGGCTACCAGTGTGGAAACACGCCCTTTGGGAGCGCTTTTAAACTGCGTTTTCATACATGTATGGGGGGTCGAGTTTTGAGTCGTTTAATTTGACGAGGAAGCTCTTTGAGCGGACGCACCGCGTTTCGTATGCCGCACACGAAAAACCGAAGTAGAGCCGCCGTTCCTTGCGCGACGCACTCGCGGTGAACGGGAATGGAGTGTGAGTCGAAGGAACCGCAGGCGTGCGCTTCGATCTCCACGAACTGCGCCTGATCCAGGAAATTGCGAAGGGCGTGACTGGCCGACCCAACAACCGCGGAAAACGTCGATCTCATTCTCGCGGAAGGGCGTTCCTCGAAATCAGGATCGGTGGCGCACAACAACCGTGTCGCAGCGAAGCCCAACGGGGACGCTGATAGGGGGAACAGCAACACCTTCATACAGCCACAACCGGCGAGAATGACAGCGAGTGGGGCGCAGGATGTCAAAAGAAATTAATCGCATTGATTATCGGTAGGTGTTTATATCATGTATAAATTTGGACACAGGAGCCACAACTCGCTGGGATCCATCAATTTGGATTCTCTTCCTCATTTCGGAAGAGTGTCGCCTTCAATTCCCCTTAATTTCCAGCAGACCTCGTCCACATCTCGGAGCCGAAGCTTTGTATCCGACCTCACTGTCTGCTCAATGGTCCGTCAAATGCCACCGGTTCCATTGCACCATACAACCTGGCATCGAAGAAAACCGGGGACGTTCCAAGTTTCGGGCCGGGACCGCGCAATCTGAGCGCACGATCATCAGTGCCCCTGCCTCTCCGCGGAAACCGCATCCAGCTTCGACCTGCACCGGTCAGCGCGACGCTTCAAAATGCGGGCTACTTGCACGGCTATTCGATGGACCGCGGTGCCCCGCCGGCGCTTGCAGCGACAGGAATGGATCGCTACGAGGTGACTCGCAAGCTCCCTCGAAAAAGCCGCGAGAATGACGCAAATTTCAGCGTGCGCTCTACGCGAAAAGAGCGGGTGAAGGGAATCGAACCCTCGTATGCAGCTTGGGAAGCTGCCGTTCTACCATTGAACTACACCCGCGTCTGAAAAATCCCCTTATTCCCAGGACTTCGCGAATTTGGTCGCGTCGTTCTTCGTGCGGTTGGGGTCGGCCGTGGACCAGGCAATCACCTTGGTGCGGATCACTTCGCTGTTGGGGCCGGTAACCTCGTTGTTGTAGTCCTGATCGATCCGGACCTCGTAGAGCTGACCAAACGGATCCATCCAGCCGGAGCTGATCGTGCCACCGGAACCCTGAACGCCGTTCTTGTTGTTCTTCGCCCGCGGAATTTCCAGAAACACGATCCCGCGCGGATTGGCGGTGTCATCCTGGCCGGAAAGGATGTTCATCAACTCCACGGTGTTGGCATTCGTGCCCTCGCTGCCGACTTCGGGAAGGCGGTTGTATTCCGTCTCGTAGCCCTTGATCGCCATGACGATCTGGGTGGCGTCATTTTTCGCCCGTGCCTTGTTGGCATTGTAAAGGGCCTTGCCCACCGCCGGGAACAGCAGCGACATGAGAATGCCGAGGATCGCGATGACGACAAGAAGCTCGATCAGCGTGAAGGCGCGAGTGAAACGGGAGGAAGTCATGATTGCGTGGGGAAATTTCGCCCCGCCAGCGCCACAGGCAAGCATTTTCTTGTCACTTCAAGGGCCGCCCAGCAGATTACCGTCGTGTCCGCCAATCATCCGCGACCGCGCAAGCGCCGGGCCGCGACCGCCCGCCCGAAGCCGCTCCGCGAGCAAATCCTCGACCTCGTTCGCGACCGTCCCCTCGACAAGATCGAGATTTCCAAAAAGCTGAATCTCTCCGCCGACCGCCGGAGGGAGTTGCGTGCGGTGCTTTCGCAGATGGAGACCGCCGGCGAGATTGCCCGCGTCCGGAAGGACCGCTACGTCGTGCCGCGCGAGGCGGATCTTGTGACGGGCGTTCTGCAGGTTCATCCCAGCGGCGCGGCGCACCTGCTCAGCGAGCAGAAGGGCGTGCCCGACCTCTACATCAGCGCCGAAAACACGTGGACCGCGATGCATGGCGATCGCGTGGTTGCCCGGATCGTGAAGGATCCGCCCGCATCGGCCGTCGACTGGCGCCGGGGAAAACCGCAACCCGCACGCCGCGAGGGACGCGTCATCCGCATTCTTGTCCGCGCCAACGAAACCATCGTCGGCACGCTGCAGAAGTCGAAAAATTTCTATTACGTCGTCGCGGACGATCCCCGCTTCGTCCACAACCTCTACGTGCCGGCGCCCCCGCGGGAAATGGGCGCCCAGCCGGGGGACAAGGTCGTCGCGAAGCTCGAGGACTGGCCGTCGCGCCACATCAATCCCGAGGGCCGTGTGGTGGAGCTGCTGGGAAGGGCCGGAGCCCCGGGAGTGGACATGCTTTCGATCATTCGGAAGCATCGGTTGCCCGAGAAGTTTCCGGATGACGTGATCCGCGAGGCGGAGCGGATCGCGCCGCAGGTGCCTGCAAAGGAGGCCGCACAACGCGAAGATCTCCGCGACCGGTTCATTCTCACGATCGACCCCGACGACGCGAAGGATTTCGACGACGCGATCGAGGTGCAGAAAACGAAGGAAGGCTGGAGCGTCGCGGTGCACATCGCCGACGTGTCCCATTACGTGAGGCCGGGGACAAAGCTCGACCGCGAAGCCATCTCGCGCGGAAACAGCGTGTATCTCGCCGACCGTGTGATTCCGATGCTTCCGGAGGCGCTCAGCAACGGCATTTGCAGCTTGAAACCGGACGTCGACCGGCTGGCATTTTCCTGCTTCGCGGAGGTGTCGCGACAGGGTCGGGTGCATCGAGTGCGCTTCGCGAAAACCGTGATCCGCAGCGCCGCACGACTCACCTACAAGGAGGCGTTCGCGATCCTGCAGCGGAAACCCCGCACGGAACTCGAGCGTCGTGTGCACACGGCATGGGAACTTTCCTCGTTGCTGCGAAAAAAGCGCTTCGCGAAAGGCTCGCTCGATCTCGACTTCCCCGAGGTGAAGGTCTGGCTCGACGAAAACGGAAAACCCGTGCGTCTCGAGAAGGTCGAGAACGACATTTCCCATCAGCTCATCGAGGAGCTGATGCTGCTCGCCAACGAGTGCGTCGCCAGGGAGCTCAAGCTCGCGAAACAACCCACGATCCACCGCATTCACGAGAGCCCGGATCCGGACAAGCTTGCGGAATACCGGGAGATCGCGCAGACCTACGGGCTCAAGGCCGGAGACCTCGTCCAGCGCGACAATCTCGTCCGGCTGATCGCTGCCATGAAGGGCCAGGCCTTCGAGAATGCGCTCAAGATCGCGCTACTCAAAAGCCTCAAGCGGGCCGCGTATTCACCCGAGCCGCTCGGCCACTACGGCCTTGCGAAAGCGGACTACGCGCATTTCACGAGCCCGATCCGGCGCTACGCCGACCTCGTCGTCCATCGCTCGCTCGAGCGGAAACTCGGGCTGACCAAGCGCGGCCCATCGTCCACCGAGCTTGCCACGATCTCCGAGCACATCTCGAACACCGAGCGCGTCGCGGCCGATGCCGAGCGCGAATCCACGCGACTCAAGAAACTGGAATTTTTCCAGCTCCAGATCTCCTCGCGCCGGGGCGGCGTGTTCCCCGCCCGCATCATCGAAGTGCGCAACTACGGCCTGCTCGTCGAGTTGCCGGAATTTCTGCTCACCGGTCTGATCCACGTCTCCGCGCTGGACGACGATTTTTACACGCACGACGCGGCCCGTGGGCGATTCGTCGGGAAAAGGACGCGTCGCACCTATGCGGCGGGGCAGGATATCGAGGTGATCGTCGCGCGCGTGGACATGTTCAAGCAACAGGTGGACTTCAAACCGGCATCATAACATTTGCGCTTGTCCCGCGGCGCGCGTGGGCGATATTGCGCGAACCAGCCATCGACAAGCCGTAAACAGACCGAATGGACAATATCATCCAGGCCCGTGACTTGCAGATCGAGCGCAAGCACTTCTTCATCGAGTATCGCGAAAACGAACGCGGAAAATTCGTCCGCATTACCGAGGAAGCGCACGGCCGCCGCAACTCGATCATCATTCCGAGCACGGGTCTGCCCGAGTTCGCGCGTCTCTTCGACGAGGTCGCTGGGGCCGCCACGGCCGCGTCCTGAGCGGCTGAATCCGCAGCTCCGGGCAGTATTCCGGCAACCGCGATTCGGATACCCGTCACGCAAGCAACGTTGATTCTCCCGCCCGCCGGACGCCCGTCCATCCGGAACTTCAATGGTCTGACCGGAATCAATTCGCGTGTGCGACGCGTTGACACGCCATGTCTGCCTGATATCAAGGACGGTTCGCTCTACAGCTCATTTTCATTCTCTCATGTCGAAGAAAACCTCGAAAAAATCGGCCAAGGCGGCTCCCGCCCGCGGCAAGAAAACCAAATACGTCTACACCTGGGGCGCCGGCAAGGCCGACGGCGATGGCTCCATGAAGGCCCTCCTCGGCGGCAAGGGCGCGAACCTCGCCGAAATGACCCGCATCGGCCTCCCCGTGCCTCCCGGATTCACGATCACGACCGAGGTCTGCACGTATTTCTACGCCCACAAGAAGACCTATCCGCCGGAACTCCAGGCGCAGGTCGAGGCCGGCGTGCGCAACATGGAGAAGATCATGGGCTACAAGTTCGGCGACTCGAAGGGCTTCCCGCTCCTCGTCGCCGTCCGCTCGGGTGCCCGCGACTCCATGCCGGGCATGATGGACACGATTCTCAACCTCGGCCTCAATGACCAGACCGTGCTTGCGCTCGTCAAGGCGACGAACAACGAGCGTTTCGCGTGGGACTGCTACCGCCGCTTCATCCAGATGTATGGTGACGTCGTGCTCGGCGTGCAGAAGCGCGAGGGCGAGGATCACGAGCCGTTCGAAGTCGTGATCGAAGGCTACAAGCACGAGAAATACCACGCCGACGTGGACGACGCGAAGCTCACCGCCGAGGACTTCCAGCAGCTCGTGGCGCGCTTCAAGAAGCTCGTCAAGGAGCGCACCGGCAAGAGCTTCCCGGCCGATCCGTGGGATCAGCTCAAGGGTGCGATCGGTGCCGTCTTTGGCTCGTGGATGAACGATCGCGCGATCGTTTACCGCCGCAAATACAACATCCCGTCCGAGTGGGGCACGGCCGTCAACGTTCAGGCGATGGTCTTCGGCAACACTGGCGAAAACTCCGGCTCCGGCGTCGCGTTCACGCGCAACCCGGCCAACGGTGTGAAGGAATTCTACGGCGAATTCCTCATAAACGCGCAGGGTGAGGACGTCGTCGCCGGCGTGCGCACACCCGAGCCCGTCGCGCAGCTCAAGAAGCACCTGCCGAAACCCTACGCGGAGCTCGAGAAGGTCCGCCAGACGCTCGAGAAGCACTTCAAGGACGTGCAGGACTTCGAGTTCACGATCCAGGACGGCAAGCTCTACATGCTGCAAACGCGCAACGGCAAGCGCACCGCCGCCGCCGCGCTCAAGTTCTCCATGGACATGGTCAAGGAGAAGCTCATCGACTGGGAGACCGCGATCCTGCGCAACCCGGCCGACCAGCTCGACCAGCTCCTCGCTCCGATCTTCGACACCGCCGAGGTGAAGAAGGCGAAGGCGATCGCGACCGGCCTGCCCGCGGGCCCCGGCGCCGCCTCCGGCAAGATCTACCTTAACGCCGACCGCGCCGCCGCTGCGGCCGAGAAGGGGGAGAAGGTTCTCCTCGTTCGCAACGAGACCTCGCCCGAAGACCTCCGCGGCATGATCGCCGCCGAGGGCATCCTCACGGCGAAGGGTGGCGTCTCCTCGCACGCCGCGCTCGTCGCCCGCCAGATGGGCAAGGTCTGTATCTGCGGCGCCAGCGCGCTCCAGATCGACTACGACAAGAAGACCGTCACGGTGAGCGGCGACGTCTTCAAGGAGGGCGATTACCTCTCCATCGACGGAACCGCAGGCACCGTCTACGGCGGCCAGATCGCGACCGCTCCGTCGGAGATCATCACCGGCCTCCTCCACGGCAACAAGGCCGCGCAGAAGACCGAGAAGTTCAAGAGCTTCAAGCAGCTCATGGACTGGTGCTCGAAGGTCACCCGTCTCGAGGTCCGCACGAACGCCGACACTCCCGAGCAGACGCAGAACGCCATTGCGTTCGGCGCCACCGGCATCGGCCTCACCCGCACGGAGCACATGTTCTTCGAAGGGGATCGCATCGACGCGATGCGCGAGATGATCCTCGCGACCAACGTCGAGGATCGCAAGGCCGCCCTCGCGAAGCTCCTCCCCTACCAGCGCGAGGACTTCACCGGCATCTTCAAGGCGCTCAAGGGCTACCCGGCCACCATCCGCCTGCTCGACCCGCCTCTTCACGAGTTCCTGCCCCACACGAAGGAGCAGCAGCTCGATCTCGCGAAGAAACTCGGCACGACCGTCGAGAGCATCCAGGCCCGCGTGCACGCGCTGCACGAGTTCAACCCGATGCTCGGTCACCGCGGCTGCCGTCTCGGCATCGCGTATCCCGAGATCACCGAGATGCAGGCCCGCGCCATCTTCGAAGCCGCGGCCGACGTCGCGAAGAAGAAGATCAAGGTCAAGCCCGAGGTCATGATCCCGCTCGTCGGGTTCAAGAAGGAATTCGACCTCCAGGCCGAGATCGTCCACCGCGTCGCGAAGGAGGTCATGGCCGAGAAGAAGGTCAAGTTCGACTACCTCGTCGGCACGATGATCGAGGTGCCGCGCGGTGCCCTCACGGCCAACGAGATCGCGCAGAACGCCGAGTTCTTCAGCTTCGGCACGAACGACCTCACCCAGACCGCGCTCGGCATCAGCCGCGACGACATGGGCAACTTCCTCACGCCCTACACCGAAAACGAGATCTTCAAGAAGAACCCGTTCGCGACGCTCGACCAGAGCGGCGTCGGTCAGCTCATGCAGATCGGCGTGGAGAAGGGCCGCTCGACCCGCCCGGGCATCAAGCTCGGCATCTGCGGCGAGCACGGTGGTGATCCGGACAGCGTGAAGTTCTGCCACAAGCTCGGCCTGAACTACGTGTCCTGCTCGC
>CALGTD010000197.1 GCA_937901895.1 uncultured Spartobacteria bacterium | reverse complement strand
GGCCCTGGCGGGGGCGTGCATTTTTCTCGTCGTGGTCTTCCGGTCGAGCGCGAATCTCGCGGCGGCATACGGGCTCGCGGTCGTGGGAACAATGCTGATCACGACGATCGCGATGGGAATGTTTACGCGGAGGTGCTGGGGCTGGCCGTTGTGGAAGTCCGCGGTGCTGGTCGCGGCGCTGATTGCATTCGAATCGATGTTCCTCGTCTCGGGTCTCGCGAAGCTGGGACAGGGCGCGTATTTCCCGATTCTCATTGCGGCAGGGATGATGACCGTGATGCTGACGTGGGAGAGGGGACGGGCGATCATTGAGGAAAAGGTGCGGGCCGCGGGATGCCCGATTGCGGAACTTGGCAGCCGGCTCGAGGTGCAACCAACCCTGCCCGGGCAACTTGTCCTGATCACGATGCAGGAGGAGCCGAGGCATGCGGTGGCAAGGCTCAACGAAATGTGCCGGCAGGGCGTGGCAATGCGGGAGCAGATCGTGTTTCTCAGTCTGGTGAACGTGATGGCGAGTGACGTGAACATCCGCCGAAGCATTCGCGCGACGCGTCCCGGGGATCGTTTCTGGCATGTCGTCTCCGAATACGGATACATGCAGGAGCCGCACGCCGAGCGCATCCTCGCGCGGGCGTCGGAGCTGACGGATGGGGAGATTCGACCACCGGGAACGGACACCTTCTATGTGTTGCCACGTGAATTGATCATCGAATACACGGGGTCGCGCTTTCCCCGGTGGAGACGGATTCTGTTCGGAGTCCTGAGCCGCAATCAGAGCTATGCGCCGGATTACCTGCACATCCCGCACTCGCAGATCATCGAGTTCACATGGATGATGAAGGCGTGAACGGTGGCGGCAGAATCGAAGTGCGGGTCGTGCCCGGGGCGCGAACCTCGGCGCTGGAGCGAATGGACGACGGCGTCTGGAAGGTGCGCCTGCGCGCGCGTCCGGTCGAGGGGCAGGCAAATGCGGCGCTCGTCGAGCAGCTCGCGGAATGGCTGGGAATTCGCAAGTCCGCGCTCAGAATTGTCCGCGGAGCGACCAGCCGTTTGAAGTCGGTGGAGTTCGAGGGCATCGACCCCGACGAGGCCGAGCGGCGGCTGAGGGCGATCGCGCAGGCCGCCGTTTGAGCGCGGTGACTTTGCCACGACAATTCCCGCCGATTCCGGTATCCCGTTCCGCGTGAAAGATGCGGCGCTGCAAAAGCTCAAGGATGTGTTTGGTTACGACGCCTTCCGTCCGTTGCAGGCGGAAATCGTCGCCGACGCGCTGGCGGGCCGGGATGTGTTTGCATTGCTCCCGACGGGTGGCGGCAAGTCGCTGTGCTATCAACTGCCCGCGCTGCTGCGTGACGGTCTGACGCTTGTCGTTTCGCCGTTGATCGCGCTGATGAAGGATCAGGTCGACGGGCTCACGGAGAATGGCGTCGCCGCGACCTATCTGAATTCCTCGCTGGATGCGTCCGAGTCCCGCCGACGGCTGCGCGGCCTGCACAACGGTGAATACAAGCTGCTTTACGTCGCGCCGGAACGGCTGTTGCTGTCGGGATTTCTCGAAGATGTCGCGCGCTGGAATGTCGGGCTCGTTGCAGTGGACGAGGCGCATTGCATCAGCGAATGGGGTCACGACTTTCGCCCGGAATACCGGCGACTCAGAGAGCTTCGTGCGGTGCTTCCGGATGCGCCGACGATGGCGCTCACTGCGACCGCGACCGAACGCGTTCGAAGGGACATTCTCGACCGGCTCGCGCTGAGGGACCCGAGGACGTATGTCGCGAGCTTCAACCGGCCCAACCTATTCTATCGCGTGCAGCCGAAGGCCGGGGCGTTCGACCAGATCATGGATTTCCTGTCGAAGCGGCAGGGGGACAGCGGGATCGTGTATTGTTTGTCGCGAAAGTCCACGGAGTCGCTTGCGGAGCGTTTGACGAAGAGCGGCATTCCCGCCCGGCCGTATCACGCCGGACTCGGGCAGGAAGACCGCGCGGCCAACCAGGAGGCGTTTTTGCGCGACGATGTGCGCGTGATCTGCGCGACGATCGCGTTCGGCATGGGCATCGACAAACCGAACGTGCGGTTTGTCGTTCACCACGACCTGCCGAGAAATCTCGAGAGTTACTATCAGGAAACCGGACGCGCCGGGCGCGACGGGCTGCCGTCCGAGTGCCTGCTGCTTTACAGCCGCGGCGACATCCTCAAGCAGAAGCGGATCATCGAGGAGAAGCCCGACGAAGCGGAACGGCGGACGGCGTTGCAGCAGCTCGAGGGGATGGCGGCATTCGCGGAGAGCGGATTGTGCCGGCGGCGCGAGGTGCTGGGATATTTCGGCGAGGTCTTTCCCGAATCGAACTGCGGTGGCTGTGACAACTGCGTGTCACCGCGCGGCGATGTGGATGTCACGGTTCCCGCGCAGAAATTTCTCTCGTGCCTCTACCGGGTGCGGCAGGCGAGCGACTGGACGTTCGGATTGAACCACATCGTCGACGTGCTGCTTGGTTCGAAGGCCAAGGCGATCGTCGATCGCGGCCACGACCGCCTGCCGACGCACGGGATTGGGAAGGAGCTTTCCGCCGACGAGTGGAAGCAGCTCGCGGGAGAATTGATCGGGCTCGGCTACGCGGCACGTTCCAATGGAAAGTTCGCGACGGTGGATCTGACGGGGGAGGGACTCGAGGCGCTGAAATCGAGACAGCGGATTGTCGTGAAGCAGGCGATGAAGGCGCCGCCGCGGGCGCGGAGGAAGGTGAAGGAGGACTTCGAATTCGATGCGGAGTTGTTCGACCGGTTGCGGAAGTTGCGGCGCGAAATCGCGGATGCGAGGGACGTGCCGGCCTACGTCATTTTTTCCGACGTCTCGCTGCGGCACATGGCGCGATACTACCCGGACTCGGATCTCGCGTTCGAGGCGACGCCAGGCGTCGGTCGCAAGAAGTCCGTGGAATTTGCGCGGCGTTTTCTCGCGGTGATCCGCGATCATGTCGCGGAGAATGGCCGGCAGGTGTTTCCGGACTGAGTCTTAGAGGACGGCCAGCGCAACTCCCGCGATGGCTATCGCCGCTCCAGTGGCGCGGACAAATCGCGCCTTTGCGGCGTGCTGAATGCCCATGCCAAGACCGATACCGGCGACGTGGAGTGCCGCGGTGGCGATGAGGAAACCAGCCGCGTAGGTGAGGCCGGAAACTCCGGCGGGCATTTCCGCGCCATGTGCGTGGCCGTGGAAGACCGCGAAAAGCGCCACCAGGGGAACTGCAGCTGCGAGTGGCAGCCGGACCGCGAAGGCGATCATCAGTCCGAGTAGCAGAACGGACAGCGTGATGCCGGGCTCGATGAGAGGCAGCGAGATGCCGGCCATTCCGAGCGCGCCACCAATCGCCATGGTGCCGACGAACGCGAGGGGGACTGCCCATCGCGCACGGCCGCCGGTCTGCGCAGCCCAGAGGCCGATGGCGAGCATGGCGAGCAGGTGGTCAATTCCGAAAATCGGATGCTCGAGGCCATGGACGAAGCCGTGCGCGGGAGCGGCACCGGTGTGAGCGTTGGCGATTGCGGGGACGGCAAACAGCGCGGCGAGCAGGATGGCGGGCTTCTTCATGGTCGGGCGTTTCCGCTCTTAATGAGCGCACGCATCAGCTTTCGCAATCGGAAACTCATGTTTGATCCGCTCATTGCCTGCTTTTCAAACGACGGATGAGAAAGCGAAGGGGCTCCGATGCGCCTCCGGGACCGGTGGCCCGGACCTTCACGACATTTCGTCCGAACTCCAGTCGCAGGGGGATTCTCCATTTGGTCACGGGGCCTGTTGTCCTCCGAAATGGCGCCCGCCTCACCTTGAACCGGACGTTGCTGGCGTCTGTCGCCGTGCCCCGAAGCGTGATGCGCGCCCGGCGGGTGGAGATGCGGGTTTTTCCCCTCGGTTGAAGTGTGGGAGCCGGGGGACGATTTCCGGCGAAAAACGGGGAAATGTAGGCCATCTGCGGCGCATCGCTGCCGTCTTCGCGCGGCTCGAGGCTGAACATATAATCGCCCCACCACGGACCGGCGGCCCACCACGTCCATCCCTCCCAGACGTCGGAGTTTTTCCGGAGGTAGTCCAGCATGGCGGTGACCGCCTCGCGCTGAATGGTCCCTTCGGCGACGGCGAATTCCCCGAGGAAGCCTTTGTTTCCCGTGTTCCGAAGCCATGTCGTGAACGTCTTCAGGGTTTTCACCGGGTCGTGTGCGATCGTCGGGGAGGTGCCGCTGTAGTCGGCGTCGAGGTATTGGTGAACCTCGAAAACGAGATTCTTTCGCGGATCGACGAGTTTTTTTGCAGCAAGCGCCGTCGCATTTGGCGTGCCCATGCCAGCGCCGGACACCCAGCTCCATGCGCCGCTGTAGTAGTTTCCGCAAACGAGGATCTTGTTGCGTGCGCCCGTGGCGCGGATGGCATCGATCGCGCTCTGCGCCGCCTCGAACCACTTCTCCGTGGTGATCACAGGCACCCCCTTCGGCTCGTTCATCAGGCCAAGGAACACGCGGTTGTTGTCCGCGAAGACGGCTGCGAGTTTCGACCAGAGAGATGCAAACTGCGCGATGGTGAGCTGGTCGGATCCAAGCGAATGCGTCGTTCCGTCGGTGGTGATGTATTGGGCGTAGTTGTGGACGTCGAGGATGACGAAGGCTCCCTTGGCGGTGGTCGCATCGACAAATTCCCGAATGTATCCGAGCTGCTCGCTGTCGAGTGCGCCGGAGGCAAGATCGGGAACCAGTCGCTCCCAGCGAAACGGGAGCCGGAACACGTTTGCGCCCTTGCCGCGGAAATAATCCACCTCCTCCTGTGTGGGGTAGATGTATTGAACGCCGATGGTGCCGGGCATCTGCGCGCCAAATTCGGCTCCGGCCAGATTCACGCCGGTGTAGGAGATCGCCGCCCGCGCGATTCCGGCGACGGTCAGTGCGGCGGCGATGGAGAAAGCGAGCAGGCCGGCCCTCATGGCGTGACCATGACTTACATCCTGATCGCGCGGTGTGCAACGAGCGCCCGCCATTTCGGTGCGCCCAGGAAAAACTCGCGGGTTTCTCCGGCCGGTGCAAAGGTTCCGAGCCATGACATGGTGTTTGCTTGTCGGTTCAACGGTGCTTGCAGCTGCCGCAGCGGAGCCAACAGCCTCCGCGCAGGACGGCGACGTCTGGCTGCTCGCGTATTTTCGTCAGCGCTACGAGACGCGTGTGGAGGTGGATGCCCAGGGCCGGGTCCATACCGTGGACCTGCCGGAACCCATGCGCGTCGAACAGCTTCATTACGCACTGTCGGAAGATGGCAGAAACTGGCAGCCGTTGAACGGCGGGCGGCCGGTGTGGGGTCAGCGCCTGCGCGATCCATTTCTGCAACGTGAGGAGAACGGCACCTGGCGGTTGATGGGGACCGGGCGCGCGGAGGGGCCCCGCGGTGAAGGTCCAGTCTGCCTGACGGCCGCGTCGCGCGACCTCGTGAACTGGGAGGATGTCCGCTCGCTGCCGCTGATGGCCGGCGTGCGCGACGGGCAGGATCGACCGGCGCAAAACATCTGGGCGCCGGAGTGGTTTTTCGATTCCACGACGGGAGACGCCGTCGTGGTGTGGTCGTCATCGTTCGAAGACGCCGGGTGGAAAAAGAGCCGGCTGTGGTTCTCCCGAACGAAGGACTGGAAGACGTTCACCCCTGCGAAGGTTCTCTTCGAGCCGCCGTATTCCGTCATCGACGGAACGTTGCTGAAACACGACGGAACCTACTACCTGTTTCACAAGGAGGAGGAATTCGGCGAGCGGACCGGCGAGCGGCGGGCGATCCGCGTCGCGACAGCGGAACAGCTCGAAGGGCCTTACCGCATTCACGAAGGACCGCTGAACAACGGTCAGATCGTGCCCACCATCACGGAGGGACCGAGCGTGATGCCGGATCCGGTGAAGCCCGGCTGGTTGCTGCTTTACGACTATTGCATGACGAATCGGTTTGGAGCTTCCTCGTCGCCCGATCTGATCAACTGGAGCGTGGAGGAGAATGTGACATTTCCCGCCGACGCCCGGCATGGCAGCGTGGTGCGCATCTCCGGAGCGGAAGCGGAGCGGCTGCGGAAGGCGTTTGGCAGCGGGGAGTGAGAGGAAATTTCGCGAGTTTTTGCGGCGGAAAACAGAAATTTCATGCGTCGGACACACGATTTGTGAAGCATCCAGAGATGCTTCACAAGTCATTGACCGCCATATTTTTTCCTTCTCCTTCCCGTCGTTTCTCACGCCCGGGTGACGGACTACTGGAGCTTCAACAGCAAGAACCTGACTCCCCAACCCGGCAAGGCGACGCTCGAAGCGCATTGGATAGGATTCGGTATTGCGGTTCCGACGTTTAATGTGGAGGGAACCGAAGTGAATGCTCTGCCGGGTGTTGATCCCGGGAGTGCGCTGGGTTTCTACGATCTAGCGACCGTGGCATCCCATCACGCACTGGTTCTCAGTGGGCTCGATTTCACCGGACAATCCGGCGTGAGCCTGTCCTACGCAGTGTGGTCGCACGGCTTCTTCGAGATTGGGGAGAAGGCGACGATTTCCTACAAAATCGGCGATGGTGCCTGGTCCGCGGCCGTAGAGGTGGATCTTCCGACCGCAACCTGGGCGGTCCGGGAGTATTACTTCGGCTCGGCTCTCGACAACGCCTCCAACGTGTCGATCCGTATCTCCCACAACGCCTGGTTCGAGGGCTCGGAGTTTCTGGCATTCGACAACCTGACGGTGACGGTGGTGCCCGAGCCGGCCGTCACGGCGGTTGCCTGCGCGGCGGGGCTTGGCCTGCTGGCTGCAATTCGCCGGCGTCGGAATCGGAGCTGACCGGGAGTCACTTGAATGTGCGCGATTTTGGGGAATATTCCCTAAACATCCGCGCATTCGCCGCGGGAAAACCGAACGATATCAACTACCGAAAGGAGAATATCATGACGGAATTCCATCCACCGATGACGGGCCTCGAATCGCATTTCGAGGAGGAACTCGATCCAAAGGGGCGGTCGAATTATCACAAGGCGGAACAGGAGCTGAAGTCGGAGTCGAGAGCGCCAAAGGCATCGCGCGAAAGTGCCGATGACCGCGCTGTCGAGGAAGCCATGCTTCTCGGCCGATAGGCTCTCCGTTCAGCCGGTTGTTCAAACTCCCGCTCTGTCTTCTGACGGGGCGGGAGTTTTTTTGCGCGTCAGGCGGTTTGTGAAGAGAGTCCCATCGCCTTCGCAATTCGGGCCGCGATGGGGCCGTCGATGCGGATTCGCGCGGACACGGCGCGCCGGTCCTGACTGCGAATGAATGGCAGGGGCACGATGTCGTTGTCGATGCGCACGGACACCGCCTTCATCGTATTCACGGGCAGCGAGGTGGTTGCTGTGATGGTGCCGGATTCGAACGACACGTTGTCACAGACGATGAATTCTCCGGATTGGACCAGGGTGAGCTGCATGGCGGGTGCGGGGCGAAGGATCAGCGGGATTTGTTGAGAAGGTCGACCATCGCACGACCAACGCCCTGTGCGGAAGCGGGATTCTGACCGGTGACGAGTCGCTCGGTCACGACAACCTGTGCCTGAAAGTCGGGCGCGGGTTTGTGGATCGCGCCGCGCTCGACCAGTTTGTCTGCGAGCAGAAATGGAACGACCTCCGAAAGACCGACGCTCGTTTCCTCGGCGTTCGTAAAGGCGGCGACCTCCCGGCCGGCCACGAGATACGAACCGTCGGACAGCTTCACGTTCACGAGTCCGGCGGGTCCGTGGCAGACCGCCCCGACGACCCCACCGCGGTCGTAGATTTTGCCGGCGATGGCGGCGATTTTTTCGTTGTCCGGAAAATCCCACATCGCGCCGTGGCCGCCGGCAAAGAAGATGGCGGCGTAGTCTTCCGCGCGAACCTCGTCCGGCGTCTTCGTGGTCTCCACCAGGGAGCGGGTTTCCGGATTTTCCCAGAATGCCTGATTCGTCGGGTCCTTCAGATTCAGACCGTCGACCGGAGCCTTGCCGCCCTTCGGGCTGACGAAGTCGACGGTGTAGCCGGCATTCGTCAGGACGGCATAGGGATGGGTGACCTCCGAGAGGTAGAACCCGGTGGGCTGGCCGGTGTCGCCTTTCCGGTCGTGGCTGGTGACCACGAAAAGGACGCGCTTCGAGGCGTCCGGATCGTCTGCAGAGAGCCGGGAAATCGCGAGCGCGACCGCGGCGATACCGAGGAATCCAAGGGCGCGGTGAAACTTCATCGGTGGCAACGAAGCGCAGAAATCGCCGTCGCGCAACGACGGAGCTTTGCGGCCGCGCGGTCAATGACCTATTCCCGACGCATGGTCGTTTTGCACGTGCCTCATGTCGGAACGGGATTGGCCGACTCGCAGGGCGAGGTTGGAACGTTTCGGCTGGTCGTGGCGGGTTCGGCGAACGACGCGCCCGCCGAGAGCACGGAATGCCGCGCCGGCTGGAGCGAGCGCGGGTTCCATCTTTTTGCGCGGATGCGGGATTCCGGAATCGTGCCCGGGCTGAACGAGGATGAGGTGCTTCATTTCCGACACGGCGACACGCTGGAGCTGTTTTTGAAGCCCGCTGGCACCGCGTGCTATGCCGAGATGTATGTGACTCCGCGGGGACGGAAATCGACCCTGTTCTTCCGTGCGCCGCGCCGCGAACCACAGCCGGATCCGCTCACCGCGCATGACTACCGCGGGCTGCGGGTCGAATCGCGCAGGGTCGACGGAGGGTGGGAGGCGGAAATGCATGTGCCGGCGGAGGAACTCCGTGCGTGGGGCGGCGAGTGGGGGCCCGGTTCCGGGTGGACGTTCCTGGTGGGCCGATACAATCACGGCTCGCGCTTCCCCGCGCCTGAGCTCTCGGTATTTCCTCCCGTTTCCGCAGTCGATTTTCACCGGACGCGGGAATATGCCATGCTGGAGTTCGTCCCGCCTTCGGGAGCTTCGGAAATTGCCGCCCGGCGGCGTTTGTGAAAGAACGGGGAATGCACGAGAGCCTGCGCATCGAGCCAGCGACCATCTACGACCTGCCCGAGCTGGTCGAACTGCTCGTCGACCTCTTCACGATGGAGTCCGATTTTATTCCGGACCCCGCGAAGCAGGAGCGCGGTCTTCGCCTTATCCTCGAAGATCCATCACGGGGGCGCATCTTCGTCCTGCGAAACGACCACCGCATCATTGGCATGGTCAACCTGCTCTTCACCGTGAGCACGGCGGAGGGCGGATTTGTCGTGCTGCTCGAGGATGTGATCGTGCACCGCGACCATCGCGGCCAGGGCTACGGCTCGAAGCTGCTCGCCCATGCGATCGAGTTCGTGAAGCAGAAGAAATTCCTGCGCATCACCCTGCTGACCGATCGCGACAACCCGGAATCCAAGCGGTTCTATCTCGAGCGTGGATTCGTCGAGAGCGACATGGTGCCGCTGCGCATGCTTTTCCGCCACTAGATGGACGACTTTGCGAATGTCGACCACGACCGCGAGTCGCGCTGCGGCCGGCCGGAGGTCATCTTCTGCGAGGGCAAAACGCCGGACGAAGTCGCAGCCATCGCGGCACGTATCGCGGAGCGGTCCGGCTGGGTGCTCGCCACGCGGGCAAACCGGGAGCAATACGACGCCGTGCGCGCGCAGCTGCCCGCGGCGATTTTTCACGAGCGCGCGCGCTGCATCACGTGCGGACACGCAGCGCCGTCGAACGCGCGATTCGCGGTGGGCATTCTTTCCGCGGGAACGTCCGACCTTGCAGTGGCCGAGGAGGCGGCGGTGACGCTGGAGACGTTTGGCCAGCGGGTCGAGCGGATCTACGACGTCGGCGTGGCCGGGCTGCACAGGCTGCTCGACCGGCTCGATGAAGTGCGTGCCTGCGGCGTGTTGATCGTCGTGGCGGGAATGGAGGGCGCGTTGCCAAGCGTGGTTTCCGGTCTGGTCGACCGGCCGATCATTGCCACGCCGACGAGCATCGGATACGGCGCGAATTTTGCCGGCCTGTCCGCGCTTCTCGGTATGCTGACCAGTTGCGGCAGCAAGGTGACGGTCGTGAACATCGACAACGGCTTTGGCGCCGCCTGCGCGGCCGACGCCATTCTGCGACTTGCGGAGGAGGCGGCGTCGTGAGCGCATCGATTCGCACGGCATTCGTTCTCGGCGCGGGGCTTGGCACGCGGCTGCGTCCGCTGACGGATTCCCGCCCGAAGCCGCTGATCCCGATCTTCGGAAAACCGCTGATCACCTTCGCGCTCGATCGTTTGATCGATGCGGGCGTCGAGCGGTTCGTCATCAATACCCACCACCTCGCGGAGCAATTCGACGCCGCCTTTGCGTCCGGCGAATACCGCGGCCGCCCGGTCGAATTGATCTTCGAGCCCGACGTGCTCGAGACCGGCGGCGGAATCAAGAACGCCGAGCGACTGATCGGCACCGAGCCGTTCCTGGTTCACAGTGGCGACATCCTCACCGACATCGATATTTCCGCGCTTGTCCGGGCGCACCTCTACGACGGAAACGACGTCACGCTTGCGCTGCGGGACACCGGCATCGCCGCGCAGATCGCGCTCGCGGGCAATCGCATCGTGGACATTCGCGGCCGATACGGCGTCCCCGGAACCCTGCACGATTTCGCGAACATCTCGGTGTGGAATCCCTCGATCTTCGAGCGGATTCCCCCCGCAACGAAGGTGCCGTTCGTTCCGGTGCTTTCCGACTGGATCGGCGACGGCGGCCACATTGGCGGCGTCCTGCTCAACGACCGCCAGTGGTTCAATATCGGCACGCGCACGGAATACCTCGCCGTGCACCGGTTCATCCGCGCGAACGGCTGGCGGCCGGAGGGCGGGCATCCACCCGACTGGCCTCCCGCCGATCCCCCGGGCGCGAAAGGATTTGCCAGCGTCGGCGCCGGCGCCCGCGTCGCGGACGACGTAGTGCTCGAGGACACGATCGTGTGGGAAAACGCAGAAATCGCTTCCGGCGCGCGTTTGACGGGCTGTATCGTCCGCGACGGCCGGAGCGTCTCCGGCACCCACCGCGACACGGATTTCTAGATGTATCCCGACACCGTCATCGAATTCACCCGGGCCCGTTTCCCTGACCTCGCGTCCGAGGATTTTCAGGTCGTGCTGATCGACAAGGGCGGCTCCGGGCGGAAGTTCTACCGCATCCAGGCGCCCGCCGGCCCGACGATGATCGCGGTGAAATACGATCCGCAAAAGGAGGAGAACCGCCACTACGCCGAGATCGCGGATTTCCTCGACCGTTCCGACGTGAACGTGCCCCACATCTTCCTGCACGACCACGAGGAGGGGCTCATCTGGATGCAGGACCTCGGAGGCAAGGACCTCTGGAGCTTTCGCAACGAGCCGTGGGACGTGCGCCGCCGCGTTTACGAGCAGGCGCTGCGGCAGGGATTCCTCCTGCACACGAGCGCGACGCGGCAATGGAACGGCCGGCATCCGAAGTTCGAGATCGAGTTCAATGAGGCGCTCTACTCGTGGGAGCAGGAATACTTCGCCGAGCATTGCCTCGCGGGATTTTTCAAGCTGCCCGCCGGGGAGGTGCGCGCGCTGATGACGTCCCCCGCGATGCGCGACATGGCGCGCCGTCTGGCGGATCAGCCTCGGGTGCTTGTCCATCGCGACTTCCAGTCGCAGAACGTGATCATTCACGGCGGCGAGGCATGGATCATCGATTTCCAAGGCATGCGTCCCGGTCTTGCCCAATACGACCTCGCGTCGCTGCTGTGGGATCCGTATGTCGCGCTGTCCGATGCGGAGCGGGAGGAACTGGTCGCATTCTACAAGTCGCTGCTCGCGGAGCAGGGCGGGACGGCCGGACCGGACTTCGAGGACGTATATTGGATGTGCGCCGCGCAGCGCCTCATGCAGGCGCTTGGGGCCTATGGCAACCTCGGCATGAACCACGGAAAACCCGAATTTCTCGAACACATCCCCGCCGCCCGGCGCTCGCTGCGCGAGGTCGCGTCGAAGCTCGACGGCATGGGCGACCTGGGGAAACTTCTCGACGCACTGCCGGCATGAGCGCGACCGTCGTCATCGAAGCCATCACCCCGCAGATCGAAGGCGGGCGTTATCCGATCAAGCGCGCCGAGGGCGAGAACGTGGTCGTCGAGGCGGACATCTTCAAGGACGGCCACGACATCGTCTCCGCCGTGTTGAAATGGCGGAAGGCCGGGGAAAAGTCCTGGCACGAGACGGCGATGACGCCGATTCCCAATGGCAACGACCGCTGGCGCGGCGAGCTCACCGTGAGCGGCGTCGGACGCTACGAATACACGATCGAGGCCTGGGGCGATGTGTTCCTCTCCTGGCAGGACGAGGTGCGCAAGAAGGTCGACGGCGGCCTGACGGATCTCAAGAGCGAGGCGCTCGAAGGCGCGCGAATC
This sequence comes from uncultured Spartobacteria bacterium, assembly GCA_937901895.1. Taxonomy (GTDB): domain Bacteria; phylum Verrucomicrobiota; class Verrucomicrobiia; order Chthoniobacterales; family JAATET01; genus JAATET01. The sequence goes on along the minus strand of CALGTD010000197.1, from coordinate 26,748 downwards.
CTGCGCGACGCCGCGGCGCGCGCGAAGAAGTCCGGCCGCGCGGGGAAATCGGACGCCGCCACGCTCGAGGCATTTGCCAGCTCCCTCGAGGAGGCCGATCCCGGTCGGTTGCGCGAGATCGCGTTCGACCCCGCAGTGATCGGGCTGGTGCGCTACTGGGAGGATCGCTCGCTCTCGACGACCTACGAACCCGCGCTCGCCATCTGGGTCGACCGTCGCGAGGCCGTCTTTGCCGCATGGTATGAATTCTTCCCGCGCTCTGCGGAGGGCAAACCCGACAGCGGCTCGACGTTCCGTGACTGCCTCGGCCGCATCGACGACGCGAAGGCGATGGGATTCGACGTCATCTATTTCCCGCCGATCCACCCGATCGGCGAGACGAACCGCAAGGGCCGTAACAACTCGACCACCTGCCAGCCCGGCGAACCCGGCGTCCCCTACGCGATCGGCAATTACCGACACGGCGTGAACGGCGGCGGGCACAAGGATGTCGCGCCCGAGCTCGGCACGCTCGAGGACTTCGACTGGCTCGTTGGCGAGGTGAAGAAGCGCGGCATGGAGGTCGCGCTCGACTTCGCGATCAACTGCTCGCCCGACCATCCCTACGTCCGCGAGCACCCCGACTGGTTCTTCAAGCGCCCCGACGGCACGATCAAATACGCCGAGAATCCGCCGAAGAAATACGAGGACGTCTATCCGCTGAATTTCCACTGCGCCGACTGGAAGGCGCTCTGGGCCGAGATGCGCGACATCCTGCTCTTCTGGGCCGGGCATGGTGTGCGGATCTTCCGCGTCGACAATCCCCACACGAAGCCGGTCGCATTCTGGGAATGGACGATCGCCGAGGTGCAGGCGAAGTATCCCGACGTCATCTTCCTTAGCGAGGCATTCACCCGGCCGAAAATGATGCGCGTGCTCGCGAAGGCCGGCTTCACGCAAAGCTACACGTATTTCACCTGGCGCACGACGAAGGCGGAACTCACCGAGTATCTCGAGGAGCTCACCCAGGGCGAAATGGCCGACTATTTCCGCGGGAACTTCTTCACGAACACGCCCGACATTCTCCCGTTCCACCTCCAGACCGGTGGGCGCCCGATGTTCATCCAGCGCGCCGTCCTCGCCGCCACGCTCGTCCCCGTCTACGGGATCTACAGCGGGTTCGAGCTCTGCGAAAACGCGCCCATCCCCGGCAAGGAGGAATACATCGACTCCGAGAAATACCAGTTCAAGGGCCGCGACTGGAACGCCCCGGGCAACATCAAGGACACGATCACCGCGCTGAACCGCGCCCGCCGCGAGCATCGCGCCCTGCAGGAGTATCGGAACCTCCGATTCCATCCCTGCGACAACCCGCAGATCCTCTTCTACAGCAAGATGACCGCCGCGCGGGACAGCATCATCCTCGTTGTGGTCAATCTCGATCCACACAACTTCCAGTCGGGCTGGGTGGAGGTGCCTGTCGCCGATTTCGGCATCCTCGAGGGCGGCACCTACGAGGTGCGCGACCTGCTCACGGGGGAGACCTTCCTGTGGCAGGGGGCGAGAAACTTCGTGGCGCTCGACCCGCGCAATCGCGTCGGGCACGTGCTGGAGGTTCGCCGCTGGCAGGGCCGGCGCTGCGGAGAGGATGTGTTCGCCTGAGCGGAAAATTCGCGGGGTTTGAGGAGCGACATTGCCTGACGGGCGGCATGCCGGCACGATCTGCGGCATGGCAATCACTCACGCTCAGCTGGCAGCGGCGCTCGCCGAGGAACCCTTCGGCCCGTTCATTCTCGAAGTCGAGGATGGCCGCCGGATCGAGGTAAAATCCCGGGACAGCGTGGTCCTGAATTCCTTCGCCATCTCCGTGGTCGAGGCGCCGTTCTCGGTCACGGTGATTGGCATTCCCCAGATTACCGCCATCGCGACGGTGAACTAAACCGCTTTCGCGAAGGTCTGACCTCCTTGCAGATGGCGGGAGGGATGCGCGGACGGAGTTGCGGGAGCCGACTCCTCCCGGCGTGGGTGAACCGGGGCCGGCATTTGCTCCAACAGAGATTCCCGCGGCGTTTGTTCGCTTCTCCTCCGACCGCGACCTGTCCTGAAAACAGAACGCCGCCCGGTTGGCCGGGCGGCGTCTGGCTCGGAATCTCTCCCTTATCCCGATAAAATTCCCTCTGCAGGGATCGTTACGGCGTGGGAACCGTGGAGATCGTCTGCAGGATGCGGCTGGCGATCTTGTAGGGGTCGCCCTGCGAGTTCGGGCGGCGATCCTCGAGATAGCCCTTGTAGCCGTTGTTCACGAAGCTGTGCGGAACGCGGATCGATGCGCCGCGATTCGCAAGGCCGTAGTTGAACTTGTCGATCGACTGCGTCTCGTGGAGGCCGGTGAGGCGCATGTGGTTGTCCGGACCATACACGGCGATGTGCTCGTTCTTGTATTTGTCGAACGCCGCCATGAGGGCCTCGAAGTATTCCTTGCCGCCGACTTCGCGCAGATACTTCGTCGAGAAGTTCGTGTGCATGCCGGAGCCGTTCCAGTCGACTTCCGAGCCGAGCGGTTTGCAGTGCCAGTTCACGTCCACGCCGTAGGATTCGCAGAGACGCATGAGGAGGTAGCGGGCGACCCACATCTGGTCGGCTGCGGTGCGCGAGCCCTTGCCGAAGATCTGGAATTCCCACTGGCCCTTGGCCACCTCGGCGTTGATGCCTTCGTGGTTGATGCCGGCCTCGAGGCAGAGGTCGAGGTGCTTCTCGACGATCTCGCGGGCGATGTCGCCGACGGACGAGTAGCCGACGCCGGTGTAGTAGAGGCCCTGCGGATACGGGAAGCCCTCCGCCGGGAAGCCGAGCGGACGGCCGTCCTGGTAGAGGAAGTATTCCTGCTCGAAGCCGAACCAGGCGTCTGGGTCATCGAGAATGGTGGCGCGGGAGTTCGACGGATGCGGGGAACCATCGGGCAGAAGGACCTCGCACATGACGAGGACGCCGTTGATGCGGGCGCTGTCGGGGAAGACGGCAACCGGCTTGAGAATGCAATCCGAGCTGTGGCCCTCGGCCTGACGGGTCGAGCTGCCGTCGAAGCCCCAGAGAGGGAGCTCTTCGAGCTTCGGGAAGGAGTCGAACTCCTTGATCTGGGTCTTGCTGCGGAGGTTTGCAACCGGCTCGTAGCCATCGAGCCAGATGTATTCCAGTTTATACTTCGCCATAATAAGGGTGGAGTGTCTGCTTTTGAGCGGGTTGCGCCGATTTCCCGCTGATTTGTGTTGTTTGTTCCCTCTGGTCCCTGGTTGGCGCACCTGAGGTAAGCCCCTGCCAGTTAGCAGGATCGATGCCACCCGTCCAAAACGAATCCATGAAAGTCGAAAAAATCCGCTTCTATGGACTTGCCGGCTCATGGGAGGCGGGCATTCTCCCTCTCTGATGCAGGAGTTGAAGGACACGCTGCGCGCGAGCGTGCGCATGGGATACGACGGGAGGGTTCACAAGATCTTCCGCGGACCGAAGGCGGAGGAACGATTCACGAACGAAGTGCGCATTCTTCGACATCTCGAGGCGATGAACTGCCCGTTCGTGCCGCGGCTGCTCGAGGTGCATCCCGAGTCGTTGAAGATCGTGACCACCAGCTGCGGTTCCCGCGTCGACCACCTCGACGATGACCGCCGGCGCGAGCTGTTTGCGGAGCTGGAGACTTATGGCGTGAGGCACGACGATCCCGAGATGCGCAACGTGACGTATCGCCAGTCGGACGGACGGTTTTGTCTGATCGATTTCGAATTTGCGGAGATCCTGCCCGGGTTTGAGAAGAATGGAACCCAGACCTGATGCGCCGCCGCCCCCGGGGGCGCTGAGATGGTTCGGCTGGACCGACCGGGGCCGCGTCCGGCCCAACAACGAGGACTCGTTTCTCTGCCTGCGCTTCGACGCGCGGGAGGTGAATTTTCTGGGCCGCATTGGCGATGCGACGCTGGAGGAGGCGGACCTTCTGTTTGCTGTGAGCGACGGAATGGGTGGCGCGCAGGCGGGCGAGTTTGCCAGCCGGATCGCGGTGGAAAAGATCACCAAACTGCTGCCGCGGTCGTTCCGGCATTCCGCCGAGGGGTGGGGGACGGATTTTCAGGACGTGCTCAGCGAGCTTTATCAGGAAATCCACCGCGCGCTGTTGTTCCTGGGAGGCAGCTACGAGGAATGCCAGGGCATGGGCACGACGCTGAGCCTGTGCTGGTTCCGCCCGGGGTGGATGTATTTCGCGCATATCGGCGACAGCCGGATCTACTACCTTCCTGCGGCGGGCGGCCTCCGGCAGATCACCGAGGACGACACCTATGTCGGCTGGCTGTTCCGGAATGGAAAAATCAACGAGCGCGAGGCACGGACGCATCCGGGGCGGTTTTCGATTCAGCGGGCGCTGGGCGCGGGACATCAGTTTGTCACTCCGCAGGTCGGCGCGGTCGCGGTCGAACCCGGCGATCGTTTTCTGATCTGCTCCGATGGGGTGGTGGACGGGTTGTTCGATGCCCAGATTGCCCGAACTCTGGACGAACGTCCGGAGAATCCCGCGAGGGATCTCGTGATGGCGGCGGTGGAGCAGTCGGGGCGGGACAATACGACGGCCGTCGTGATCGAGGCTCTCTGAGGTCGCGTTTCAGGAGGCGAAAAAAAATCTTTACGGTTGGGAGGGGATGGGGCAGTGTTTCCGGCTCGCGCGAAACCTAAAAAAATGCTTCGCCGTTGGTCCCTGGGTGGGCGTCCTCGACGTTCCGCCATTCGCGCCAGGGGGAACCCGGTGAATGAATTTCGAGTTTCGAACCTCGAATCTCGGTCCGCCTCCCGGGCGGGATCGGGATTCCCGGATCAAAATCGGAAATCGCCAATCGACAACCACCATGCCAGTTCGTCTCGGACGTTTTGAAATGCCGAAGTCCCTTGCGCGGGACGAGGCCACCGCCACCGACACCTACGCAAAGTTCGTCGCCGAGCCCTTCGAAGCCGGCTACGGACACACGATCGGAAACTCCCTTCGTCGCGTGCTCCTGTCCTCGCTCGAGGGTGCCGCGATCACCTCGGTGAAGATCGACGGGGCTCCTCACGAGTTCACCAGCCTGCCCGGTGTCGTCGAGGACGTGGTGGACATCATTCTCAACCTCAAGAAGGTCAAGCTCAAGGCGCACGAAGGCGGCGACATCCGCAACCTCACCCTCTCCGTGAACAAGGAGGGCGACGTCACCGCCGGGGACATCACCCCGAGCAACCAGGTCGAGGTCCTCAACCCCGATCAGCACATCTGCACGCTCGACCGGAAGCAGAAGTTCGAGGCGGAGTTCGAGGTTCGCGTCGGCCGTGGATTCGCCACCGGCGACGAGAACAAGCGCCCTGACATGCCGATCGGCGTGATCGCGATCGACTCGATCTTCTCGCCCGTCACCCGCGTGAAATACGCCGTCGAGCAGACCCGCGTCGGCCAGCGCACCGACTACGACAAGCTCGTGCTCGAGATCTGGACGGACGGCCGCATCACTCCGGACGCCGCCCTGCTCCAGGCATCCGCGATTCTCCGCAAGCACCTCGACGTGTTCGTGAATTACGACGACTCGCAGGTCGAGTTCGACGAGACGCCGCAGGAGGTCAGCCAGGAGAACAGCCGCCTCAAGAAGCTGCTCAACATGAGCGTCAACGAGATCGAGCTGTCAGTCCGCGCGGCAAACTGCCTCAACAACGCGAACATCACCACGGTCGGCCAGCTCGCGATGAAGAGCGAGGCCGAGATGCTCAAGTATCGCAACTTCGGCAAGAAGTCGCTCAACGAGATCAAGGACAAGCTCACCCAGCTCGGTCTCGGCCTCGGCATGAAGTTCGAGCCCGGTCTCATCGACCTGCCCGCCGACTCCCAGTCCTAAACGTCCAGCCCCTTCATTCCATGAGACACCGCAAGAAAACCGTCAAACTCGGCCGCACCACGGCGCATCGCGACGCGCTGCTCGCCAACCAGGTCGTGAGCCTGATCGTGCATCAGCGCATCAAGACGACGCTGGCGAAGGCCAAGGCGGTCCGTCCGTTCGCGGAGAAGATGCTCACGCTCGGCAAGCGCGGAGACCTCCACGCACGCCGGCTCGCCGTTTCCTACCTTCGCCAGAAGGATGCCGTGAAGAAACTGTTCGAGGAGATCGCGCCGCGTGCCGCGAACCGCAACGGTGGCTACACCCGCATCGTGAAGCTCGGGCCACGTCAGAGCGACTCCGCCCCGATGGCCTACATCGAGTGGGTGGACACCGTCGTCGAGACCAGCGAGGAAACCGCTCCCGCCGCCGAGAAGAAGACGGCGAAGAAGGCTCCCGCTGCGAAGAAGACCGCCGACAAGCCGGCCGAGGAATCCGCCGCGAAAAAGAAGCCCGCAGCGAAGAAGAAGTCGGCCGAGGAATAGTTGCCGATCTTCCTCCGGATTCGCCGTTCGCCCGATCGTTCGTCCGCATGGAGGAATGATCGAGCGGGACGGGCCGGATCCTGTGGAGGAGTGCCTGACGACCGGCGGCAAGCGGTTCCCTTGTTGGGACCGCCCGCCGGTTGCCTGATGTCCGGCCTTCGTGCCTTGACGCTCCCGGCTGCTCCCAATACGTTTTCGTCCCTCATGTTCCGCGTTACCGGCACTCCGGGCCTTGCAATCATCCGGGGCATTGGCGTTGCGGCCTGTTGCCTGTTTGCCGCTGTCGGAACGACCTCCGCCCAGCCCGCCCCCGCAGCCGCCGTTCCGGCCGACGCAGCGGCGGCTTCCGCGCTCTACGCGGAGGGACGTGCCGCCGACGAGTCCGGCAACCATCTTCGCGCGATCGAGATCTATCGATCGGCGCTGAAAAAATACCCGCTCGCGCCCGAGGCGGCGAACGCGCAATACCGGCTTGCCGAGCTGCTCGAGGCACGCGGTGATCTGTCCCGCGCCTTCAACGCCTATCAGGCGTTGCTCACGCGCTATCCCGACACGCCGAATTTCGAACGTGCCGTCGCCGCGCAGGTTTCGATCGCCAACCAGTATCTCGAGGGCGAGCGCCAGCAGAAGTTTTTCGGCATTCCCGTCGGCGGGTCTGCCAAGCGTGCGCAGGAGATGTATGCGGAGATCCTGGCGAACGCGCCGTTCAGCAAATACGCGCCCGTGGCGCAGTTCAATCTGGGCCTTGCCTACGAAAAACAGAGTCAGCCTTTCGAGGCGATCAAGGCCTACCAGAAGGTGCTCGACACCTATCCGCGCAGCGATGTCTGCGACGACGCGCTCTACCAGATCGGCTACGTGTATCTGCGAATCGGGTTCGCCCAGCAGTCGCAGGATTTGTCGGCCCTCGTCACCGCGCGCAATACGTTCGAGGACTTCCTCATCGAATATCCGAACAGCGAGAAGGCGCCGCAGGCCCGTGAAAACCTCGCCCGCCTCGGCGGAGCGGAGGCGGAGGACGTCATGCGCATCGCCCGGTTCTACGATTTCCACAAGGACCTCAAGGCGGCGGTCACCTATTACAACGATGTCATTCGCCGGCAGCCGCAGAGCAAGGAAGCCGAAATCGCCCGCGCCCGTGTGGAGGAACTTCGCGCCGAATACGGTGACGATGTCGTGAATCCCGGCCCGGTCCGCGCGGAAACCGGTGAGAAAGCCGCGCTCCGGCGCAGGTTGCAGGCGCAGGTCGAGACCTCCGCGCTCGCGGATTACGCCGGCCCGCCGAAACGCGACATCGTGCCTGACGAGCTGCCCATTTCCTCGGGACCGCAGATGCGCACATCCGTGGACGACGTGCAGCCGCTTCCGGCGGTCGAGCCACCCCTTCCCACCGAATGAGAACCGCCGCAATCGCCCTTGCCTGCTGCCTGCTGACCGTCCTCGCCGGTTGCGGATATCATCTCGGGTCCGCAAAGCCCGCGCTCCTGCAAAACGTCACGAAGATCGCGGTCCCCACGTTCAAGAACAAGACCTACGAGCCGCGGATCGAGGTGCTCATGGCGGATGCCACGATCAAGCAATTCCAGCAGGACGGCACCTACGAGATCGTCTCGGACGACCGCGCGGACGCGATCCTTTATTGCACGCTCGACGAGGCAAAACGCCGCCAGGCCCGTGCGGTGCTCAACAACGTCCTCGCGACCCGCGAGTTCAGTCTGAAGTTGAGCGTCCAGTATGAACTCGTCGACCGCGTCACCGGTCGCACGATCACGCAGGGGACGGTCCATGCGGACACCTCCTTCTTCATCAATGCCGATCTTCAGACCGACGAACGCCAGGCCATCGTCAACGCGATCGAGGAAATCGCGGTGAAGCTCGTCGGCGAGATCGCGGAAGGATTCTGATCCCTTTTGCCTCCCCGCGCGGCGCTGCCAGTGTGACGGGCGTTCTTGCCACGACGGGAGTCCGCAGCGGAGAATCCGGAATGCTCTCGGTCGTGCCCACCCCCATCGGGAATCTCGCAGACATCACGCTGCGCGCGATCGAGACCTTGCGCAGTGCCGATCTCATTGCGGCGGAGGACACGCGGCACTCCGGCCTTCTGCTCAAGCATCATGGCATCTCGCGGCCGATGGTAAGCTTTCACGAGCACAATGAAGCCACGCGGACGGCCGAGTTGCTGGAGCGTCTGCGTGAGGGGGCTGCCGTCGCGTTGATCACGGATGCCGGGATGCCCGGCATTTCGGATCCCGGCGCGCGCCTGGTGCGCGCCTGCATTGATGCCGGGCTCGAGTTCACGGTCCTGCCGGGCCCATGCGCCGCGGTCACCGCGATCGTCGGCAGCGGGCTCGATGCCTCTTCATTTCACTACGGAGGGTTTCTGCCCGTCAAATCCGGCCAGCGGGCGACTCTCCTTGCCGCGGCCATTGCCCGTGACGAAACCTCGGTGTTTTACGAATCGCCACACCGGCTTGTGAAATCGCTCTCGGCGCTGGCGGAGATCGCTCCGGATCGTCAGGTCTGCGTTGCGCGGGAGCTTTCGAAAAAGTTCGAGGAATACCGACGTGGGCTGCCCGCCGAGCTGGCGGCCCATTTCGACTCGCATCCTCCCAAGGGCGAGATCTGCCTCATGATCGAAGGTGCGCGTGCCGCCGGACGCCGGGCCCGGCATTCGGGCGCCGGCTCGATGTAAGGCTCACCCCTTTCGGGATGGATCCTTCTCGATCAACGCGTAGGCGTTGTGGTTGTGGATCGATTCGAAGTTTTCCGCCTCCACGCGATACCAGAGGATGTTTGGATCGCCCTCGCAACGCAGGGCCACCTCGCGCACGAGATCCTCGACAAATACCGGATTGTCGTAGGCGCGTTCGGTGACCGCCTTTTCGTCCGGACGCTTCAGCAGGCTGTAGAGTTCGCAACTGGCGCTGTCCTCGACGAGCCGGATCAGATCCTCGATCCAGATCGGTTTTCCGAACCGCACGGCAAGGGTGACGTGGCCCCGCTGGTTGTGCGCCCCTGAGGCACTGATCGCCTTCGAGCAGGGACACAGCGTCGTAACCGGCACGATTACCGTGAGCACGAAATCCATTGTGCCCGCACCGTCCTCGGACTTTCGGGTGTCCAGCGTGGCGCTGAACTTCGCGGTGTAATCGATCAGGCCCGCGGCGCCGGTGACCGGTGCCTTCTTTTCGAGAAAGAACGGAAACTCGAAATCGACATGCGCGCAGTCGGAGTCGAGCCGGCGGGTGAGCTGCTCCAGAATGTCGCGGATGTTGTCGACGTGAAGAATGGGACCGTGGGAATTCAGCACCTCGATGAACCGGCTCATGTGGGTCCCCTTGTAGTGGTGGGGAAGGTCGACGGTGAGCTGGACGGTGGCGACGGTGCTCTGGGTCGCGTGGTCCTTGTCACGCACCTGAATCGGGTAGCGCAGCGCCTTCACCCCCACGCGATCGATCGGAAGCTGGCGGGCGTCGGGCTCGTTTTGGGTGTCGCGCAAGGTCATTTCAGGAAACGACAAGTCTATCCAGGGGGTGCCGGCCGACAATCCAGTTTTCAGCGGGGCCAGGATGCTGGTAATGTGCGCCTTTGCCTTTACGGGCGTGAATTTCAAACCATCGATCAGCGACGAGGCGGTGCTCCAGGCGACAGGAAGGTCCTGGCGAGAGTGGTTTGGTCTGATGGAGTCGGCGGGAATGGGAGATCTCTCCCATTCCGAAATCGTCAGCGTGCTCCGGGATGAGCACGGAGTGCCGTCGTGGTGGCAGCAATCAATCGCGGATGCCTTCGAGCGCTTCATCGGCCGGCGGCCGGCAACCGGCACGGAGGACGGTTTCCACGCGAGCGTGACGTGCACGGTCGATTTGCCGGCGGAGACTGTCTATCGCATGTGGGCGGACGACGGCGCCCGCGGCACATGGCTTCGCAAGCGGGATTTCGAAGTGACGATGCGGGATCCGGGTCGTGCGGTGAGCGGAACGTGGAGCCGCGATGGATCGGATCTCGAAGTGTCCATCGAGGAGATTGAGGAAGGTCGTTGCCGGATCACCATTCTGCATCGCAAACTCGCGGACGTGGAAACTGTGGAGACGATGCGGAAGTTCTGGAAAATGGCGGTCGGGCGACTGGTCGGGAAGGCGAAGTGAGCGGAGCCGTTCTCGCCCTCGACAACGGGACGTCGTCGGTCCGTGCGGCATGCTTTGATTTTCGCGGCCGACGGATTGCCGGAACATTTGTCCAGCGCGCCGGAGTTTTGCGCACCGACAAATCCGGAAAGGCCGAGATCGCCCCGGCGGACCTCCTCGCCGCGACCTCCGACTGCCTGCGGGAGGCGCGACGGCCGGGGATTCGCGCCGTCGCCGGCTCGTGCTTCTGGCACAGCCTGCTCGGTGTGGATGCCGCGGGAAATCCGCTGACCCCCATCTACACGTGGGCCGACTCGCGCTGCCGGGAGGATGCCGCCGCGCTGCGTGCGGAGTTCGACGAGCGGGAGGTGCATGCGGAAACCGGCTGCATGCTCCGTGCGTCGTTCTGGCCGGCGAAGCTTCGATGGCTGCGCCGGACCGATCGCGCCCTGTTTCGCCGGGTTGCGAAATGGATTTCTCCGGCGGAGTGGCTGCAGTGGAAGCTGACCGGCTCCGCCACCTGTGCGATTGGGATGGCCACGGGAACGGGATTGTTCGATCCCTCGAAATTGCGCTGGAGCGGGCGAATGCTCGATGCCTGCGGGATCGGACCGGAGAAATTGCTGCCGGTTTCGAATGCGCCGACGGACTGGAACGGCGTGCCGTGGTTCCCTGCGATCGGCGACGGTGCGGCAAGCAATCTGGGGTCCGGAGCGTGCTCGGACGGGCTTGCGGCGATCAATGTCGGCACGAGTGCGGCGCTGCGGGTGATGCGTGAGGGACGCGTCGCCAGGGCGCCGTTTGGGCTGTTTGCCTATCGCGTGGACTCGAAGCGATTTCTTGTTGGCGGCGCGGTGAGCAATGCCGGAAATCTTTTTGCCTGGTGTCGGCGCGAGTTGAACCTCCCGTCGGATCCCGCCCGGATCGAGAAGGTTCTGGCGCGGCGTCTGACGCCGGACCACGGGCTGACGGTGCTGCCATTCTGGACGGCCGAGCGCGCGCCACGTTGGAACGAAGAGGATACGGGGGTCATTTTCGGTCTGCGCCAGGACACGACGGCGCTCGATATTTTGCAGGCGGTCATCGAGGGCTTCCATTATCGCCTCGCCGCAATCGCGGAGGAAATTGCGCGTTCGAGAAGGGGTGCTCCTCCCAAATGGATCGTGTCGGGCGGTGGCATGAAGACCCGTTCCTCGCTGCGACGGCTTGCGAATGTGCTCGGGCAACCGGTTCATGCGAATCCGGAAACGGAGGCTTCGTTGCGCGGTGCGGCGGTTTACGGTCTCGAGTTGCTGGGAGCACCGCCGCCGCAGCCGAAACCCGGCGCCGCGGTTCTGCCCGACGCGGAGATTCACGCGCGTCATGTCCGCGCGAGAGCACGACAGGTTGCATTGGAAAATCTTCAGGCGAAGCTTCGCGCGTGAATCTCACCGTCAACGAAATCTACACGTCCATTCAGGGCGAGAGCACCTGGGCGGGACTTCCCTGCGTGTTCGTGCGGCTGACGTTTTGCGACCTTCGCTGCAGTTATTGCGATACCGAATACGCGTTTTACGCCGGCACGAAGCGCCCGGTCGATGACGTGCTGGCCGAGGTCCTGGCGATCGATTGTCCCCTCGTCGAGATCACCGGCGGGGAGCCCCTGCTGCAAAAAAACGTGCTGCCACTGATGGCGAAGCTCTGCGACGCCGGCCGCACGGTGCTCATCGAGACGAGTGGCGCGCACGACATTTCGCAGATCGATCCAAGGGTGCACCGGATCATGGATCTGAAGACGCCCTCGAGCGGAGAGTGCGCGCGAAACCGCTTTGAAAACATCCCGCACCTCGCGAAGCGTGACGAGGTGAAGTTCGTGCTTGGTTCCCGCGAGGATTACGAGTGGGCGCGCACGCAGATTCGTGAGCATCGGCTGGCGGAACGCGTGAACGCCGTGCTCCTGAGCCCGGTCTTCGGAAAGATCGATCCGCGGAACATTGTCGAATGGATGCTCGAGGACAAACTGCCCGTCCGCTTCCAACTCCAACTGCACAAGTTCATCTGGGATCCCAGGACGAAGGGGGTTTGACAGACGACCGGAGAAGGTGGCCGCCTCTTTGAGGGTTGCAACCACGGGCGCGTGTGATAAGAGAAAATCCATGGTCAAAGCCGCGCGCACGTCTCTTCTCGCGCTTCGACTCGGGTTGCTCCCGAGCCGACTTACCCTTCTTTCGCTTTAATCCCCCGGCATAACTGCGACTCTGGCGGCGCGGTGTTTGCCGCAATCCTTTTCCCTCCGCCGGAAAAAACGAATTCCAGTCATGTCCGACAAAGTAGTCATTTTCGATACCACCCTGCGCGACGGCGAGCAGTGCCCCGGCGCATCCATGAATCTGCGCGAGAAGATGGAGGTCGCGCGCCAGCTCGCCCGTTTGAATGTCGATGTGATCGAGGCCGGATTTCCGGTGATCAGCGACGGCGATTTCGAAGCGGTTCAAAAGATCGCCACGGAAGTGAAGGGGCCGGTGATCTGCGGGCTCGCGCGCTGTGTGGCGAAGGACATTGATGCCGCCGGCGCGGCCATCAAACCGGCGGGCGAGCGCGGACGCATCCACGTCTTCCTGGCCACCTCGGCGATCCATCGCGAGTTCAAACTGAAGAAGGCCGAGGAGGAAATCATCCGCATGGCCGTCGAAGGCGTGAAGCGCGCGAAGGCGCTGGTGAAGGATGTCGAGTTTTCGCCCGAAGACGCTTCCCGCACCGAGCCGGAATTTCTCGCGCAGGTCGTGCAGGCTGCGATCGAAGCCGGCGCGACGACGGTGAACATTCCCGACACGGTCGGCTACGCGGTGCCCGAGCAGTATGCGTCGCTGATCACGTATCTGCGTTCGAACGTTCGCAACATCGACGATGCGGTCATCAGCGTTCATTGCCACGACGATCTGGGCCTTGCGGTCGCAAACTCGCTGGCGGCGATCAAGGCCGGCGCGCGCCAGGTTGAGGGAACGTTCAACGGCATTGGCGAACGTGCCGGAAACTGCGCGCTCGAGGAGGTCGTCATGGCGATTCGCACCCGCGGGGACTACTTCGGCGGTGTCGAAACGGGAATCGTGACGACCGAGATCCTGAAAACCTCGCGTCTGATCGCCAGGATGAGCGGTCTGCAGGTCGCTCGGAGCAAGGCGATCGTCGGCGAGAATGCCTTCGCGCACAGCTCGGGCATCCACCAGGACGGCATCCTGAAGAAGCGCGAGACCTACGAGATCATGGATCCGGCCGAGGTGGGCTGGGGGGGCACGGAGCTGCCGCTCACGAAGCACAGCGGCCGCCACGCGATGGCTGCGCGACTGGAACATCTGGGCTTCCGACTGACCGATGCCGAGATCGATGCCGTGTTCACGCGGTTCAAGGAAATCGGAGACAAGAAGAAGTTCGTTTACGACGACGACCTGAGCGCGCTCGTGGACGATTCGATCGGCAATGCCGGCGAGACCTTTTCCCTGGATTACATTCACGTCACCTCCGGCTCGACGACCGTGCCGACCGCGACCGTGCGGTTGAAGAAGGGCGACGACGTGCATCAGGATTCCAGCCCCGGCAACGGTGCGGTGGATGCGGCGATGCAGGCGATCGACCGCATCGTCGAGAAGAAGGGAACGCTGGCGTCGTATCATGTCGAAGCGGTAACGCAGGGGCGCGATTCGCTCGGCGAGGTGACCGTGAAGATCGACTTCGGCGACGGAGAGCTGGTCACCGGCAAGGGTGCGGCGACCGATGTCGTCGAGGCCAGTGCCCGGGCCTATTTGAACGCGATCAACCGCTCGATCGCCCTCCGTCAGAGCGCGGCGCGGAGGTTCGAATCCTCGGGCGTCTAGACCGAAAATATCGGGGGTCGTCCTTACGAAAAATCGGATGACGACCGCCCGCGACCGCCTAGAATTGCCCGCGATGGACGGCTTGTATCGACGACTCGGGGTGGCGTCCACCTTCTCGCCCCGGTTTCTCCCGGTGCTTGCGGAGGCAAGCCGCGCGGCACGTCGTGGCGGCGCGGAATTTTGCGTGATCCATGCAGCGGGGGAAACCCCGCAGGGCGCGCAGGAATTTCGCAGGGCGTTCGCGTCCATCGGCCGGCCAGCGGACACGCCGATTCTGTGGTCGGCTGCGGAGACGCCGGCGGACGGAATCCTGTCCGCATGCGCCAGCGGAGACATCGACCTGCTCGTGGCGGGCGCAATGGAGCGGGAGGTCGAGCACCGCAACTTCGTGGGCGGCGTCGCCCGCGAGCTGCTGCAGCGGGCGGGCTGCGACCTGCTGCTCGTGCCGCAGCCGCGGGAGGAGGAGGTTCCCTGCCGCCGCGTGGCGGTCGCGGTCGATTTGAATGAACCCTCGGTCGGGCTGCTGAATCGCGCCTGCAGGATCGCTACCGCCTTTGGCGCGGAGGAGATGGTCTTTCTTGGCGTTGTCACCCCCTTCGACGAGGCGCGGGCTTCCGCGATCGGGGAGTTCGAAGCGCCGGATGAGGATCGATTGATGTCGATCGTCGACCGCGCGGAGGGGTTCGAAGGCGAAGTCGATTGCCAGTTGCTGCGGTCCACAACCGGGTTTGCGATCTGTGATTTCGTGCAGCAGTCGGAGGTGGATCTCCTGATAGGAGCTGCAAGTCGCGGGGATGGCCTGCGGTTCCATCCCACGCATCTGGACTGGCTGCTGCAGGTGATTCCCAGCAACGTCCTGGTGTTGTCGGCTCCGCTTGCGGACTGAGGCGGGATTTTTCGTGGACTCGCACCCGCCGGCTTCCTAGCTTGAGCGCTCGTCTATGAATTTTGCCGATTTTCTTTTCCTCGCCCAGGCACCGGAGGCCACGCCCATTCCTCAAGCTTCCCCCCTTGGAGCGTTCGGCGGCCTCGTGCCGATGATCTTCATTTTCATCATCTTTTACTTCCTGCTGATCCGCCCGCAGCAGAAGCGGCAGAAGGAGCATCAGAAGCTGGTCGCCTCGCTGCAGACCGGCGATCAGGTTGTGACGAATGCGGGAATCCACGGCACGATCACGAACGTGAAGGACAAGACGGTCCTTGTGCGCGTGGCGGACAACGTGAAGATCGAGTTCGACCGCGGCAGCATTGTTACCGTCATCCGCGACGGCAAGGAAACCGGCGAAAAACCGGCCTGATTTTCTCGAAAGGCGCCGGTCGGCATGGGCCGCGACCCACTGCTTCCGGCGCCGTAACATGTTGCGTTACTTCTCCGTGCGGTAGTAACCGTCCGGGTTGTAGAGGTAGTAGCAGTCCAGCGGATTCAGCCGGGGAAGAAGCTGATAGCGGTTTCCCTCGGAGTCCGTTTGCTCCGAGAGGTAGGGGGAGGTTGGCTGGCGTTGCGGAGTCGCGTCGGCGATGTCCGGGTTCTTCACGAGAGACTCCTCGCGGATCGTCTCCACGATCTCGTCCACCCACTTGAGCTCCTTCGCGCGGTCGGCGAATTCCTTCCAATCGCCGGTCGAGGTGTTCGCATACATCTGTTTGACGAACTCATCGAGGGGGACGCCCATTTTGTTTGCCACGGGTGTCGCGAGACGGCGCCACCATTCCTCCATGTTGCGAACGGCCTCCTGTTGCACCGTGAGGTTGCCGAAGTTTCCGGACGAGAGCTGGTGGTGAAGGATGATTGCGTTCGGATATGCGAAGGATCGCTTCGCGAGCGTGGTGATGCCCGCGGCCATGCTCGCGGCGAAGGATTTCACGACCGTGTAAACCGGGGCCGGGCTGCCTTCCATCGCCTTCAGAATGCGATAGCCGGCCATCACGGATCCGCCGGGGGAGCTGTCGATGACGATGAAGATCGGATACGTCGGGTTCTGGTTGTTGAAGTAGTCGATCCGCTCGCAGATGTAGTCGGCGGTTTCCATCGTAATGGGCCCGTTCAGCGGAATGCGCCGGTCGGAGATGGTCAGGACGCCGTCCTTCAACGGCTCCTCCGTGTATTGGATCTCGCGATTGACCCGGTTTTTCCAGTCGCCGCGCTTCTCCCAGAGATCGATCTCGGCGCTGAACTTCGCCACCTGGATGTCGAACTCCGTCTTTTCGAGCTGCAGTTCCTTCATGCGCAGCTGCACCTCCTGGTCCTTCAGCTGAAGCTCGCTCTGCTTCTCCGCCAGCTTCGCAGCGGCGAGCTCGTTTTTCGCCTTCAGCTTATCGAGTTCGACCCGAATGTCCGCCAGCTCCGCCTCGAGAGCGGCCTTCCGCTTCACCTGGTCAAGTTCCAGTTTCTTCGTGATGGTTGCGGCTTCGAGTTCGAGCCGCTGCTTCTCGGCCTGGAGATCGGCGAGTTCCTGCTCGAGCTTTTGCTTGGCGATGCCGTTCTCGAGCGTGAGTTTTTCCTGTTGTTCCTTCAGCGGCTGGTTCGGCCCTGGAGCTGCCGCAGCAGCGGGCGGTGGTGTGGGGCTATCCTGGGCGGAAGCGCCAAAAACCAGGGGAAGGGAGAACAGACAGGTTAGCGCGAGTTTGTGCATGGGCAGACGAATAACGCGATCAGACGCCAAGTCAAAGGGGGAACCCAGCCTTGCCCGTCATAGGAAATCGGCCGTCTCCGAGGCGTGATTTTCTTGGACAGGCGGACGTCGTTGCCTATGCTGCTCCGCTCGTCCGATCCCGGCCGACACGCGGTCCGGACGCCGATTCATTTTGTTATGTCTCCTGCCATTGTATTTGCCTACGGACTGCTGCTGCTGATTCTTTTCGGCTGGTATTTTGCGACCGAAATCCCCGCCCGCAAACGCTGGCTGGGCCTTGTGCTCACGGTGCTTCTTGTGGCGTTTTGCGTGGAGCAATTCACGCCGCTCGACAAGCGCATCCGTCTCGGCCTTGACCTCAAAGGCGGCACGTCCTTTATGATCCGGCTGGTTCGCGAGGACGACCGGCCAATCACCCCGGATCTGCTCGATCAGGCGGTGGAGGTCATCCGCAAGCGTGTGGACTCGCTCGGCGTTTCCGAGCCGGACATCGCCCCCTACGGCGAGGACCGCATTCTCGTGCAGATCGCGGGCATCGGCGGCGAGGAGATGAGGCAGGCGCAGGAGCAGCTCCAGCGTGTCGCGAAGCTCGAGTTTGCGATCGTGGAGCCAAACAGCCCCGCCATTCTCGCGCAGGTCGAGGCCGGCCAGGCCATCATGCCCCCGGGCAAGATGGCGCGTCCGATGAAGAATCCGGCCGATCCGGACGGTCCTCCGACGATGATTGTGACCAACAAGCGCGCCGACTTCAGCGGGGAGCACGTCAAGCGCGCGTGGGCCTATTTCGATCAGACCGGTTACGGGGTGAGCCTCGAGTTCGATGCGGAGGGCGCGAAGCTTTTTGACAACCTCGCCGCGCCCAATGTCGGCAAAAACCTGGCGATCATTCTCGACGGTGAAGTGTTGACGGCCCCGACGCTGCAGACGGCGCATTTCAACGGACGGGCACAGATCACCGGCAACTACACGGAGAAGGAGGCGAGGGATCTCGCGAGCGCGCTGGAAAATCCGCTGCGCGTCCCGGTGCAGATCGAGGAAACGCGGAGCGCCTCCGCCTCGCTCGGTCAGGATTCCATCAAGAGCGGCGTGCTCGCGGGGCTGACCGGTCTCGCTCTCGTCTTCGTGTTCGTGATCGTTTACTACCGCCTCGCAGGGTTCATCGCCCTCGCCGGCCTGATCGTGAATTTCGTTCTGCTTTTGGGCATGATGGCGATGTTCGGATTCGTCCTCACGCTTCCGGGTATCGCGGGCATCATCCTGACCATCGGCATGGCCGTGGATGCAAACGTGCTCATTTACGAGCGCCTGCGGGAGGAAATGGCCGCCGGCAAGTCGCTGGCCGCCGCGCTGAATGGCGCCTACGAGAAGGCCTTCAGCGCGATCTTCGACGCCAACGTCACCACGCTCATCACGTCGGTGATTCTTTTCATCGAGTCCACCGGCTCCGTGAAGGGTTTTGCCATCACGCTGACCCTCGGCATTGTCGCGTCGATGTTCTCGGCGCTCCTGTTCACCCGCACGGCGTTCCGCTGGCTCGTCGAGAAGGGTGCGCTGCGGAAGATGTCGATGCTGGACATCATTCCCAAGCGGCATTTCGACTTCCTTGGCAAGCGACGCGTGGCGCTGTGCATAGCCGGGGCGCTTTTGGTGGGATCGGTCGCCGTGGTCGCCATTCGCGGCGAGAAGAATCTGGGCATCGACTTCCGCGGCGGTGACGTGATGGTGGTGAACTCCAAGGTTCCCATCACGGTCGCGGAGGCGCGGCAGGCTGCGGAAAAGATGGGACTGGGATCCGAGGCGGTCTTCCAGATGGAGCGCGAAGGCATCCAGGAAATGCTGACGATCCGCAGCCCGGAAGGGACGGCGGCGGGAATTTTCGACAAGCTTCAGGAGGCGTTTCCCGACCGGGACCTGACGGTTGCCTCGGAGGAGGCCGTGGGTGCCAGGATCGGTGCGGAATTTGCGAAGCGTTCGCTGTGGGCGCTCTTCCTAGGAATGGTCGGCATTCTGATCTACGTTACGGTGCGGTTTGAGTTCGCGTTTGCGATCGCGTCCGTCGTGGGTGTGCTGCATGACGTCGTCCTCACGATCGGCTTGTTCGCGCTCATCGGAGGCGAGTTCTCGCTGGTGATGGTCGGCGCGATCCTCACGGTGGCGGGCTATTCGATCAACGACACGATCGTTGTCTTCGACCGCATTCGAGAGTCCCTTGCGAGCGGTGAGGGCGGGTCGATCGAGAAGCTCATGAATGTTGCGATCAACGAAACCCTCGGCCGAACGATCCTCACGGGTGGCTCGACGTTGCTTTCGGTTGCCGCGCTTTATTTCTTCGGCGGCACCGTGCTGCGTGACTTCGCGTTTGTGATTTTCGCGGGTGTCGTGATTGGAACGTTCTCGTCGATCTTCGTGGCCGCGCCGATCGTGCTGTGGTGGCAGAAGGTGACCGGCAAGAGCATCCGTCGCGAGGTTCTCGAAACGGAGGCGCTTCGCCAGGCCGGTCGCGGGGCGGCCTAAGTGCGGCCGGGGCGCGGGCAAATTGCCCGCGCTATTCCGCCTGCAGATCCAGAAGCACCTTTCCGCTGCGGCGATCCGTCGCAGCGGCGCGCAGGGCCTCGTGAACATCTTGCAGTGGGTGGACGGCATGCACCGGCACGCGCAGCGTGCCGTCTGCGATGCGACCAGCGATCTGCTCGAAAGCGGAGTTCTTCTCCGCGGCGGATGCCTCCTGAAACCAGCGTCGCAGCCAGAAGCCGCGAAACTGGAGCTGTCGGAAGATCAGCAGTCCGTTCGGGATTTTTACCGGCTGAAGTCCCATCGCGCCGTAGGTGACGTGAACGCCGCGCGGGGCGAGGGCATTGGCGAGGTTCAGCGCGCTTGCGCCTCCGACAGCGTTCAGCGCGAGTTTCGCGAAGCGGCCGTCGGTCAGGGACTCCGCCGTTTTCCGAAAGTCGGTGTCCTCGGTGACAACGCGATCTGCGCCGATTGCGAGCAGCTCGTCCACGAGCTCGGGGCGGCGGACGACATTGAGCGTGCGCAATCCAAGGTGCCGCGCGAGCTGGATGACGCAACGGCCGACGCCCGAGTTTGCGGCGTTTTGAACGACCCAGTCGCCCTCGTTGAGCGGGACGATCGTGGTGAGCATCGCGAGGGCGGTGGGTGGATTCACCGCAATCATGGCGGCCTGGACGGGATCAATGTCGACCGGCAGGCGGACCGCGTCCGATGTGGAGAGGTTTCGGTGACTGCACCAGGCACCGGGACGCAATCCCACCGCCATGTCACCGATGTGAAAGTCTTCCACGCCGTCGCCGATGGCAATCACCCGGCCGACGCCTTCGTTTCCGATCGTCGCCGGCAGGGCGGGCAGTTCTCCGTAGGTGCCGGCGATGACGTTGAGGTCGGCGGGATTGATGGAGGCCCGCAGCATCTCGAGCTGGATCTCGCCGGGGCCGGGCGCGGGCAGGTCGATGGATTCAACGCGGAGATTCGATTCGGCATCGCCGAATCCGTGGAGGCGTGCGGCTTTCATTCGAGGAGAAATGCGGCGAGTTGTGCGTGGGTTCGTGGGCAGAAAAGCGGCCAGATGTGGGCGGGCACGCGGCAGCGCGCGGTGAGCGTGGCGCGCGGCCATGCGGCGCTACTCGCGGGGACGACCATGAGATCGCCGGGCGTCCAGATCGCGAGCGTGGGAACCGACCACTCGAGGGACGCGAGTTTTTCAAGGAACTTCGAACCCGGGCGCATTTGTCGAATGGCGGCTCCGGGCAGCCAGTGTGCGAGGAGCGATCCGCGATGCGGAGTGTTGATGAATGCGACGCGGCGGATGTCGAGATCAGGATTTGCGAGGCGCGCGGCCTGCACGACGAGTCCGCCCATGCTGTAACCAACGAGGTTGACCGGACGCTCGAGCCCGGCGACATGCTCCGCGAGGCGTCGGCCTTCCTCTTCGAGGCAGCAGAATCCGCTGGCACGGTAGGCAAACGTCTCCACGTCCCGCACGCCTGCGGCTGCCAGCCGTCGCTGCATGAGGCGCAATCGGGTGACGGATCCCCAGAGACCGTCGAGCAGGAGCGTCTTCACCCCGTCACGGTTTTGCGGAGCCGGCGGTTTCGCAACCTGGAAATTCCGATTCATCCGGCGAGCTTGGCAGCAATCAAGACGACGATTCCCGCGTAGAGGCCGGCGAGCACATCGTCCCATGCGACCTTGCCGGGAATCGGAAGTTTTTCCACCCATTGGATGCCCGGTTTGAGAATGTCGAAGAACCGGAACGCCAGCAAGGCGATGACGAACAACCACGGCTGTGGCGCTGCGGGGAGAAAGCAGAGGGCGACCGCCATACCCGCGACCTCGTCGAGGACGAATTCCCGTGCATCCTCCGAGAGGAAGTGCCGGCCCGCAGGTGCTTCGATTGCGACCGAAAGAACGGTGGAAAAAATGGCGAGCCATGCGGCGGCGGTCGCCGCGCCGACGAAATCGCCGGCGAGCAGGATGGCGGCGCAGGTGAGGATGGACGCAGTGTTCGCACCGATTGCCGGAAGCAGACCGACACCTCCGACGGTTGCAAGACATGCAGCGATCGGGCGAACGATGCGATCGCGGCGAATTCGTGGCGTGACCAGTTCGTCTTTGATCCAGAAACGGACCGGCATTTTGCCCATGCGACGGGAGCAGGGGCGGCTGCCGACGTGAGAGAAGATGGCGCCGGGACGAAACGGCCGTCCGAGCAGCGGCAAAACGCTGGAAAGCAGCTCGTGAAGTGGTCGGGTGGTCTCGACGGGGAAGGTGGCGACGAGTGTCCTTCCCGGAGGACGCCTGTCCGCAGGGCCGACGAAACAGAGCGTGTCCGCATCGCCGGCGGGCTCCTCGTCCGGAAAGCAAACCGTGCACGACCCCAGGCCAAGCGCGGCGACACGCGCGCGGCAACGGTCGGCAATCGCGGTGCGGTTCACCAAGCCGGGCGCGGACTCAGCGCGCGACCATGTAGGGGAGCTGGGAGGCGGTCGTCTCGACCTGCGGAATTCCCTCGAGCAGGTCGGCGATGGCGTCCCATTTACCGCCGATGAGCGCTTCACGCGCGTGACCGGGCAGCGCGGCCTTGAAGTCCATGTCGGCGATGCTGACCTTGCACTCGGTCACGTCCACCGTGACCTCCGCCGTCGGGTTTGCCTCCACGAGGGCCGCGACCGCGCGGATGTCCTCACGGCTCATGATCATGCAGGGCATGCCGAGCGTCGTGGAGTTTCCGAAGAAAATTTCCGCGAAGCTTTCCGCGAGGATCGCGCGAAAACCGTAGCGATACAGCGCCTGCGGAGCGTGCTCGCGCGAGCTGCCGCAGCCGAAGTTCGAGCCTGAGAGCAGGATGCTCGCGCCGGCGAAGCGCGGATCGTTGAGCGGATGCTCGCGTTTTTCGCCGGTGGAGGGATCGACGCGTTCGTCGATGAACGCGAACTCACCGAGACCGTCGAAGGTGACGCACTTCATGAAGCGCGCGGGAATGATGCGGTCCGTGTCGATGTCGTCTCCGGGGACGTAAACGGCGGTGCCTGCGACCTGGGTGATTTTTGCGAGAGCCATAGGGTTGAAAGGGTGGGGCGGGTGCGGAAGCGGAGCCGATGACCCGACCGATGGTGGTTTATGGTTTGGGCGATTGAGTGCTGAAAGTGGATCTATTCCTCGACGCGGGTGAGTTTCAGGCCGGCTTTTTCGAGCAGAGCAATGACGCCGCGCTCGCCGCCGAGATGTCCGGCGCCGATGGCGAAAAAGTATCCCGTATCGGGATGCTCGCGCATCATTCGTTCGATGCGCTCCGCCATGTGGACGTTGCGCTTGTAAAGAAGACGCTCCATGAACCGCTCGTTCAATTCGGAATTACTGGCGGAGTTCCATTTTTCCAGCTCCGCGTCGATGCCGGCGAGATCTCCGGCGAGATAGACCTCCACGAGCCGATCGATGGCGGTCACCCCTTCCTCCCGGGCAGCGCGCATGTAGTCGATCGATTCGTCGAGCATCTGAATCTGCTCCGCGAGAGTGAATGCTTCGAAGATGCCAAGTTGCTCATCGAGGGTCTCGATGCCGCCCGTTTCCTTTCCGGCCATGGCGGCGCGCTGGAACAACAGCATGTCGAGTGCAAGCGCGCCCGGGTATTTCATCTGGTCCTCGAGCACCGAGAGCGTCGCCGCAACGGCCCAGGGTTTGAATCGCAGGAAAATGTCCACCGTGAATACCGGGTTCATGGCGGCAAGCTCGGCGGAAAGTTTCCCAAGCTGCTCCTCGGAAAGCAGGTCGCGCAGGGTCTTGCCATCGGGCAGGAGCATCTGTTGGGACGCGTTCAGCATGGTGGCCATGTCGACCGGCACCTCGGTGAACACGGCATCGGCCTGCAGAAACGCCTTCTCGACCGGCGGAGCCAGCTTCGTGATCGACGGGCGCGTGAGATGAATCGTGCCGAAGAGATACGACGGCTTGTTGCCGGCACCTTCAATCTTCCAGAGCAGCGGGGCACGCGACTCCGTTTTTTCGGATGCGGTTTCCGGCGTCGCCTCCGCAAATAGGAGCCCGGGGGCGAAAAGCAGGGCGAACGCGCCTGTTGCGCAGGCGCGCGTGCCTTTCCTACCGAAAGCCGGAATCCGGAAATTCAAAATCAACAAAGGGCGAAGACCTCGCGGGCGTCCGCGATTTCGCCGGTCACGGCCGCGGCGGCAACCATGAGCGGACTCATGAGGACCGTGCGACCGGTGGGCGAGCCCTGGCGGCCCTTGAAGTTGCGGTTGCTGGAGCTGGCGCAGAGCTGCTCACCGACGAGTTTGTCAGGGTTCATGCCGAGACACATCGAGCATCCGGCACCGCGCCATTCGAAACCGGCCTCGCGGAAGATGTCCGCCAGACCGAGCGACTCGGCGATGGACGACACTCCCTGGGAACCGGGGACCACGATGGCTTTCACATTCGGGCTGACCTTGCGGCCTTTCAGGTATCCGGCGACTTCCTGCAGATCGCTCAGGCGGCCGTTCGTGCAGCTTCCGAGGAAGGCCACATCGACCTTCGTGCCTTTGATCGGCGTGCCCGATCTCAGGCGCATGTGCTCGAGCGCCTCCAGGGCGGTGGCGCGTTCTTTCTCGGGGAGTTGCTCCGGCGTCGGAACCTGCTCGTCGATGAAAATGGCCTGGCCGGGGTTGATTCCCCAGGTGACCGTCGGGGCGATGTCCTCCGCGTTGAAGACGACAACGTCGTCATAGACCGCGTCCGGATCGCTTGCAAAGCTGCGCCAGCGCTCGACCGCCGCGTCCCAATCCGCTCCCTTCGGCGCGTAGGGGCGGCCTTTCAGGTATTCGAACGTGGTGTCGTCGGGATTCACGTAGCCGACGCGCGCGCCGCCTTCGATCGACATGTTGCAGACGGTCATGCGCTCCTCCTGCGTGAAATTGTCGAACGTCGTGCCGGCGTATTCGTAGGCGTAGCCGAGACCGCCGTTCACGCCGAGCTTGCGGATGATGTGAAGAATGACGTCCTTGGCGTAGACTCCGGGACGGAGTTTGCCGTTCACCTCGATCCGGCGGACCTTCGGCTTGCCGATGGCCATGGTCTGCGTGGCGAGCACGTCGCGCACCTGCGAGGTGCCGATGCCGAATGCGATCGCGCCGAACGCCCCGTGCGTGCTCGTGTGCGAGTCGCCGCACGCGATCGTCGTGCCGGGTTGCGTGATGCCCTGCTCGGGGCCGACGATGTGGACGATGCCCTGCTTGCCCGTGGGCAGATCGAAAAACGTGATGCCGTTCTCCTCGCAGTTCTTCCGCAGCGCCTTGATCATCTCGTCGGCGAGATTGTCGGAAAACGGCTCCTGAAGCTCATCGGTCGGGACGATGTGATCGACCGTCGCAAACGTGCGGTGCGGCATCAGCACCTTCAGACCGAGATCCCGCAGCATTCCGAACGCCTGCGGGCTGGTGACCTCGTGGATCAAGTGCGTGCCAATCAGGAGCTGGGTCTGGCCGTTTGCCAATTCCCGCACCGTATGCGCCTGCCACACTTTATCCAACAACGTCTGTTTCATAGGAACGGTCAGCATACGGTTTCCCGGCGGGCCGTGCAAGCGACAGGCGAGGGGGAATCCTTCGGATCGAAGTCTTCAGGCTCCCACCGGGCCGCGTGCGATCCCGCCCCCATCGATTGCGCATCCTCGAGGAAAATCGCGTGCCTCGTTCGCGCGGAGGTGGCATGAAGAACGGCGACCTCACCCGAGAACCTCCCAAACCTGATTCCATGAAAAAACGCACTCTCAACGTCGGAATGATCGGCTACGCCTTCATGGGCAAGGCCCACTCGAATGGCTGGCGCCAGGCGCCGCGATTCTTCGATCTCCCGGCAGACGTCCGTCTGCACACGATCTGCGGACGCAATCGCAAGGCCGTCCGCGCGGCGGCCGATTTGCTCGGCTGGGAGAATGTCGAAACCGACTGGCGGGCCGTGGTCGCGAACCCCGAGATCGACGTCGTGGACATCTGCACGCCGAACGACAGCCATGCGGAAATCGCGATCGAAGCCGCCCGGCACGGGAAGGCGATTCTTTGCGAGAAGCCGCTCGCGATGGATGTCGCCGAGTGCGAGGCAATGGTCGCCGCCGTGAAGAAGGCGCGCGTCACAAACATGGTCTGCCACAATTACCGCCGCATTCCGGCGATTGCTCTGGCGAAGCGGATGATCGAACGCGGCGACCTCGGCGATCGCATCTATCATTACCGCGCCCGTTACGCGCAGGACTGGATCGCGGATCCCTCGTTCCCGCTTGTCTGGAGGCTCCAGTCGAAGATTGCCGGCTCCGGCGCGCACGGTGACATCGACGCGCATATCATCGACCTCGCGCGGTATCTCGTCGGCGAGATCAAGGAGGTGTGCGGCCTGGAGGAGACCTTCATCAAGGAGCGTCCGCTCCCGGATGCACCGAGGAAAAAGGGGAAGGTGACCGTGGACGACGCCGTCAGCTGGATCGGCCGGTTCAAGAACGGCGCGCTCGCCAATCTCGAGGCCACCCGCTTCGCCCGCGGCCGCAAAAACCAGATCACCATCGAGATCAACGGCAGCGCCGGCTCGCTCTTCTTCGACATGGAGGACCTGAACCGGCTGAAATTCTACCGCGAGGGCGATCCCGCCGACGCGCGCGGCTTTCGCGACATCCTCGCCACCGAGGGGACGCATCCGTTCATCGCAAACTGGTGGCCGCCGGGACACATCGTCGGATACGAGCACACGTTCGTAAACACGTTCGCCGACTTCATTTCGGCGGTCGTCGGCCGGAAGAGCGTCCAGCCCACATTTGCCGACGGACTCGCGAACCAGAAGATTCTCGACGCCGTCACCCTCAGCGCCCGCGAGCGCCGCTGGGTGAAGGTGGGATGAGGACGGCATAAATTCTGGTCCGTGCGTATCTTTCTCTCCGCCATCGGGAGACGAAGGCGGGCGGAAGGGGAGGGGGGCGCTTCCGGCACCTCCCTCCGCACCCCTGGGTGCCGGGACACGTCGCGCAAAAGGTGCGGATGACCGCGTAAAATGCGCGAGTGACCGCGTAAAAACCGCGGGTGACCGCGTAAAATGCGCGGGTGACCGCGTAAAATGCGCGGGTGACCGCGTAAAAAGTGCTGGCGACCGCGTAAAAAACGCGGGTGACCGCGTAAAAACCGCGGATGACCGCGTAAAAAGTGCGGATGACCGCGTAAAAACCGCGGATGACCGCGTAAAAAGTG